>NZ_JAINDX010000047.1:0-538340 GCF_026191775.1 Sphingobacterium sp. InxBP1 | reverse complement strand
AAGCCACATCTCCGGATGTGGCTCTACAACATATATATTTTGACTAAACGCCTAGTTACTAAACGAATGGATTGATTTGGAGACTTTCCAGCTGTCGCCTTCGCGCACCAAAGTCACCAGGTCGGTCTTGGTGAAATTTTCAAATTTCAACGTCACTTTAGCGACCATATAATCTGCAGACTCTTCGAGAATGTCGGTGGCCACTTTACAGTCCAGCTGCTCTCCTTTTTGCTTTTTGAAGAAGTTAACAACCGCACTACGTCCATTGGTAGCTGCGTTAGCCTTCTGGCTGAAATCTTCAGCAAATAGCTGCTCCACACCTGCCGACTCGCCTTCGGTGGTGACCGCAACGTAATGGTCAAGGGCGAAGTCTGCTGTAGAAAGGTTAACGTTTGCTTTTGCGGACTTTGAACCGGGTCCTTCAGCGGCCATAGTGAATGTGGATACTGCGATTAAAGCTGTTGCTGCGAATGTTTTTACTAGAGTTTTCATAATGTCTTTATTTTATATTGTTAGTTTTAGTTCTTATTTGTTGACTCAAAACTACAACACAATAGACCCCAGGCCTATAGGCTTTAGACTAACAGCCAGGAAAACTCGGTGAATGGTGGAAATGGGGAGGTAAAAATAAATCCTGATATTTACCGGACAAAGAACTAGACGGATAACCTATGCGGTGGTTTAAAGCTAATTACTCCCCCAGTAGCGGTGGAGAGCTGGTGAAGATTTAAGGTCTATTTTCTAGGATCGCTTCTACTTTAGGCTCTATTATTTTAAGCATCCTTTCAAATCCTACATCTGTTGGGTGCGTGCCATCCACTGTTCCTTCGGAATCATCACCTATTAAATGGTCCGTGGGTATATAATACAAATTTTTATAACCTGCCTGCAGCAATCTCTCATACTGTAGCTTAAAATTTTTATTCTGCTCGGTCGACCGCGCACGCCATTTTAAATTATAATTGCCGACCTGACGGGTAATGCTCTCGATCAGCAATATGGGTAACCGGGGATGGGACCGACGGATCCGTTCCACAAAATTGAACGTTCGGTCCCGGACTTCCTCTGGGCTACTGTTTGGTACACAATCCATGATGAGCAGGTCCATAGTATCAATGTCACACAGCATATCGGCCACAGCAGGCTCCATCCGCGCATTGCCGCTCACGCCCATGTTGATCACGCTGGCATTCAGCCGACGCCCCAATTGTGCTGGATAAGCTAATCCCGGACGGCTTGCGGAAGCTCCATGGACAATGCTGGAACCATAAATCACGACCTTTTTAGCAAATGACTGTTTGGTACCAACAAAGCTGGCTTTGTCATCAATAATCAGGTCAAAGTCCAATAGCTCTTTATATAGCGGAAAATAAACAAGAAATTCTTTTTCTGTTTTGGCCATATCTTCAACCAGCGTAGCTTTACTTTCTGCCAAATTTAGATCGGGACGAGCTACTCCTGCAAAGCGCCATCCGCTGGCTTCTTTTACATATACATCAAAACCCCGCGACATAATCGGCGTAGAATTATTGCCTAACACTGCATCGACCGTCTTCCAGCGTAAAGATAATTTGCTCGTATTGCTTTTAAACGTAATAAACATTCCTGCAGCATGGGTATATAATTTCTTTACCGCAGCAGGAAGCTCCCTGTACTTCGCTGTATCTATACGATGAAATTTTGGCGCATTTTCAAAAGCTCTTCCCTGCAGCTCAAATTTAGCAGACGAAATAACCTGTTGAGCGTAAATGGAAAACGAGCCATAAACAAAGAAGAGGAAAAGAAAGATAATTGTCTTTTTTTTCATGATGTTTCAATTAATAGCAATCATTATAACTTAATAGCAGCCATCTCATCTTACCCATGAGATGGCCGTCTACCTATAAAAGTATCGATTTTTTATTTTACGGTAAATACCGTGGCGACAGCGCGTTCTCCTTCATGGTCAAACTTTCCATTATCTGAAGGATAGTTGACCACACCTTCACCCTTCACCCAGGCTGTGGAGGAACCGCCGCCATCATAGTTTAATGCGGACGTGCAGCCCAAGGCGGCCATCAACTGGCCCAGCTGGGGAATCGTCAGTCCCTGTGACTGCGACGAACGTCCATCGATAACAGCTACGATCAGCTTATTGTCCTTGGTAAGCCCCACTGCTGTACGGGGATGTCTGCTGGTATTGAAATCTACGTTCAACTGCTCCAGCACCTGACCATTCTGCATCAATAAAGGGCCGCCAGCCAGTGCAGCTGTAGCGCTCAGGGTACCCCAACCACCTGCTGGCTTCGGCACGATCTGATAGCTTTGCCCGGTAAAGGTAAATGCGCCATTTTCACGGTAGCTATTAAATCCGTTCACCGTCTGGTTGATTACCTGGCCATCGTATTTGAAAAATACGGTTGATCCGCCCGTACTGGTATTAAAGTAACTGCCGTTGAATGCCACCAAAGCGCCCTTGGCCGTGGCAGCAGCACTTGTTTTTAGAAATCCGGTCTTCACATAGGGAATTTCCAGCTGCCTACCTTTCTTCAGATCGATCTCAAATACATTAACATATTGTTTGGATTCAAATATCCGCGGGAATTGGTAATACTTCCACACCACACCATCGGCAACCGTTTTTGTATTCCAGGCAGCCGTATGGATAATCTCCGCCAGGTCTTCTTGCTGGGGAATACTGTAATCGTAGGGCAGCTGCGTTCCGCCTTCATTTTTCTTGCATGAAATAACAAGAAAAAGCAGCAATAAGCTGTATATAAAATTTCTTTTCATCTGTTTTTACTTTATTTCACCGATCCACTTTAACTTTAATGGAACCGCTTTTTCAATTGTTTTTTGGTCAATAGTGCATACGGCAGACTCCATATTTCGGTAAAAGATGACCTTATTTTCTCCCGGCAGCAATCTTGCCGCACTGACATTGCCCGCACCCCAACTATAGGGCCAGTTGGCAAAATAGTGTTGCGGCACGGTTTCCCGGACATACTGAAAGGCCTTTCCTTTTCGCTCCGCCAATAGCACTTTGTCCTTTCCGATCAATACCAATGATTTTCCCTGGATATACCCTGCATTGATTTGGTTCCAGTTCAATGTGTCTGGCAGCCTCAGCCATTCCTGAATAGGCTGTTCGTCCAGTACCTTATAGTCTTTTTTTGAAACTTTACGGCAATAGCCGCTAAAGAGGATGTACCATGCAGCCGGCTCATCGATATATATCGGCGGATTAAACTCTGAGCTCCCTTTCAGAAAAGGGAACAGCTTCTCCACCGGACTGACGCTATAGCTGGTGTTAGCAGCATCCGTTGTATAGATGATATCCTGCGTCAGGTAACAGGTACTGTCTTTTTTTGTCCATACCGCTTCCGGCGTCAGCCAGGTGCCTTTTAATGTAAAAAGGTGGTTGTCATCGTAAGCGTTAAATATTCCGGCATAATCAAGACGGTCTTCCTTTTTGGGCTGTATAGCGCCTTCAATAAAAAACTTCGCTGTCACCCCATCGTATTTTTGCAGGCGGGCAGCGACAGCAATCGCATGCCAATGGTCGGAAACAACATACACTGTATCTCCTGGCTGCATGATCCGCTCGCCAGCGTTATTTTTTAGGCGCCTGCTAAAAATATAATTCTGCACTGTCGTCTTGGAGTTTTCCTCCTTGAAGATCAATGCCGCAGGCACCCCTCTGCTGACCAATTGCAGCGCCATGGACGACGCTTCGCAAATCTTGGAACCGTGTGCACCACAACCTCCAGACACCACAATAGCATCCATCGGCCGGATACGGTAGAGCTGAGCAGCAACATCTACCCGCTGGGCCAGTACCTCAGGATCGGCTGAACCCAATAATAGCAGGATATTCTTGTGCTCAGCAGCCCGGCTGTTGCCTAATACAAGAAGGATAAGGATAAATAAGCAGCTTAATTGTTTCATCTTATTTCACTTTTGCGCCCATCCAGCTGGAAGAACGCGGGTTATTATTGATATCTTGTTGCATGCGACTATCGTCCAATGCCGGCGTGTATTTCTTGGCAAGCTCCAGCAGTCCGGCTGAATTTAGACCATAGCTCATGGACGGATTTTCGGCTCCGATAGGTAGATAATCTGGATTCAGCATGGTCGCAGGTTCAAAACTTACTTTTGGAACAATGCTTCCATCAGCGCCATACACCGCTTGCGCAGCAACCGTGTGCTGTATCCTTGGCACGACAGCAATGTTATCTGAATAGGCATCAACATCGGTAGAACTGCCCGCCTGGGTATTGCCTGATACAATCGAATTGATCAAAGTCAGGTTGTTGACATTGCTGCGACGATAGACCCCACCGCCGGGACCAACAACGGTATTCTTGGTAATGGTTGTACTGATCACGTCTGCCTGACTATTATCATACAGCATCAGTCCGCCGCCGCCATTGGCTGATGTGCTCGAATTTTCAGCCAGCAGGCAATTAACAAATATCCCTTTTGACTTTTCACGCAGATAAACGCCTGCTCCATAGGATGTATTTGAATTGCCGATCACCTCACAATTATAGAGTGTAATAGCTGCATTTGGATAGGCGTGCACGCCCCCTGCGGTGCCTTTGGCACTATTGTGATTAAACTGGCTATCGTAGGCAATCAGTGAACCATCGGCGATCCATAGTCCGCCACCGTTATTTCCGCTGTTGCTATTATTGTTGATGCGACAGTTTTCCAACCTGAGCTGGGCACCTGCAAATGCGTAGATGCCGGCAGCAAAACCTGCGGTCCCCTTATCTGCGGTCGCTTTATTGTCGACCACATCCACATTTTTGAGCAAGACCCTGGCCATGCCAATCAACATACCGCCCCCTTGGCCACGGCTGAATTTGACGTTATTGATGGTTGTACTCGCACTACGATCGGTGGCATTTCCCCCTCTGATGCTGATGTTTTCAAGCGTCACCTGATTTTCAGGATCCGCGGTCGCCGTCACCGTGACGGTGTGGAACACCGATTTTCCGCTGGAAAGCTTTCCCTGAAAGATGGTTTTATACAAGGCCGGATTGGGCTGATCTCCAGGTTTGGCATTGGCCGCATATCCGCCGATCAGGCTGATATTTTTTGCGATCTCTATGGTTTTGTCCGATTCCTCATTCACATCACCATTGCGAATGGTCCGCGTTGGAACATAGGTTCCCTCGGCCAGGAATAACGTACTGCCTGTCGTTGCTTTTTCGAGTGCCTGATCGAGGTCAGTAGCACTACTCCAGGAACTGCCATCCCCTTTGCCTGCAGGAGTCACATAAAAAACGGGCACTTTTCCGGATTCCTGCAAGATCAAGATCTCCTGCGATAGATTATCGTTCAGCCTGAGCAGCAAAGTCGCCGAACGTTCGTCTTCCGAATTTTTATCAACAGAAAACCGAATCTTATTTTTCCCCTTGGGATACACGGTACTATCGAGTTTGATCCAGTCTTTGTCGCTGCTTACGGTAACGGTCGCATTTGCCAAAATGTCCAATTGATAGGTATCGGCCCTACTGCCGACTTCCATATAATCCCGATCGATCAGGAGCCGCTGCTCACTCTCGACTTTATCTTTTTTACAGCTCTGTATGCCTAGGGCATACAAAAGGACCATAAAAATGTATAACGATTTTTTCATTATAATCAATGTTTTTTGAACCTACTTATTGTTTTGTGTTCCTATAATTCTGCTGCAGCTGACGGTAACATTGGACCAGCTGCATTGTCGTTTCATAATGACACTCAAACATGAATACACCTTTATATTTAATTTTTTCCAGTGTGGCCAATATGGTATTCCAGTCATTCTGACCTTTGCCATTACAGGGTAAATAGTGACTTTCCTTGGTTCCATCCCCATCCGCGACATGCAGTGTCTTGACGCGCGCCCCAAAAGCCAAGAGCAGGCGCTCGGGATGCGCAATATGGTTCATATCGACGGCAATGCCGACCTGATCAGGAAAGCGCGCGAAAAGTTCCTGACATTCTTCCACGGTCCGCAGCAGGGGCCGCTCCCGCTCACCCACCGTCAGCGAAGGCCCCAGCATATTTTCGATGACGAGCTGCCGCCCAGCCTTAGCCACTGCCGGGTACAACTCCTTGACAGAACGTACCAGCTGATCCTTCCGGGCCGCACGTTTGTTGGGCTCGAGGTAATAGGAAGGGTGAAACAGGATGACCTGCGGATGAAGACGGTAAAGGCCTTCCAGCAGCTGCAAATGCATACGGATCACCTGCTGCCGCTGCTGTTCGTCCAGCGCAGAGATATCTATTTTGGCGGAAAAGGGCATATGGACAGACCATACCTTCACCGCGGCTTTTTTCAGTACAATGGCCAACGAATCGCATTTAAGCAACCATTCATGCTGTGGAATCTTTAAACTGAGGTCTGCATTGACAAAGCTTCCGAGCCCCGCGATCTCGATATAGTCCATACCTGCTGCTTTGTCTGCCTTTAATTTTTCCAATGCTATCTTCCGGATATCGAGCGAGTAGCCAACGGCATAATCAGGTCCACCCTGTTTTTGACAGTAGGTATATCCGGGGATCAATAGACAACAGAGGATCGCTATAAAAATAAGTTGTTTCATGTTATCGGTATAATTTCTCCCATTCAGGATTTTGTTTCAAATTTGGGTTTAACTGGATATCTTCAATCGGGATCGGTGCATAGTAATCGCGTTTTTCATCAAACTTACCTCGTTGATAAAAGGGATCAAGTGAGCCTTTATTGGCGTTCTGGGTATTTGAAACGGGGTCCCAAAGTGTCCGCTGATTGATATTGATCAATGTGGTCACCGTACCCGGTGCACCCGATGTATTGCCTGTATGGACATACACATCGGCCTTGCCATCCCCTGTAAAATCATAGGCTCCAACGCCGGGAAAATAAACCCCGACAATAGGCTGATTGAGTTTAGATCCGGCCTTCCAGCGCATTAAGTCATCCCAGCGCTGCCCTTCGTTGAACAATTCGATCCGTCTTTCGCGCCGTATTTCCAGCAGAACGCCCCTGAATGCACCAGCATCGACATTGGGATACATGGCCAGCAAATAAGGATCGGGGTTAGCATTCGCTTCAGCGAGGGATAGCATCGGCATGCCCGCACGGCTACGCAGCTTATTGACCGTCAGGTCGAGGTCACTTTGGCTGATGGTCCCAAGTTCGGCTTTCGCTTCGGCATGGATCAGCAGTGCCTCCGCATAACGGAATAAGATGACATCAAAATAGGAGGCCGATACGCCCCATTGCAATTTATCAGGCAACGCCTTGATCAGACGGTAGCCTGTCGTGGTGATCGTCAAGTTGACAGGCTCATTTGCTGTTTCTCCATTAGCACGGAAGTCTGGCCCTGCAGTTGTCTGTGTAAGCCTTGGATCTCTATTTTGCATTTCCTGATAGAACTCCATGGTCTTGTAACCCGATCTATCGGTAAAGCGGCTCCCATCCTTCATCAGATAGCTATTGATCATATCTTTGGCGATACCGTAGGCTCCTGAAGTTGCTGAGGTAAAGGAATAGCCAAGGCCATGAACACGCATACCCAGTTCAAAATCAATGGCAAGAATAGTCTCCACCTGATCCTGATTATTGCGGGCGAACAGATTCCGATAGGCTTGATCTGCTCCCCCCTGGCTGTACAAGGTATAGGCTCCACTATTCATCAGTTCGGCCGATGCGCTGACCGCCTCATTCAGGAACTTTTCATGTCCCGCGATCTGATGGTATTTTCTAAATGTTCCTTCAAAGAGCGCCACCCTGGCTTTCAGCAGCAGTGCCGTGTATTTGGTGATCAAGTTAAGCTGTTTTTCGGCTGGTATATTTTCGATCGCATAGTCCAGGTCAGCCATAATGGAATCCATCACCAGCTGCCGTGAGTCCCTGGCCTTGAAAAGGTCTTCATCTTTGGCGCTCAGCACCTTTCCATACCAAGGTACGTCACCAAAAGTTTTCACCTTATCGTAATAAAAATTTGCTCTAAAAAAACGGGCTATGCCACTGTATTTTTTTTGTGCCGCAGCGTCGGGAACTTTATGATAGTTGGCCAGAAAATAATTGATCTTGCGCAACTGGCTCCAGGACCAACCGCCCGAGCCGCTTCCCACGGGGACAGTTCGATTGCCCTTGATCCGGTCGGCCACCGTGAGGGGGATCATATTGTCCGAACTCCCATCGTTTGTATACCAGGATTCATTGGGCAGAAAGGTGTAAAAATCATTGGTGGCAACCTCCAGATCCTTTGCTGTATTGAAAAAATAGGGTGCTTCCACCTGGTCCTCCGAAGGACGGTCCAAATAATCTTTCTGACAAGCTGCCAGCGATAGTAAGATCAACAGACCAAGTAGTTTATAGGTGTTTGTTGTAAGTTTCATTATCATTGCGTTGTCGAGTATTAAAGCGTAAGCATTAAACCAAAAGAATAGGTTTTACCCATGGGATAGTCCCGCAGCAGCCCCCGCTCCGAGGAGTCCGCAGGATCATTGGCACTTGCGGGCGAATTATAATTGATCATTGCACCTGCCTGTTCGGGATCTATATACTTGGTCAGATTGCCAAAGTTCCAGGTCAACAGATTCTCGCCACTGAAGTAAAACCGCAGTTTTTCAACTTTATAGCGCCGTGTCCATTGCTGTGGCAGGGTGTAGCCCAACGTAAAATTTTTCATCCGCAGGAACCCGACATTGGTCAGGTAATAATCGTTCAATTCATATAGCGACCTTCCGCTCTGCAAGGACGAGTATCCCCGATAGATCTGTGGATACCTATTCGCTTTCTTGTCCGGAGTCCATGCATTATCTACCAGGTCTTTACGTACAAAGGAAAGATATGGCCGCTGATAGGAACCCCAGTATAAATCCCCTGTCGGGTACCAATCCTGTTTGGCAACACCAGCAAATGCCGCCGAGAGATCAAAATTATTCCAGGAAGCACTCATATTGATACCAAATGGAAATTTCGGCATGGCATTGCCAATGGGTTTAATATCACCGTGGTTGGCAAGCGTGTTGTCGCCTTTGTCGATACGGCCATCACCATTGAGATCTACGTATTTCACATCGCCACCGCGCAACATATTCCACTCACTATTTTGCGATACACTCAGAATATCGTTATATACTTTAGAGAGGGACAATTGCGGGTCCTGGAAACTATTCTGGTAGCTCAATGCCTCCGCGTCGGACTGAAACTGTCCGTCGATATGGTATCCCCAGATCTGCCCCAGTACCTGTCCTTCGTAATAGGAACTCAACAAGCCCTGTGGATTATTATATTTCGTAATGATCCCTTTAAAATTGGTGGTATTCACAGCGATGTTGAAGCGAAAGGGTGAACCGGCAAGGTCAAACTTGTCCTGGTAGCTTACCCCCACTTCAAAACCTTTATTACGCAAAGCAGCGTAGTTTTCACGGGGTTCATTAGCTCCAAATACTGCTGGAAGCGGCTGTCCCGGGAGATACATGCCTTCGACATCTTTCTGATACCAGTCAAAATTGACATTTAGCTTGTTCTGGATCAGTCCAAGATCAACACCGAAGTCAATGCTTTTGGTCCGTTCCCAGGTGACGACGTTCGGCAATGGTGCCGGCGTACTTGCCCCAATAAGACGGGAGCCCCCATTTAGCCAGGCCAACTGCTGCACGGTCATCAATTCCTTAAAGGTATTGACCCCTACAGTCTGGTTGCCGAGCTTGCCATACGAAGCTCTGAGCTTTAAGGTAGGTACAGTGCCTTTGATCGATTCCCAAAAGTGCTCACGATCCAGCTGCCAACCTAATGAAACTGAGGGGAAAAATCCCCATCGGCTCCCGCTAGGAAACCGTGATGAACCATCATACCGTGAATTTATTTCCAGCAGGTATTTATTGTCGTAGGCATAATTAAAACGGCCAAATACGCCCTGAATAGCCCAATTTTCAGCTGTGCCGCTCAGGCTGTACATGGAAGTCCCCAGCGCCAGGTTGGAAAGATCCTCGATCAGCAGGTCGTCCATGGCTCCGGCGATACGGTCCCGGTCAAAGGATTCCTGATTGTAGCCCACCAATAATTTGAACTGATGCTTCTGCGCCACATTTTTTTCGTAGGTCGCAAACAGGTTCATCGCGTTATACTTGTCTTTCCAGCGGTATTCTGTCAGACGGTTGAGGCCGGCAGTTGTATAATTGAGTTTGTTGCCCGAGTAGTAACTGAAGGGGTTGAGGCGTGTGCTCCGTGAAAAGTTTTCGATACGGTTGCTATAATCAAAATTTACCTGTAGGCCTTTCAATGGCTTGAGCAGGACACGGAAGGTATTGGTAAACTCTTCACTATTGCGTACCTCCCAGCTTTTTCCCGATTCCAGCCCTGCATTGGCTCCCTGACCGCCAGTACCCACACCGATATCCGTTGGAATACCATCGACAAAATTAGGGTAAAAAGGCATCAGATTATACCAGGTCGTCGTACTCCAAAGCCCCCCCAGACCATTGCTGTAGCCTCCATATTCTTTATCCTTTTCGTTGATGAACTGCGTATTGTTTGAAATTTCCAACCAGCTGCTGGGTGTGAATACCAAATTGGATTTCATATTCTGGCGGTCCATATTCGCATCGTCATTGATATTATTGATCGTTTCGCGTTTAAATACACGGCCGGAGAGATAGGCTTTCAACTTTTCACTGCCACCTGAAATGGCGATATTATGGAAGTTGGAGGGCTGATATTTTTTAAATAGGTAATCCCACCAGTTGGTCTTATAGAAAAACTTATAGGTTCCGTCTGCCTGCTTCTCATGAAAGGGCGCAATCTCCCCTGCAGCTACCATTTTGATCGCTTCCCAGTCCATTGCATTGTAACGTGTATAGGAACTGCCGTTATAACCATACAGTGCAGCATCTACTGTTTTCCCGTAGACATAGGGATCGGAGATATAGTCGGTACGGGAGGCCGGTGTAGTCCAGGCAAAATTATTGACATAATCCACCTTCACTGTCCCTGCCTTTCCTTTTTTTGTGGTCACCAAGATGACACCAAAAGCACCACGGGCTCCATAAATGGCCGCCGAAGCGGCATCTTTCAGCACAGAAACACTTTCAATATCATTGGGGTTGACCCGAGTAATATTCCCTTCGATCCCGTCGATCAATACCAGCGGGCCGCCCTCATTGATGGAATTGAATCCCCGCACATTGATATCGGGTGTCTTGGATGGATCGCCGTTGTTGAGCTGGATATTCAAGCCGGGCATAAGTCCCTGGAGCGTACCTGCAATGTTCGCACTTGGTCGTAGCGCGATATCATCCGCATTGACCTGCGACACGGCACCCGTCAGATTGGCTTTTTTCTGCACACCATATCCCACGACGACCACTTCTTCCATTGCATTGATGGCGGGCTTCATGGTCACATGCAAGGTTGACTGCTGTGCCAGCGCCATTTCCAGCGGCTCATAGCCAACCATCGTAAATACAAGTATGGCATCACGGCTGCTGACCTGGATCTGAAAGCTGCCATCCTCGCGACTGAGCGTTTTCTCCTTTTTGCCTTTTTCACTGATAGTAACATTGTCCAACGGCCGTCCCTGCTCGTCTTTGACAAACCCTTTGACCGGGTACAGCTGCGGAGCCTCCGTAGCCGACGCCTGGCCAACAGCCTGATCCGTTCTTTTGTTCAAGACAATATTTTTATCCGCTTTGACATAAGATAACTGCAGCTGGGCCAATAGATCTTTCAAGGCTTCTTCAAAAGAGATATTGTGGTAGCTGACGCTGATACGGTCGTCTTTTGCGATCAGCGATTCGTTGTAAAAAATGTTGTATCCACTTTGCTTCTGCAGTTCTTTCAGGACCGCACTCACCTTCACATTGTTCCGCTTCAGATTGACGGTCTGGCCGAAAGAAAATGCGTGCAGCTGTAAATTGGCAGCGAACAAGAGAGGAATTGCTAATGACAATTTCATAGAAATTGGTATTTTCTGGGATCTTACCTGACATAATAGGGTCGGTCCGATCAATTTTTTTTTATTAAATTGCATTCGGTTGAGATAAAATTTAACGGTTTTACTATTCATCCATGTCGAGAAAAAGACAAAACTTTCAGGGGCGTTGGCGCGCTCCTGATTGTTATATATGCTTCCCTTCTCATCAGCGTTAGTTTAGCACATATATCCTCCTTCCTTTACGTTCGAAATGTACGCCACCGGCGAAAGCAATTGTTTTCAATAGTTTATCGATATTTTCATAGCGGGAGATAGTCCCCGAGAAGTGCTGTCCCTGCAGCTTGTCTCCGTAACTGATCTCGACATCATACCAGCGAGCTACCTCGTCCATGACCGTTTGAATGGATGCATTATCAAAGGCGAAATTTCCATTTTTCCAGGCAAGGCTATAGAACGGATCCACTTGCTCCTTTTTCACATTCCTGCGACTTTTATCGAAAACGACCTGATCATTGGGCGCAAGGACTTGTTCTTTTAGGGCAGCATCGGCAAAAGAGAGCTTGACTTTCCCTTCTACCAACGTGGTAACGATGTGATCACCAAAACTCTTGATGTTAAAGTGTGTTCCCAGGACCTCGAGTGTCTGTCCTCCACTTTGCACAATAAAAGGTACCCTTTTGCCTTTAACATCCATTTTAGCCACTTCAAAATAAGCTTCCCCTTCGAGCTGCACCGACCGCAGCTTCGCATCAAATTTTACGGGATATTTGATCTTACTGCCTGCATTGAGCTGCACAAGACTTCCGTCAGCCATCCTGAGCGTATATTCCCCGCCCCGGGGCGTAATGATGGTGTTGTAGACGACGCTACTTGCCTGTGACCTGCTGTCCTTGAGCCGATAGCTGATTTGACCTTTATTATCTTTGGTAATCAAATATTCCCCTTGGTCAAGTACCGTATCCGCACGGAGCAAACTGAGATCGATCTGTTTTCCATCTTCAAGTATGATCATGGCTTTATCTGAGCCCGGTACGATCGACACCTTAGACAGCTGCTCTTTCGGTTGTGTTTCCTCGGTATAAAAGTTGTAGTAGCCCCATAGCACTGCACCGCATAACGCAAGAAAGACTGCCGCAACCTGCCACCAATTTCTCCTGAAATTAAAATGTCCATCTGTCGTCCTTTGGGGAGTAGATGCCGATGTTGCAATTCGGGGATCGGCCAATATATTTTCCAGCATCCGGTGCGGATCAGGGTATGCTGCGGGCTGTACCGGGTACGAGTTCTCCCGCCAGACTTTCTCCCAAACCTGAAGAAATACGGGATCATCCATTAATTCCTGAAGCTGTGCCCGTTCTTCTTTACTGGCTTGATCAGCAAGATATTTGCGTATTAATTGGCTGTATTGTTCAATTTGGTTCATTCCTTTGGATCGATTTCAACTACATAATCGCGCGAACCCTGAAAAAGTACCAATAGAAAAATATTTTTTTTTTGAAAAGGATTATAGATGCCGTTTTTTACCCCCCGGGATTGCTAAATGGGCTAATAAAAAATCGAATGCAAACTCAAGCTGCTTACAAAAAAAAGATAGACAGGATTTTGTCCAGCTTGAACCGGACAAATTTCGAGGCGAGGCTGAGGTGATTGCGCACCGTATTTTTGGAGAGTCCTTCCTCATCGGCAATTTCCTGATAAGATTGGTCTTCAAACTTGCTCCGTCGGTAAATTGCCTGCTGCTGTGGCGGCAGTTGTTCAATAATGGATTCTAGGATGACCTGTAGCTCTTTGCCCTCCAATTCATCCTGCAGCGAAAAGGAATTTTCAAGCCAGGTGTGCTGAAGCGACTGCAGATAATTGGACCGGACCAGCGATTTGCGGAAATTGGATATGGCCATTCTTTTTGAAATAGCAAATAGAAAGGGGAAAATGGCTTCCGGACCGGAAAGCTGCATTCTTTTTAAATAAAATTCAATGAAAACTTCCTGTGTGACCTCCTCTGCATCACTATCGTTTTTACAGAGCTGCCTGACTTTAAAATAGATAATCGGCTGATAATAATTAAACACAACACCAAAAACAGACTGATCCCCAGCTTGTAATAAGAGGAAATCATCCATTGAAATGGAAATATGTTTCAGCCCAGCGATCATGAATTCGGTATATTTAATTGATGCAAATTAACCTAACAGATGTTAATTTCATATAAAATTAACATTAATATCCATAATATCGAGCTTTGTCGCGCTATAAAAAAAACAGAGCTTTCCAGCTACATTGATTGCTGTCACTGCTTGAAATAAGGTTGAACTTTCACATTTCACTGGTATTAAATTAAGATAATGTATAGTGCTAGCCCCTTATTATATTCCGATTGATTCTCTCTTTTTGACTGATACGTTTTATTTTTTCATGGAACAAAAAAAATCACGCTATTAAAACTATTTCAAAGTAGCCGTTGTTCTTACTATACAAAACGGCTACAAGCTCCTTTCGAAAGAAAGGTTCAACATAAAATTGGCGTCGTACAGTGAAAATCCAATAGTATTCAAACACATTGGATGACGAAACAAAAAAGAGGAAACGATAAGAAACATAAAAATTACTGTACAGAACAACGCCAAGAGAAAGGGTCTGATCAACATCAGGCCCTTTTGACGTAAAAAAGCCACATCTCCGGATGTGGCTCTACAACATATATATTTGACTAAACGCTTAGTTATTAAACGAATGGATTGACTTGGAGACTTTCCAGCTATCGCCTTCGCGCACCAAAGTCACCAGGTCGGTCTTGGTGAAATTTTCAAATTTCAACGTTACTTTAGCGACCATATAATCTGCAGACTCTTCGAGAATGTTGATGGCCACTTTACAGTCCAGCTTCTCTCCTTTTTGCTTTTTGAAGAATTTAACAACCGCACTACGTCCGTTGGTAGCTGCGTTAGCCTTCTGGCTGAAATCTGCAGCAAACAGCTGCTCCACGCCTGCCGTCTCGCCTTCGGTGGTGACCGCAACATAGTGGTCAAGAGCGAAGTCTGCCGTAGAAAGGTTAACGTTTGCTTTTGCGGACTTTAAACCGGGTCCTTCCGCGGCCATAGTGAATGTGGATACTGCGATCAGGGCTGCTGCTGCGAATGTTTTTACTAGAGTTTTCATAATGTCTTTATTTTATATTGTTAGTTTCTTGTTTCTTTTCTAATTGTCGTAAGGACATCGATTTGTTGCATCATTTCCTTGTAGATTCTGAATCAAAATTACGACACAATACGTCCACAGCCCATGGGCTTTAGACCAACGGACGGGAAAACTCGGTGAATGAATGAAATGGGTAGGTGAACATGGTCCAAACTTAGACCGAGGTATCAACAGGTCATCTGGAAAACGGAAGAAGTCGAGGGATTGAAAGATCAGTTATAACAATTCAGCCAATGCGATAATCCCTTCTTCCAGATCTTTTTCAGAAAGAGAACCATAGCCTAGCCGGATACCGTGTATAGTTTCACCAAAACTATAGGCATCTGGTGTGATAATTTTTATTCCTTTATTTTTTAGTTTCGTATCAATCTGCTGCCAGTTCACTGGTTTTTCGGGTACGACCCAAAATGCCAGACCACCTTCGGGAATGGTAAATCTGGCTTTGTCTTTGAGGCGTTTTGTCAGGAGGCTGGTTGCGAAATCTCTTTTGGCTTTATAGTGATTTGTTGCCTTTCTGATATGTCGTTTTAATGTACCGTCTTTGATGAGCTGCAAGACAGCCTGTTCCATAATGTTGTCGCCCTGCACATCAATAATTTTACGCAGATCGCCTACTTGTTCAATCAAATCGCTATTGTTGCTGGCTAAATAACCGATACGCAGGGCAGGTGCGACAACTTTGCTCATTGTTCCAATGTAAACGTAATTTTTTAGCTCCGGGAAACTTGATAAAGGCAATATGGGGCGATACCCAAAATGAAATTCATTATCATAATCATCTTCTATGACCGTGAAACCATATTCGTTGGAAAGCCGTATCAGTTCCAGCCTTCTTTTTAGGCTCAATGTTACCGTAGTCGGGTATTGGCGGTGTGGCGTAACGTAAATAGCCTTTATCTTTTTACCGGATTTTAGATAATTCGTCACATCGGCCATCAGCAAACCATCTTTGTCCACATTTATCGGCAAGAGCCTCGCCCCTGCATGTTCAAATGCTTTCCAGGCTGGTTTATATCCGGGGTTTTCTATCATCACATAATCCCCTTCGGTAAACAGGCATTGAGCTGTGAGGTACATGGCCATTTGACTGCCCCGGGTGAGGCAAATATTTTGTTCACTGATCTGCATCCCTCTTTGGTGATTGAGCATTTGAACAATTGCCTTGCGAAACTCAAGATCACCATATTCATCGCCGTAACCCATCATCTGCCACTTTGCTTTTTGGTTGAAAATCTGCCGATAAGCCCTTGCCAGTTCCGTAACAGGAGCGATTTTACTGTTGGGGTGACCATCGTCAAACTGTAAATGATAATGCTTGTTTTCTGTGCTCTCTGCGTTCGCAATTATCTCCTTGTTATAATGCACGTCTTTAAAATCGGGCAATGTATCGGCAACAAATGTACCTTTCCTTTCTTTAGAAATCAGCCAGCCTTCAATCAGCAGAACATTAAGGGCTTCCACAACCGTATTCCGATTGACTTTTAATAGTTGTGCCAGATGTCTGCTTCCGGGCAAAACTTCGCCGGTCTTTAACCTTCCCGAATGGATATCTTTTATAAGGGCGTCGGCAATTTGCAGGTAAACGGCTTTGTCCGACCTTTCATCTAACTGTATTTCGAATTTCCAATCTCTTAACATCTGGACTATCTATTATTACAAAAACTGCATCATCATGCCAGTCCAAAGATACGATATTTTTGTAGTGCAATAGTGCAAAAGATCATTAAATAAATTCAATTATGGCAAAATTAGAAGCAGCTACAGCAGTAAAGAAATCAATTCATGAGGAACAAAAGCAATTCAGCTCTAAAGACTTTCATCAGACCTTTGCTAGACCAACCTATGTAAAGCCCTCACACGTCATTCACAAGAATGTTGAAAACGCTGGTGTGCACAACCAGTTTTCGGCAGAAAGAAAACACCCTGTATTCTTCGTTGACCTGCCGAGTAAAAATGTAAGTATGACCATCGGTGGTTTATTGCCGGGACAGAAAACACATCTGCATCGCCACACGTATGAAACTGTATTGTATGTGCTCGAAGGCAAAGGCTGGACAAAAGTTGAAGATGAAATTGTCGAATGGGAAGCAGGTGATGCTGTTTACATTCCGTCCTGGGCATGGCATCAGCACCAGAATTTGAGTGACAGCGAACCGGCCAAATATATCGCCTGCGAAAATGCTCCTCAACTCCAGAACCTTGGTGTAGCATTGCGTGAGGAAGAGGGCAGAGATTTTTAACTTTTAAAATAAGATCATAAAATGAATAATGTACCATTAAAAGGGGTAATAGCCTATCCAATTACACCGTTCGACAACAACGAGCAAATCAATATTCCTTTATTCAAAAAACAGGTAGAGCGCTTGGTGACAGCGGGTGTCCATGGTATCGCCCCTCTTGGAAGTACAGGCGTAATGCCTTACTTGAATGATTCCGAAAAAGAAGCTATAACCGAAGCAACAATGCAACAGGTAGCAGGTAGAATACCTACATTGGTGGGTGTTTCGAACCTTACGACGGAACGAACAGTCTACCACGCAAAATTCGCCGAAAAAGCAGGTGCATCCGCCATCATGATAATCCCGATGAGTTATTGGAAATTAACTGATGACGAAATTGTGAAACACTATGACGAAGTAGCGTCCAAAATTTCTATTCCAATTATGGCGTACAACAATCCGGCTACGGGCGGTGTGGATATGTCGCCTGCATTGTTGAAGCGTTTACTGGAAATTCCGAACGTAACGATGATAAAGGAGAGCACAGGTGATATCCAGCGGATGTATTACCTAAGAAAGGAATTAGGTGAAGACGTTGCTTTCTTTAACGGTTCCAACCCGCTGGCATTAGCCGCACTGTCCGCTGGTGCACGGGGCTGGTGTACAGCGGCGCCCAACCTGATACCTGAACTGAATTTAGCCCTCTACGATGCCATACAGCAAAACGATCTGGATAGAGCGAGAACTATATTCTACAAACAGGTTGATCTGTTGAAATTCATGGTGGCCAAGGGCTTGCCACGTTCCATTAAAGCGGGTCTTGATTTGCTGGAAATAGGAGGTGGAGGCCTTAAGAGCCCTATCAAACCACTCAGTGAACGTGAAATAGCGGAATTGGATGGCCTACTTTCGACCATAGAAAACGAAGTTTATCAAAGTTAAATCTCTAAAAACAAAGCAAAATGAAAAAAGCTGTTTTTTATCATGCAGGTTGTCCCGTCTGTGTAAGTGCAGAACAGGATATTCTAAGTTTCATTCCCGAAAATCAGGTTGAAGTAATCCATTTGGGAGAAGATAAAGCCAAAGTAAAGGAGGCAGAACAGGCAGGTGTGCAATCTGTTCCGGCATTAGTGTTACCCAATGGAAATGTATTACACATCAACTTCGGCGCTTCAATTGAAGATTTGAAGTAGTTCAATTTAAAACCCGAAAGCAATACAAACTTTCGGGTTTTATGCTTTTCTAAATAATTTATAACGAAATACAATGAGTCAAAAACAAGCAAGTAACTCCGCTGACACAAAGGATCAGCTACGCGACACTGTGAAAGTGACCCTGACTTTAAACGGGGTGACCACCCATATTTTATGGAACAGGCAGATACCGCTACTCGATGCCCTGTTAAATGCGGGTATACATGTACCGAATTCGTGCTGCAGAGGTGCCTGTGGCACGTGTATCTGTAAATTGGAAGAAGGAGAAGTACGGTTAAAGCGAAATTTTGTATTGTCCGAAACGCATCTCCAACAAGGACTGATACTGGCCTGTGTGGCCGCTCCAGTAAGTCAAAGCATTACGATAAACTACGATGAATTCTAACGTAATGCAATGACAGGTGTGCGGTCCAGCTATAGCAGCCTGGCCTACGGGCTTTAGACCAACACTACCGCGCTTTAAACAATTTAGGTACAAAAAGGGTAAGATAATCCCGCCAGTTGGCCCAAATGTGTCCGCCTTCACTTTCATGATATTCGTAAGGCATATTGAGCTGATCCAACGTGGCCCTATATTGTTTTATTTCGTTGTAAAGAAAATCGGTTTTGCCCATGGCAATCCAGTAAAGGTGATAACCGTTTTCTTTTTGGCGCGTCAGGCTTTCATTTAAATTTTGGTAAAACGCAGGGAGCTGTTCCGACCTTGGCATCACTGCGGCTGAGAACAAGCCCATATAGCCAAACGTATTGGGATAGTGTCTGGAAATATGGAGGGTATGAAAACCGCCCATGGAAAGTCCTGCAATGGCGGTGTAATCTTTCCCCTTTTTCACACGGTAATTACTGTTAATAAAATCCAACACATCTCCAAAACTCTTTTCCATTTGGCCGTCCATAGTGTGTGGCAGGGCCATCGTCGGTTTATAAAATCCTTTATCCGATTGTCCGGGTGCAGCTTGCTGAAAAACATTACCGTTGGTCATGACAACTATCATTGGCTCGGCTTTTCCTTGGGCAATGAGATTGTCCATGATTTGTGATGCTCTCCCTAGATCCATCCATGCTTCTTCATCTCCTCCCATGCCATGCAACAGATAGAGAACAGGGTAATCTTTTCCACTCGTTTCATATCCTGCAGGTGTATAAACCGTCATTCTTCTTTTCATTTTATTGCCGGGAGAGTCATACCAACGCTTGGCGACGGTACCGTGCGGCACGTTGTTTACCGAATAGTTGTCCGCCTTCCCACCGCCCACAATAAAGACGTTGAAAATGGAGCTTACATCCCGAATGAGGTATACGTTGTTGGGATCGGTAGTTTTAACGCCATCGATAATTACATTATAACTATACAACTCCGAAGGCAGCGGAGGGCTGGTCAGCGTCCAGATGCTATCTTTCCCTTTGGTCATCGTTTTGGGGATAATATTCCACCCTTCTCGGGGCATCCAGTCCCCGGAGAGCTCTACCTTTTGGGCATTGGGAGCAAAGACCCTAAATGTCACTGAGTTGTCTTTGTGGATTTCCGGTGAAATGATTTCTTGCGGATTAAAAAGCGCCTGCTGTGCCAAGAGTGGCAACTGAATCAAAAGAAATAAAACGATAAAAAGGTTTTTCATGCGTCGGAAGTTTTATGTGTTGAAATAGTAAACAAGTTCCTTTTTCTAAAATAATCATTTTTGTTCATTCTATTTCTTTTTTCCTCCTATTTAAATGTCCTTGGCTACCCGAACCCTTAGTATACCAAAAACAGCTTATTGATTGGTTGAAGATGAGATAAATCGGAATGAGAAGGTGAAGGTTTGAGTTACACAATAAACAAAAAATCCGCTAAATAATAGCGAATAATAAATGAACCCACGCGAATACTAAACGGCCAAAATCAAATCGTTTCTTGTCCTTATTTTCATACCAAATAATTAAAATATGCCCTCAGCGGTATATATGGTTAAACTAAAAACTTTAAAAAATGAAAAAATTAATGATGAGCTTGGTAGCGGTAGCTGCGCTAACCACTACAGCCTTTGCCGGTACAGAAGCAAAAGACACCAAAGAAAATGCTAATGCAAAAACAGCCACTTACGACCTGGCCAAAACCAAAGCGGAGGTTAAAGTTGCAGAAAAAAAGGAGTCCAAAGACATGCTAACAAAATGTGTTTACGTGCTACATGTTTACAATAGCAGCGGCCAGGTGGTAAACACCTATACATCGGAGACCTATGTAGAAAATTCATGCACAGGATTCTTCGGAACCTGCAAACTGATGTACAGACATATGCTTGCCAATAACGAGCTGTAGTCTGAGCAGTAAATGTTATTCGAATACAATTTTAAAAATTTAAGCGAGGCTCAGGCCTCGCTTTCTTCAATCCAACGATCATGTACAGATATTCTCTATTCTTTGTATTCTTATTGGCCATGACCGTTACGTATGGCCAAAAACTAAAAGCGGTGTACGAATACCTGCCATCACCTATGGCTACTTTTCGGGAGGAGGTTTATTTTCAGGACGGCGTGAAGACTGCTGTTCGCGATTCGCTGCCACTGCCCAAACCTCAAGCTGCCGACAACAGCGACGAGGATGAGCTGAGCGGCAGCATGTCCCTTACGCTGGATATGGGCAAAGTCTACCGGAACATCGTTATCCAAAAAAACAATGTACCTCAATTGCTCGAAACCTGCTCACTCAAAGGCAGCAACTACCTGATCAGCGATGAGTTTCCGCCCCTCGTCTGGAACACCAGCTATAAGGATGTAGATACCTTGGGCAAGCATATATGCCACAAAGCTACAGCCGCCTACCGTGGGACTACACTGGTCGCCTACTATACCAACGATATTCCGGTACCTGCTGGGCCTTACAAATTTGGTGGTCTGCCCGGCCTTATCGTCATGCTATACAACGAAGGGGCCAACCCCAATTATTGGCTACTCAAAGAAATTGAGTACCCCTACACTGGCGATGTGCCTGTCAACGAAAAATACATACAGTCGCTGCCCAAGCTCAGCCTGGAGAGCTACATAAAAAAAGTAGATCTTGAAACCGAAGAGCGAATGCGCATGATGATGAGCAAAATGCCTGTGATGGAAGGTGTAACCGTAGAACGCCAAAAAGTTCGTGGCAGTGTCGAGCAGGTATATGAGTGGGAAAAAAATTAAGCGTATTGCTGGTTGGCTTGGTCTATGCCTACTGCCCTTATTTGCAGGGGCACAGGTCAATATACATGGTAGGGTTACGGTCAAGGGTGAAGCGCTGCGTGGTGTGCGCATCGATCTGCGCCTTGCGGCAGATTCGCAGATGCTGGCCTACACCTTTAGCAACGCCGAGGGAAATTACCATCTGCAAACCGTGCAACGTGGAAAATTCATACTGCAGTTCAAAGCGCTTAGCTATGAGCCGCTTAGCCTGGCCATTGAACCCGTGCGAGCTGATACGCTTATCGATGTGCACATGCAGGCCGGTGGTGTGCAGCGCTTACAGGAAGTGCTTGTACATGCCAAGCAGCCCTACCGAAATGGCCGGGACACTATCGAACTAGCGGTAAAGTCTTTTTTGCAGGGTGATGAGCGCAACGTCGAAGACCTGCTACGCAAAATTCCCGGAATCAACGTGGGCAGCGATGGCAGCATCAAGATCGGCAACAAAGAGGTGGAAAAGGTCATGGTAGAGGGCGATGACTTTTTTGAAAAGGGCTACCGCCTGCTTACGCAAAATATGAGCGTGCAACCGCTGGAGAAAATTCAGGTACTGCAGCGCTATTCCAATAACAAACAACTGAAAGGCATCGAAAACTCCGATAAGGTCGCTCTTAATCTGCAACTGAAAGCGGATAGCAAAAGCCAATGGCTGGGCTCGGTTGGGCTGCAGGGCTCACCAATTGGTGCCAAATATTACCAGGCCAGCGCCAACCTCATGAATTTTGGCAAGCGCAACAAATATTACCTGCTGGCCAGCGCCAACAATAATGGCTACGATGCTGTAAGCAGCATCAACCACCTGATTCAGTCCGGCTCGGCCAACGAACCCGGTCAAATCGGTCAAGACGTAAGTACACCGACACTTATTGACAATACGCCCAACCTGCCAGGTTTCGACTATCGACGCACGAATTTCAACAATGACAAGCTCATCTCATTAAATACCATTTTGAATCCTACGTCGGCAATCAAAATCAAATGGCTGGGCTTTGCCAACCCCACAAAAAAGTCGTTTTATCGCAATACGGTGCAGGAGTACAATCTACCAGACATTCGGTTTACCACCACTGAAGACTATGCTTTTGCCCGTAAAATCGACAATTATTTCACCAAACTGGAACTGCAGTACGAACCCGCCACTCATACCACACTTAGCTACACCGGTACACTGGGCTCGCTGAACACCAATGAGGTGGGCAAGCTGCTTTTTAATAATACCGCCAGCCTAGAAACCACCAAAAACAAAGGCTACCTAACTAATCACAACCTGACGTTCAGCCGTAAACTGTCGCCACGCAAAGCCCTGGTCAGCTCGATACGTTTTATCAGCCAGCAGTCGCCGGTTGATTACAGCATCAATCCATACTATTATGAAGATCTTTTTGGTCCTGACCCAGTGAGTGAGGTGCAACAGCATATTGACAACAACCTGCGTTATCTGGGGGCGACCACACATTATGTAAGACGGCAACAGAATGGCGATTTCTTCGAGCTGGGATTGAGTTCAACCTATCAACAGCAGGAACTCAACAGCCAGTTGCGGCTACTCCCCAGCCCCGAAGCAGAGCAGAAGACGGTGGTGTACCCCCCGAAATTTGCCAACGATATGAGCCTACGTCTGTTTCAGACGAACCTTGTTTCGAAATACACGGTAAAGCGCCGCGCCTGGGAGGTGACGCCACGTTTGCAAGTGGGCGCGTTATACAGCAGGCTGATTAACTTTGAGGTTCAAAAACACAAAAACGACCTATTACTCTCGCCGGGCGTGTCAGGCAAATGGGCCGTGCACCGTAAGGGGCGACTGGAAGCCGATTTGTTTTTTCAGCAGCAGAACGCCAAACTCACCGACCTGATACCCAACTATTACACCACAGGTGTGCGCAATTTTATAAAGGGAATGGATAACTTAGCGACGCTGAGCAGTTCGGGTGGATCGCTCCTCTATACCTATGGCAATATGACCGACCGCTTTTTTGCCAACCTGCAAATCGGGCATCAGATCCTGTTGGACTATATTGGAACGGAAAGCGACCTTAACCCCAATTTTAACCTCGTGCAACAGCTTTTGCTGAAAAATAAAACGATGACTTCTGCGAAAGCGGAGCTGAACTATTTTCTGAAACCTTTCAACGGAAATGTACGCTTGGATATCGGCTTCAACACCGTGGATTATGAAAACTTGGTCGTCGGCCTGGGTCGCAGGCAAATCCGCACAGACCGTTACGACTGTGGGCTTTCGTTCAGAAGCTCCTGGAAATCCAGCTTCAACATATATACAGGGTATAGCTTGCAGACCAGCAGCTACCGCATGGAAGGTGTGACAAACAGCTTGACAAATAGACAGGCTTTTTTGAATCTCTTTTTGCGCTGTAACGACAA
Source organism: Sphingobacterium sp. InxBP1 (assembly GCF_026191775.1). Classification (NCBI taxonomy): domain Bacteria; kingdom Pseudomonadati; phylum Bacteroidota; class Sphingobacteriia; order Sphingobacteriales; family Sphingobacteriaceae; genus Sphingobacterium; species Sphingobacterium sp. InxBP1. The sequence continues at coordinate 514,232 of NZ_JAINDX010000047.1, read as the reverse complement.
TCTGCAGATCAGCCTCAAAAACGAATCTTATCGCTTTGGCGCCATGCCCGACCAAAAAAAACAAAGGTACTACTTTTCGGATTTTTCGCTGTTTTATGACCTCAAAAAATACCGGACCCGTTTTGATATAACGGCCAAAAATATCTTGAACACCCGTTCTTTCAGAAACACGCTGCTCACAGACATCTCGCGTTCCACCACGGAGTACAGGCTCCTGCCCCGGTACATAAGCTTTGGCGTAGATTATAATTTCTAAGGGCCTTTTCAACAAAAATAATAGCACATCGAAGGACTTCCAAAAAAAAGCATGCTTTGGTAAGCTAAAATGGGCGTGAGACCAATAAATAAATGTTATTTTTAACCATAGTAATCGCAGTGTTCAGAATGGGAACGAAACTGATAAACGAAAAGAATTACTCCCGCACTGAACACTAAACTTTTGGATAATTATGGATTTATCAAGGAGAGCACAAATCATTTTAGCTAAATTACAGGACCACAATACCAAGCTTGGCGATATACGGATCATTGCAAAAGATTTAAAAAAAGACCATGAGTTAGCCATGGAACTTTGGACGTCCGACTTCTTTTTTGCTCAGCAATTGGCCATCTTAATTATGGACAAGAAACGTCTAAGCGAAGATGTTATTGACAAACTGATCAACGACGTGAATCGACATAACGAGAAGGAGAAGCTCCAACTAATTGATTGGTTAATGGCCAACCAGCTCACCAAAGACAAAAAGACGATCGCTTTGATTGAACTGTGGAAAGACAGCCCCAATTCACTTAAAAGGCGAATTTATTGGTATTATCAGGCGCGCTTACGCTGGATGGGCAAACCACAACCAGGTAGTGAAATGTTGTTATCAACTATTGAAAAACAAATTGAAAATGAAGAGCCTCATGTACAATGGGCAATGAATTTTACAGCAGGCTGGATTGGCGTATACGAAAAAAACTATCGAAATCGCTGCATCGCTCTCGGAGAAAAAACAGGTTTGTATAAAGGTAAAATGGTGTCAAAAGGCTGCACCCCGGAATATTTACCCGAGTTTATCGCGATTGAAAGTAGCAAAAGGAATTTATAACCTTTTGACGTAAAAAGGCCACATCTCACGACGTGGCTTTACACTAAACTTATAAACATATGATTCACTAGTGGCCAGTCTTCGGCTGTGCTGACCGGCCACTAGTCGTTGTGTTCTATCTGTAACCGTTGATCGAACGCGATACCTTCCAACTATCACCTTCACGTACCAAAGTAACTAAGTCAGTCTTGGTGAAATTTTCAAATTTCATAATCACTTTAGCCACCATAAAATCAGTTGACTCTTCAATGATATCCGTACTCACTTTGCAGTTCAGTTTCTCTCCTTTTTGTCTTTTAAAGAATTTCACCATCGCATCACGGTGATGAGTAGTGGCGTTGGCTTTGTGCCTGAAATCTCCGATAAACAGCTGCTCAACACCTGCTGACTCACCTGCGGTAGTGACCGCAATATAGTGCTCAAGGGCAAAGTCTGCTGTGGACAGATTGACGTTTGCTTTAACTGATTTTGTACCGGGACCCTCAGCGGCCATAGCGAATGTGGATACTGCGATCAGGGCTGCTGCTGCGAATGTTTTTACTAGCGTTGTCATAATGTCTTTATTTTATTGTATTAGTACTATTCTTATTTGTTGATTCAAAACTACAACACAAACAGCCCCTGGCCCATGGGCTTTAGACCAACGGGCAGGAAAACTCGGTGAATGGACAGAATTGGTAGGTGAAGTTGAGTAATGTACTTATTTGGAGTTTTCGATGTATTTTGCAAGTAGAATATTTTACCTTTTCAAAGTAAAATCAGGAGCAATTTGGGGTGCTATATTATGCCATGCAGCGTTTAACCTGAGCATGATCTATTGTATATTTTATCTGTTGTGAAATAATTAGTGTATTGCTGACTTAAAAAAATGAAAAAAAATCATTTCGATAAAACTATTTCCAAACTGCAGCTGTTCTTACAATAGAATGAAGCAAATAGCTGCCTTTCGCAAGAAAGGACCGACATAAAAATTGGCGTCGTACAGTAAAAATCCAATAGTTTTTAAAAGCATTGGATGACGAAACATAAAAGAGGAAACGATAGGAAACAAACAAATTACTGTACAGAACAACGCTAAGAGAAAGGGTCTGATAAATATCAGGCCCTTTTGACGTAAAAAAGCCACGCCCTCACGACGTGGCTTTACACTAAACTTATAAACATATGATTCTTTCGCATGTTATTTATAGGAATGGATTGACTTGGACGCCTTCCAGCTTCCGTCTTCATAGACCAGCGTCACAAGGTCTGTCATACTGAAGTGTTCAAATGTCAGTACAATTTTCGCAATCATATAATCCGCCGATTTTTCCACGATCTTGATATTCACTTGGCAGTTCAGGATTTCTCCGTTTCGTTTTTTTAAAGACTTAACCAGGACATTACGTCCATAGGTCTGCACATGGGATGCTTGAATTGTCTGCTTAAAATCCACGGCAAACAACTGCTCCACGCCCGCAGATTCTCCCTTTGTTGTCACCGCGATATAATGGCCAAGTGCAAAGTCTGCAGTGGACAGATTAACGCTTACTTTCTCGGATTTAGTCTCGGGAACTCCGGCCATAACGAATGTGGATATGGTAATTAGCGTTGTAGCTGCTAATGTCTTTATAAGTGCTTTCATAACGATTTTATTTTATATTGTGTTAGTTTATTTAATCCTACTTGTTGATTCAAAGCTACAACACAAACAGCCCCTGGCCTATGGGCTTTAGACCAGCGGCAGAAAAAATCGGTGAACAGTAGGAATAGGTAGGTGAAGCGTTCCTGTTTTCGAGGGCAAATGAGATTCTAAACGGCCTTACCGCAAAAAATTCAAATATTTAAAAGGGACCATTCGGAAATAAATTACTAATTTTAAAATGGAGCGCCGATAGTGGTGGCAGATGAGGGTACCAATTATAAAGCCGAAAACAACTTTACCAGTTCTATCACCACGGATACCAAGGAAGAAGCCAATCGTAAAACTTAAAAATAGTACTGCTATGAAAACCGCAAAAAGAATTTTAATTGGTTTGGCAATCTTAATCGCCATTCCTCTCATCGTAGCTTTGTTTGTAAAGAAAGACTACGCAGTTCAACGTGAAGTTATTGTCAAAAAGCCTAAACAAGAGGTGTTTAATTACATTAAATTCTTAAGAAATCAAGACAATTACAGCAAGTGGAACAAGATAGACCCGACCATGAAAAAGACCTACAAAGGAACGGACGGAACGGTTGGTTTTGTATCACATTGGGAGAGCGACAAAAAAGAAGTGGGTTGGGGTGAACAAGAAATTAAGAAGATCATCGAAGGCGAACGTATTGACGTTGAGCTTCGTTTTATTAAACCATTTGAGGCAACAGAGCCTGCTTATATGACAACGACATCGGTAAACGGGGATCAGACAAAAGTTACTTGGGGGTTTAGCGGGCACATGAATTACCCGATGAATATAATGTTGCTGTTTATGGATATGGAAAAAATGATTGGCGGAGACCTAGAAACAGGGCTACGCGATTTGAAAACAATTTTGGAACAGCAATAAATCGTATGAAAGCAGTTGGCGAAACCGTAAAAGAAATTTTGGATAACATTCCACATGAAAGAGCCGACGCATTTAAACGATTGCATGAGGTGATCGTGGAAAATATGCCCACAGGCTTTGAAGCAGGTATCAGTTATGGTGGTTTGGGTTATGTTGTTCCACATTCTATTTATCCGGCAGGATATCATTGCAAGCCAAGTGAACCATTGCCTTTCGCAGGAATTGCTTCTCAGAAAAATTCGATCAACTTTTACCACATGGGTATTTACGCCATGCCACAACTTCTGCAATGGTTTGTGGGGGAATATCCCAAGCATTGCAAACAAAAGTTGGATATGGGGAAAAGTTGTATTCGCTTTAAAAAGACAGATGACATTCCTTATAAATTGATTGGCGAGCTCATGAAAAGGGTGAGTGTGAAGGAGTGGATCGATACTTATGAACGGACTTATAAAAGATAAGAAGCGCACCGCTTACAACATCGGAAGGTGACGGATACAAAGGATGGAATAAGCGCCACAGCTGTGTTCAACGGAAAGCGCTAAGAGAAAGGTTCTGATGGACATCAGGCCCTTTTGACGTAAAAAACCACGTCTCACGACGTGGCCATTAAACCAAACTTATAACATATGATACACTATTGACCAGTTCTTGGCAGGAGCGAACTGACCATAAATAACTACTTGTAAGCGTGTACCGAATTCGACACCTTCCAGCTATCGCCTTCGCGTACCAAAGTCACCAGGTCGGTCTTGGTGAAGTCCTCGAAATTCAATGTCACTTTAGCAATCATATAGTCTGCTGTCTCTTCGATAATATCGGTACTCACTTTACAGTTCAGCTTCACTCCTTTTTGTTTTTTAAAGAATTTAACGACGGCATTGCGGCTGTTGGTTGTTGCATTAGACTTCTGGCTAAAATCTGCGGCAAACAACTGCTCTACGCCTGCAGACTCCCCTGCAGTAGTGACCGCAACATAGTGGTCAAGCGCAAAGTCTGCTGTAGATAGATTGACATCTGCTTTTGTATTTTTGGAACCGGGGTCTTCAGCGGCCATAGTGAATGTAGATACGACGATTAAGGCTGCTGTTGCGAATGTTTTTACTAGAGTTTTCATAATTTCTTTATTTTTTGTTAGTTGTTTTCATCTAAATAATTTGTTCCTTATCGGTGATGAATCTATCATGACCATCTCTATCTATGCTCATGATGGTTGTTCTTATTTGTTGATCCAAAACTACTATTCAATAGGCATCTGGTCCATGGGCTTTAGGTCAATGAACCGAAAAACTCGGTGAATGACCGAAATAAACAGATGATAAAGAATATAGTATGCATCTTATCAGCTGCGTGCCAAACATTATACCAGTTGGCAGAATGAGCTCATTATAGGACTCCATTCGCTTTAAAGGCCTATTCGGTACCGTTATTTAAAATATGGGGGTGTGCGCATGCGGACAATTTTAAAACATGTTGTTCGCGTTCGAACACTGTATCAGCAATAACACGATATAAAAGAAATGCTCAAAAGGATTAGCATAAAAATTGGCGTCGTACAGTAAATCCAATAGTCTTTAAAACTTTGGATGACGAAACATGAAAGAGGGAACGCAATAAAGACTCTCAAAAAAATTTTTCTATCGACCCCTACCAAATCTAAAATCACGTCTATTACAAGGTATGATAGAAGATGATTTTTTAATACTCGTTCAAAAGTTAAACGATAATTCGATCAGTAAGGATGAACTGATCTCACTGGAGGCCATACTCCGTGACAGGAGAAATTCACAAGATCTCTTACTGAGAGTACATAAATTATTCGATGAACTTACTAACGACAATATTAACTTGCCTGATAATCCCAATAAGGATAAAATAAAAGATCAATTATTGGCGTCCATCGCAACGGAAACAAAAGGTAAATCTAAAAGTTCACGATGGACAAAGAGCATAGTCAAGGTGGCAGCAATGGCACTCATAGCTCTTCTTTCTGTACTATACTTCTATACATCGTTAAGAAAAAGTAATACAGAGATACAATGGACGACAATACGGACCAATTATGGTGAACGCAAAAAAGTGAGGTTAAGTGATTCAACGACCGTCATTCTAAATGGGAACAGTACGTTGACATATCCCCTCGAATATGCAAGCAATATAAGGGTTGTACGACTTAAGGGCGAAGCTTTTTTTGAGGTCAGTAACAATCCTGCTAAACCATTTTTTGTGATCGCAAGAAACTTCACAACACAAGTGGTCGGCACAGCCTTTAATATCGATAGTGATATAGAGCGTTTGGTGGAAGTCAATTCTGGTAAAGTAAATGTATACCGTATAGATGAAAATGATCTTATTCATGTATTAGCGAACCCAACTAATGAGCCACAATCGGGGATGCAGCGACTTTTTGGAAAAATAAAATCCAGTCTTTCCCTTTCTGCTGGAGACAAAGGTCAACTGGAAAGCAACGATTGGCATAAGTCACCTATAATGGAAAAACTAATCAGTTCGGATAGCAAGATCACGCTGATAAAGGGTGAGCGTGCAAAACTTACAGCGATCAACAAATGGGATAAAGCCACACATAATAACATGATGTGGTTTAACAATGAAACTGTTCATATCAATGAACCGCTGATCCAAATCGCCCAAAAGGTCTATCGCATCTATGGTGATTCCATCGCTGTAGATCCGTCGCTTGCTGACACCAAAATTTCGATAACATTCAAGAATAAAGATAAGTTACAGGTAATAAAAACTTTAGCGGAGCTGAGCAACGCTAATTTGACATTCGATAAGAATAAAAAGATATGGAATATTAAAGCTACCAATTAAAAAATTAAGCCAGAACTGCTAGGCAATTCTGGCAAATGATCTAGATGCTATCAAATGGCCTGAGAAACTACTGATATCATCTCATCCTTAACAAAGTATTAACCTTATTAATTATTGCAAAGATGCAAAAAAAAAGACATTGTTGTCAAAATCATAACCTTAAACAGTTTATGCGTATCTCTACTGTATTATCAGGATTTTTAATGACATCAGCTATCGTTTGTGCGAGCACAAAGAGCTATGGACAAAAAGAGTTGAATAATGCTGTTTCCGTAAATTTCAAGAACATCAGCCTTCAAGAAGCGCTCGAACAACTTCAGACCAAATATCATATCCCTTTAGCGTATAACAATCAGGACAGCTTTTTGAAAGTCAAAATAAATTATAGAGGTGCGAAGCCCGCTAAGCAGGTCTTAAAAGAAATACTCGAACCTTACCACCTTACCTATGAAGTAAGACATGACTTTGTAAGAATCTTGAAAACAACAAGTCCGGCTGCCGCAATTAATTACGTTCAGAAAGATATTATAGGCACAGTAACAAATACCAAAGGTGAGACATTGGCTGGTGTTTCCATCACTTTGAAAGACAAACCCAATGTAGGAACTACGACCGATATCCATGGCAAATTTATCCTGGCTGCGCCAACCGGCAGTGTGCTGGTCTTCCAAAGCATGGGCTACAAAAAAATTGAGATTACAGTCAATGGCCAGGGTCCACTACAAGTTAGCCTCGAACCTACGGAGGCCGGATTGGATGAAGTGGTGGTCGTGGGATTCGGAACACAGAAAAAAATATCAGTCGTGGGGGCCCAGTCTACCGTGACGGCAAAGGATCTTCAGGTGCCTGTCGCCAACCTAACAAATGCATTGGCGGGAAGAATCGCCGGTGTAGTTTCTGTACAAAGAACCGGGGAGCCGGGGTTTGATGATTCCAGCATCTGGATTCGGGGGATTTCCACTTTCAGCCAAGGTTTAAGCGAACCGCTGGTACTCGTGGATGGTACGCCTCGAAAAATGTCTAATGTAGATCCGGAAGATATTGAAAGCTTCACCGTTTTAAAAGATGCAGCCGCAACTGCAGTGTATGGTGTCCGCGGAGCGAATGGCGTGGTGATTATAAAAACGAAATCAGGAATTCCTGGAAAACCTAAGTTCAATGTTCGTTATTATGAAGGCCTCACTCAAATGACCAAATTACCAGAGTTTGCAGATGGTATCACCTATATGCAAATGTCTAACGAAGCCTTGACGAATCGAGGCGCTGCACCAATATACAGTGAAGAAAAAATCCAGAAAACGGCTAGCGGTGAGGATCCTTACCTATACCCCAACGTCGACTGGATGGGCGCACTATTTAACAAATTTGGTCATCAGCGCCGGGGAAACATGAACATAAGCGGAGGCTCTGATATGTCTAATTATTATGTTGGTGTCAGCTATTTTGACGAAGTGGGACTTTATAAACAAGATAAATCGGTGAACTATAATCAGCAGGTAGGCTATAAACGATATAATTTAACCTCCAACTTAACTGTAAAACCATCCACACTTACCAAAATTGAATTGGGGGTCCAAGGCTATCTTGCAAATGCAAACTATCCAGCTTCAAGCCAAGGCACTATATTCGAAAACGCATGGTTGATGACTCCAGTGATTCACCCGGTCATGTTTGAAAATGGTACTGTGCCTGATCAACGGGCAGGCTCCTTAATGAACCCTTATGCTCATCTCACTCAAACCGGTTATGCCAACCAATGGCGCAACCAGCTATTCTCCAACTTGCGTGCTACGCAAGAGCTCCCGTTTATAACAAAAGGATTATCCGCGACGGCAATGTTCTCATTTGATGTCTACAACTATACGAGTATGAGACGAACTAAACGTCCAGACTCTTTTTTGGCAACAGGAAGGGATGAAAATGGTGTCATGCAATACGATCAGACCTATGTTGGAGAACGCTTTTTGAGCTTTTCGAGAAACAGTGAGGGAGAAAGAACAATATACTTGGAGGGCGCTCTAAACTATAAGCGTGATTTTGGCAAGCACTCAACCTCTGCCATGGTACTATACAACAAAAGCGACAGATTAAACTCGCAAGCAAGTACGCTTATCACCTCCCTCCCGTATCGGTTTTTGGGCGTATCAGGACGTACAACATATAGTTATGACAACCGTTACTTTATGGAAGCGAATTTTGGCTACAACGGTTCGGAAAACTTTGCCCCTAATAATCGATTTGGATTCTTCCCCTCATTTGGACTTGCGTGGGTACTGAGTGAAGAGAAATTTTTCTCGACATTGAAAGATAACATCTCACTCGCTAAAATACGGTTCTCACATGGCAAGGTAGGCAATAGTAAAATCTTAATATCCAATGATGAGCTTCGCTTTGCTTATATTTCTACCATTAAAGATGACGCTGGAGGGTATAATTTCGGAAAAAATAGCCAGACAAAATTTGACAAAGGTGTAAATATAGGCGAGTACGGCGTCAACGTTACCTGGGAGACCTCCATCAAAAGCAACTTGGGTCTAGATCTCCAAACAAAAAACAATGAGGTGAATCTTCAGCTCGACTTTTTCAAAGAGCGTAGAAGTGGTATATTCCTCAGACGGGGCAATGTACCTAGTTATGTAGGGCTGCAATCTGCACCGTCAGGAAACTTAGGAATAATCGATAATAAGGGAATTGATGGATCATTGACATGGAATAAAAGGTTTGGTGATTTTAGTTTTCAACTACTTGGCAATATTACTTATAACAGAAATAAGGTTATTGAAAATGATCAGCCCAATCCTTTATATCCTTGGCAAGATGATCGGGGCAGAAAACTGGGATTGAGAAAAGGATATATCGCGCTGGGTTTATTTGAGTCTGATGACGATATCAATAATGGTCCATTGCACCCGGGGCTTGTAAAGCCGGGAGACATCAAATTCCAGGATGTGAATGGTGATGGTAAAATAGATGATTTTGACAAGGTGCCTATCGGCTACGGAACAATCCCTGAATTAGTGTATGGACTTGGTTTTTCATTTACTTACAAAAACTGGTCCTTGTCGACTTTGTTCCAAGGTGTAGGAAATGTCGATGTCATGATGACTGGAGAAGGTTTAAACCCGTTTTCTGTATCAATGAGCCGTGGAAACTTACTGAGTAACATCGAAGATCGATGGACCATTGATAATCCCCGCCAAGATGCTTTTTATCCTCGACTGTCAGACGGAAGTCCCAACAGTAACTTCGTACCAAGTACCTGGTGGCTCAAAAACGGTCGATATGTACGTTTGAAAGATGTACAATTAAGTTATCAGCTTCCCAAACATGTCGTTAAACATGCCAAACTGGATGCCGCCAGTATCTTTTTTTCGGGATACAATCTGTTCACCTGGAGCCCTTTCAAATTCTGGGATGTGGAACTCGGTGACGGAAAAGGGTCTAAATACCCGAATATCAAAACTTATTCCTTGGGCCTAAATATCAACTTCTAATTCAACCAAAATGAAACAAGTATTTAAAAATAGTATATATAGCGCGATCATAACTGCTCTGTTGACATTTCATGTATCATGCAGCAAAGACTATCTAGATCAGGTCCCCGACGACCGACTTTCCCTAGAGGAGGTATTTAACAGACGGGATCTTTCAGAAAAATGGCTGGCAAATACCTATAGTTACATCCGCGATGAGGCTCACCGCACCAATGACACCCCCTGGGATGTCCTTTCAGACGACAATGACGTATCACAAAGGAATAACCCATTTCGGGTAAATCTTGGAAACTGGAATGCTTCCTCAAATTATTGGAATTTTTGGGAGCACTATTACAAAGGTATTCGAACTGCGACGACTTTTATCAATAATATCGAAGGCAATAAGCAGATCCTGGAGGATCGGGAAGGGCAAAATTTCATCAAGAGAAGAAAAGCCGAAGCCCGCTTTCTACGCGCATTTTTCTACGCAGAATTACTCAAGCAGTATGGACCTGTTATTTTGCTTGGCGATCAGGAGATAGACCCAGATCTCCCGCTTACCGATCCGGCTATGCAGATCCCAAGAAGTTCATACGATGAATGCGTGAATTATATCGTATCAGAATTGGATCAAGCTGAAGCTGATCTGGATATAGAACATTACTATTCTGGAGATAATGTGCTTGAAAATGATATGGGTCGTGCAAGCAAAGTGCTTTGCCGGGCGATTAAAAGCAAACTCCTTCTGTATGCCGCTAGTCCTCTTTTTAATGGTAACCCAGACTTTAACGGTGTTCGGAATAACGATGGCAAAGCGCTGTTTAATCCGACACACGATAATAACAAATGGAAAAAAGCCGCTGATGCAGCGAAAGCAGTCATAGACTACGCAGAATCCTCAGGTAAGCTGGGATTATACAAGAAAACAAAAAGTGATGGTTCAATAGATGGCTTTCTCTCCTACAGAGATGTATTCTTGGATTCTTGGAATATTGAATGGATACTAGCGCGAAATTCGAACAACCTCGGTAGTTACCAAAGATCTTGTACACCGCGATTGGCCAGTGGATATGCGTCTATGGGTCCTACCCAACAGCTGATCGACACGTACAGAATGTCCAACGGAGAATCTCCAATCACTGGTTATGCAAGTGATGGAAGCCCTAAGATAAATACAGCAAGCGGATATACAGAATCTGGTTTCAGCACCTTCACTGCTCCAGGTGCAACACGGTCAAAATCAACCTTCAACATGTACATCAATCGAGAACCGCGCTTTTATGCCGCCATAACTTACAGTGGTAGCGACTGGATAAATACAACATCGAGCCTCGGCGTACGCGAAATACAACTTTACTACACTGGCGAATCAGGTAAAGGAGGTTCACATGATTATTCGGAAACCGGTTACTTATTTCGAAAAAACGTATCACCAACATACCACCCCACCCAAAACAATGTAGCACGTTCATTGGTAATGATGCGTTATGCTGAAATCCTACTCAATTATGTCGAGGCTCTTAATGAATATAGCCCCGGACATGCGGATATACTAAAGTATTTAAACCAAATTCGCTTAAGAGGAGGAATACCACCTCTTAGCACAGGGCTTACCCAAGCCGAAATGAGACAGCAGATAAGAACAGAAAGACGGATAGAACTTACAATGGAGCATCTGCGTTATTTCGATACTCGCCGCTGGAAAATCGCTGAACAAACAGATGGCGGTCCATTTTATGGAATGAATGTAGAAGCGGGAACTTCTAATGCGGACATGGCATTTTTTAAGCGAACAAAATTCGAAACTCGGGTTTTCCGTAAGAGCTTTTATCTATTTCCAATACCTCAAACAGAGATTCAACGTAATATCAATTTAGTCCAAAATCCGGGCTGGTAACTATTAAACAAAATGAAAAAATCCAATAAAATCCTATATATAAATCGCTGGCGATACGGCAGCATAATCTTATACATGACTTTAATATCTTTATTCCAAGCATGTAAAGAACCGGAGTTAAACATAGAAAACGCTAAACAATATGGAAATGTCTATCTACCATCTGCTGCCAATGGTGCAATCCTCCAATCATACAATATAAAAGACGAATGGGTCGAAACCCCTATCGGCGCAGGATATGGTGGATTGGAAGAACTTTCACAGAAAGTCAGCATCGAACTGTTTGTCGATGCGAGCAAAGTGGCCGAATACAATAACCAAAATAACAGCAGCTATGAGCTACCGCCTAGCGGAAGTTATGCGCTTGAAAATCCAACGGTACAAATTGACCGAAATTTCGGAGGCAGCAATTCGGCAAAACTTCGGATAAATGCGATAAAATTGGGCGGCACAAAAGCCTATCTCATTCCTATAAGTATTAAGAGTGTGTCACCAGAATTACCGATTACAAAAGGATTAGAGACGACGTACTTTATTGTAAATGGTGTATATGAAAGCAACCCCTTCCCCTCCATCCCATTAGCGGGCTGGAAAATAATCGACTTCTCAGACGATGATTATGATGCTATCGGAGGAAGGGCACCCTATTGTATCGACGGGGATAAAGCCACATGTTGGCTTTCCACATATAGACGAGTAAACGGTTGGCGTCCGACACATCCTCACCATGTGACAATTGCCATGGCTAATGAACATCCGCTTCATGGCGTAAAACTATACGGCAGAACAGGTGCTAACAACGCTTACCTGTTTCCTAAGACTGTGCAAATCGAAACCAGCATAGACGGCCAGAACTGGAGCAGTGCGGGAATTTTTATCATCGCAGCCTCTTCTGATGAAACGGCAGCGACCATGTATTTTGAGAAAAGTACTAACGCCAAATATTTTAAAGTTACAGTACTTAACAGCGCCGGCAATGGCGACACCACTGCTATTGCAGAACTTGAGGCTTTTTAATTCATCACTTAAAACTGCTCCGCTAAAGGTTGGAGCAGTTTTGTTAAAATATTCGTCCAATGAGATATTATATACTGTCGTGCTTGACAATAATCTGCTTTGCATGCAGCAAAAGTCCATCCGATCTTCCGTCACCTGGACCAGAAAAAAAGGAAACCACAGTAAAAGTGATGACCTACAATATTTATGGAGCCCGAAATGGCGGGATCCCCGATCTAAACTTGATCGCAGACGTCATAAAACGTGCTGACCCTGACCTTCTGGCATTGCAGGAGGTTGACAAATTTACAGACCGGAATAAAAGCAATGGCGATATTGCTAAGGAGCTTGCCTCGTTAACTGGAATGGACTATTTTTTTGCCAAAGCTATCAATGTACAGAACGGTGAATATGGAGATGCGATACTGAGCAAATTGCCTATCAAAGAACGGGCAGCCTATAATCTGGAAGTAGATCCTGCATTAGGAGGAGAGCGCAGATCGGTTGCAAGAATCCTGGTTGAAAAAAATAACAAAGCATTTTATTTCGTCAGCACCCATTTTGATCATTTAAGTGACGAGAGAAACAGACTCAAACAAGCAGCTGACTTTGTAACATTAGCAAAATCTTTTGACAAACCTGTTATTGTGGGAGCTGATTTTAATTGTCTTCCTAATTCCAATCCCATGAATATCTTGCGTAAATACTTTTCAGTCGGCTGTTTAAATGGGAACTGTAATCAATTCACTTTTCCAACTACTGGTGCAAACCGAACAATAGACTATTTGCTGTATGCACCTATTGATGCTATCAGTCCGCAAGCATATGCTGTATACACCTGGGCAAATAAGGAGTCAGACCATTTCCCAGTAATTGCTACGTTTAAAATCAACTAATTTTTACTGAAATCATGAACTGTCTAGTATGGATCAGATCATAAGACTTTAAGAAAGTAAGATTAGGATTAATTTGGCAGACAAAACACTTTGATAGTGATTGCAGGATCTCAACGGCCTACAGTATAGATAAAAAGAAGCGCATAGATTATACCATGGTCCTTGGCAATATATTCGCGAATTGTCTTCAGTGCCAAGGACATATGTTCTTTTACAGTGTTGGGTGAAATTTTCAAATGGTCGGCAATTTCCTTATAACTCAGTCCTTCCTCTCTAGACATGATAAAAATACGCTTGCGCTGCGGCGGCAATTGATCGATAGCCAGCTCATAGATCCTATTGTATTCATTGCTTTCTAGAGAATAATCAGCAGGTGGAGAATTATCGAAAGGCTGATTGGTATTTGCAGTTTCAAGGATAGCTTCAGCAGCCCTCATTTTTTCCTTCAGATGCTTGAATATGATATTTCTTGAAATTCGATAAAGGTAAGCTTGTAAAGACAGGTTGTTTTTGATATTGGATCTGTATTTCCACAGATTAAGAAACGCATCGTGAATAATGTCGTCGATTGTATCTGCATCTTGAATAAACCTTTTGACAAAGTGATATATTCCTTTATTGTACTTCTCATAAGCTTCCATAAAGGCGTAATGATCCCCTTCTCTGAGCCGTACATTGAGTAAAAATATTTCTTTCGTATCACTCATGGTTTTTCTTAGTCAATCGCAAAAATATTCAACTTATATTAAACAGGCATTAAGCACGTTTTAAAGAATTAAAAATTTGTGGTTCATAAATTGATTACCCAAATATAAACTAAAGTGTTGACTAAATCAAATGGAGGATAATCTTCTCAACAAGCTATACAACTCCCTTCGACTGCCGTGCCAATCATCCACGAAAAAATAGATTATTCAGCTGAAAGGATTAACATAAAATTGCGCAGTACAGTAGATCCAATCGTCTTTAAAACTTTGAATGACGAAACATGAAAGAGGAAACGATAGGAAATAAACAAATTACTGTACAAAAAACAACAGCCACCAATGATGAGTTGGTGGCTGTTTGATGATGGCCGCTGGGCACTTTTTATTGGACTTGTACATCCAATAATTTCAACCACCCACTGCTGGTGAGATCACCATTGACCGCAAGCTTTATTCCCGGCTGATCACCATTTGTCGTATCTACAATAGCTACGGCCCAGGTATATTTTCCTGCGGGTACACCCAGGTTAACTTTCAGTTCGTATGATATGGGATTATTTTTGAGCCAGGTGGAGGGCTCACCATTGTCATCCACAAAAACTTTTTTCACATTATTCGCTTCATCCAATAAGGCAAAAGCTACTTTATATTTATAGTTCCATTGGGGGATATTATTCGGGAAATAACCCCAGCCCATATTTCTCCAACGATGGGTAATGGTCGTTTCTGTTCCGGCGTTCACTTTTTCCGGTAAATATACCCGGTCGGGATATAAACGATAGCCCCCTTCGGAAATGAAACGCTGACACAAAGAGAAAGATTTGGTAAACCAGCTTTCAATCTCGCCGATGCGGAAATCCATCATATTTACCCCTGCCTCTAGGGAAGCATCAAATTCACCCTGCCTCACATCTTCGGGATGGCCCTCTCTGTATTTTCCGCTCGGATCGATCCAATAACGGTGCGTGCCTGTTGTGATCCAGCCGCCCTCCATGATAATCGGACGTTTAAAATTCCAGGCTTTGGCAAAATTTTTCTCCCAACTTTGGTAATAAGCCGTCATTCCAAAAGCGTCCTGACGCAAGCTGTAGCCTTTGTTAATCATTTTAGTCAACAGCTTCTCGGAGTTGGGGTTTGGTGCTCCGTCTCCTGCAGGATCGCCGACTACACGATGGTAATTGATCAGTAAAGGCACCTTGGTAAAGTTTTTTGTATAAACATCGGAAATCCAGTCGATGACTTCTTCTTTGATGACTTCAATATTCTGGCCAGAAGGGTGATCTAAGTCCTCATAAATGACACTGTGTCCCTCTCCCCATAGCCCGAGTCCATACGCGTCAATAAACGAAGTTTTATTTAGATCGTTAAAGTCCTTTGCCAGCTCTTCTATCAGCTTTGCGTAATACTTCCTAAAAATAGGGTCTTGTAATACGGGTGTTTTTCTGTCAGGGTATGATGTATTGGCAATATAATACTTAGCGCCTGCATCAAACACAAACTGTGGCGTATTTGCCCCTTGGTCCCGACCATCAACGACGATGCGGAAAGCAATCGGCAATCCTTTCTCTTGTGCACCCTTGATCATTTTGTATAAGGCTGTACCCGGATCTCTCCAGGCATACACACCATCTGCAGGATTAAAGGTGCGCCAGCTGGTACGAATATAGCAGGCAGACGCATAATCAATGGCTTTGACGGTCTTACCCAAATCCGGCACATAAAACTGCGTGTCCCAATAGGATGGCGTGCCGGACGCAGAAGCGTACATGACCCAGCCGTTTAACGGGTTGCGAAAAATGGAACTTCTGTTGTAACTGGGTTTCACCAAGGTGCCCTGTATGTCCTTTTCTTGGTCAGTATCGCTTTTCTTACAGGCAACCGCTAAAAGACACAACACGACAGCGATTGTTTTAAGACAGGCTATTTTATATTTTATATTCTTCACTTTTAGAAATGTTAAAGTTAATTTATGCTCTTTTTTACACCATCAGTTCACTCATCGCTTTAAGGCCAGGATCGTCATATTTCTTAAATCAAAAATCAGCACATTGGTCGTGGCCGGAATGGTGAAATACGAATTTCGGTTTGCGCTGGCAGTGCCGCCCCCCAATTCAGCTACTTTGCCCAACGTAAGCGACAAGGTCTGGGCTGCACCGGCAGATGTAAGCGGAGCACTGAAAGCGTAAGCTAGATTTTTATTGTTACTATTATCTCCGGTTACGATAAACTTGGTCGTGCCGACTTTCCCCCCAGTATAGACCAGCACCTGCGGATCGGCCAGACTGACCGTACAATCCATTTTTAACGGTGTACCCCAGCCATTAATACTGCCATGCATCCATAGATCGGTGACGGTGGTCGTATACGGAGCGTCTCCTGTCCATGTCACTGTCTTTGGTGCAAGCGCTGTCGCTGGCGAATAGATGGTTGCCGTGGCCTTCTGCATGTTGACCACAACACGGTACTGCCCCGCAGTTTCTATTTTCCAGGAGAATACATTTTCTCTCATCTTGATGCCGACAGGGTTTCCATCCTGGAGCACATCGCTTCCATCTGTGGCCACGACGTAATTGGTCTCGCCGTTAAATTCCACCGGAATCTCCAGTTCTCCCGGCTGCAAGTTCAACACATACGCATACTGATCGAGGTTTTCCAACGTTTTTGGCATCTCAACGCGGCTTACCCCCACGGCACTGCCGCCCAAAAACACTTTGTCGGCATCAAACACTACGGTTTTAATCGGAGTAACAGCCACTCTGACCGTTCTAACTTCTGGTGCTTCAAAGCTGCCCCCACCTTCCCACTGCGCGACAACCCTAAACTCGAGCGTAAAGCTTTTATTTGTAGGTATACCCCATTTTTCGTTGGCCCAGTTCTGCAGCTGCTCGGAAGTGAAGCTCCTGCTGAATACGTTATCGTCTTCATAATTAAATATAGCTGTACCGGTACCAAAATTGTTGCCCACCACATCTAAAGCGGTGGTGTAACTTATCAGATGATCATCGGACTGTGTGCGTGCCGGCGTCCAGCTAAAGGTGACAATATCTTTGTTAAGATGATCCCCGTCCAGGGCAATGCTATCTGACGAAGCCTGAAGCGTCATCGTTTCCTCTACTTTTGGTATATCCTGAACTCCCTTCTTGCAGGACGACAGGCAGAAGACAAAGCTTACAAAAAGTAGGGTTTTATATATATGTTTGATTATTTTCATCTGTTTATTAGTTTACTGACGGTTATCCATTATGCTGGTAGCGTTATTGAGCGCCTAACCAACCCTGACTGTATTTCGTGATCAGATGTCGAAGCTGCCCAAAATGGCTATTGCTTTTTTTGAACAGCTTCCTGAGCTGATTTAATTGTAACCAGGATTTTGAGGGAATGGTGCTCCTGTATTTGCATCCCGGATTACCTGTGGAATCGGCCACAAGACGTTATTGTCCGTGATCTTATCCTTAATTGCATTATTGTACTTTTTGACACGTTCCACCAATTTATTGGTACGCACCAGTGTAAACCTTCGGCTTTCTTCTCCCACCAGTTCACGGATACGCTCATCGAGTAAGAAATCCATATTCATTTGTGCGGCAGTTATCTCCGAAGTTCCGGCTCTTTTCCGTACCTCGTTTACGGCCTGCGCTGCTTTGTCAGGCATATTTTGCCCTAGATAAGCTTCGGCAAGCAATAAATAGGTTTCGGCCAGACGGAACTTCATACGGTCTTTGTAACTGCCCGTCAAGCTTAAATTTTCTGGACGGCCATAAAAGAATTTTGTGATCGCCGGAAACAGTGTTTTTGTCGTAAACCAGGTCTGTTCGGTAATATTTGCTTTTTTGCCATAAAGTGAAGTCTCGTTGGCGTTATTGTAATACCAGTTGCGTTTGATATTGTAGCCCGAATTACGCATATCATTGGCTTCGAAAATACCGGCTACATTGCCTGTGGCATTGGTACCATTGGTACCTACCCACCATTTCATGGGCACCAGCTGTGCAATACCTCTGCCGCCCAAGGTATCGGCCAGCACAAACCCTGTGATCGACGAGTAGTTAGGTATCCAGGCTCTACGGGTCCAGTCATCAGAATTGGTTCCGCCACCAATGGTATTAAACTGAAATTGCAATACCCATATACTTTCTTTGTTGCCGCTTTTTCTATTCTGGTTATTTTCGAGAAACAGGTCACTAAATACGTCGCCGGGCTTGGATCCATTCACGCCATATCTATTTTTCATAAGATTGTAATAACCACTATTGATTACTGCCAACGCTGCCTTTTCCGCTTCCGCAGGATTGCCCTGCAACAGGTAGATTTCGCTTAAGAGATGGCTTGCTGCCCATTTGGTCAGTTTCCCTTCCTTCACCGCATCGGGATTTTCGGGTAAATTATCTACAGCAAACTTTAGATCTTCGACCATATGGCCGATCACCTCGGCTTTGGGTGTGCGGGTAAAATTAAGCTGAAAATCATACAAAATTGTCTCGACATAGGGCACATCGCCGTAGAGGTAGACCAAGGTACGGTAAGCGTATGCCCTAAAAAAACGTGCTTCTGCCTGAAAACGTGCTTTGTCGGACGGGCTATCCCAGTTGGTATTCTTTTCGGAATAGACCAACATAAGATTGGCCGATGATATCAAATTGTAAGCCCAATTCCAATAAGTACCCACAAACCGCTCAGAGGCAGTCAGAGTAAGGTTGGCAAAAGCGGTCAACGAACCGTCGCTATTAATGGCATCGGCTATATCTGTGGCCACCTGCAGCGCTTCGTATGGACAAGCACCATTGTGGATAAAAGCTCCACCTTCACCATAGGTATTATACTCTGAACGGGTCAGGGCATATAAACCCGCGCTCCCCACTTCGAAACCATAGGTGCTGGTATAGGTGTTGGATGGTGCCAATTCAGTTTTCAAATTTTCATCCAGATAATTCTTACAGCCGCCCAATGATAACAATACGATAAGCGCCAAACTTGTTGTAATAATATTTTTCATTTTCATGTCGTATTAAATTAGAAGTTTACATTTAGGCCAAACATATAGGAACGGGCCGTAGGGTAAGAGGCCATCCAGGTGTTGTCGTAGTTTAGCACTTCTCTGATATTGGAAAAAGTGTTCAGATTGTTGACACTGGCATTGATGTCAATACCGCTTACGCCTACTTTTTTGGCTATATTGTGCGGCAACTTGTAGCCAAACGTAATGTTTTTCACCTGCACATAATTCACTTTTTTGTAATAGCCATGCCCCAATGGGTTGAGATAACCCGGCGAAACGATCGTAGCATGCGGATTTTCGGGTGTCCAATAGTTGGCATCATGTACATAATTGGTAATTCCGAAAGTCCAGGACCCCAGATTGGCCATATGGTCATCGCGCCATACGCCAAAAACTCCTGTCACCAAAGCCGATGCATAAAAGTTTTTGTACGACAGCCTGTTGGCCAAAGACGCGGTATAGCGCGGATTTTTGGATCCTATCACTACCCGGTCGCTGGGCTCAATCTTATTATTACCATCGCGGTCGTAGAGTTTGGCTGCTCCGGGTGCTGCACCTTCAACCGGAATGGTTTCTCCATTTTGCCAAACACCGATCATCTTATAATCGTAAAATACCCTTAATGGCTTACCGATAAACCAGTTGTTGGCAACATCATCAATGCCATCGCCTCTCAATTCCACGATCTTGTCTCTGTTTAATGAAAACACGGCTGTAGAATTCCACTGAAAGTTTTCGCCTTTAATATTTGTTGAATTTAAGGTTACCTCAAGGCCTTTATTCTGCGTTGCTCCAATATTGTCCCAGATTCTATTGTATCCGTTCATGATAGGAACAGTACGGGTCATCAACAGATCTCTGGTCTTGGAAAGATAGGCGTCGATGGTTCCGCTCAATCTGTTTTTAAACAGCTGAAAATCCAGACCAAGGTTGGTCGAGTAGGTCGTCTCCCATTTCAGATTGGGATTGCCGACACCATCTCCCGCTAAGTAGGCTGTGGTGACGGCCGTTCCGTCATCGCCCCAGATATATTTCACATTGGAATATAGGCGATCCAAAGTCCTGTACGGCGTAATCGCCTGATTACCGTTGGCCCCGTAAGAAAGGCGCACCTTCAGCATATCCAGCCATTTTACCTTATCTTTCAGGAAGTCCTCCTCCCCAATTTGCCAAGCTGCTGCAGCGACAGGAAAAAACGCGTACTTATTGTTGATACCAAACACCGAAGCGCCATCGGTACGTCCAGTTAAAGTCAATAGGTACTTACCTTTGTAACCGTAGTTGATTCTGCCCATATACGACAACATAGCTGTTTCGGACAATGAAGCACTATTGGAAACAAGACGGCTTGCCGATCCTATCATAAAGTACTCGGTATCATCAGTGACAAATCCTGCTCCGCTCTGGCCTGTGGACCAACTCTTGGTTTTTTGCATACTGAACAAACCAGTCACGTCCAAACGGTGATCGCCTAGCTGACGTTCGTATTTGAGCAGGTTCTCCCAGGTATAATCATTATAATTAGAATTGTTGATGGACGCACTGCCCCCAGCCTGGGTACCTTGGTCCCTACCTTCGAAGGTATCACGCCCGTAATAGGTACCCGTAAACCCGTTGCGATAATTATAGCCAAAGTTTGACCGTAACGATAGACCTTCTATCGGCAATAAAATGTTGGCATATCCTGAAAGGAAGAAATTGTTGTTGTACCTATCTTGTATACCATTGACGTTGCGCATAGGGTTTACGATTAAGGAGTACTCCATCGGTTCGGGCACATAATTTCCGGATTCGTCTTTATAACTGCCATAGGGGCTTTGTTTAATGGCATGTTCCAGATTTGGCGTGATTCCGCCATCGCTTTTTCGGGTATATTGCAAGCCGACGCCGGTGGTCAGCCATTTGTTGAACGTCTGATCTACATTGGTTGTAATATTCAGTCGCGACAAACGGGAGTTGTAGACGACGCCTTCCTGATCCAGCGCGGCCAGCGCGGCCATATATTTCGTATTTTCGGTACCTCCGGAAATACTTAGCTGATGATCCATGGTGAAAGCTTTCCTGAAGACGTAGTCCTGCCAGTTGTGGGTAATACCTTTGGCATAGTTGCCGCGCTCTGTTACACTAATGATATCGCCGGCGATAGGATCCAGCAAGGCGCCTGTATATCCCTGTCTGATACGGGCGATATCCTGCTGAAAGCGGATATACTCATTCGGTCCCATTACATTGATCTGTTGCATAGGTTCGGCCATACCGGCGGTACCTTTATAGTTCACCTGAGCTTTGCCGAGGGCTCCTCGCTTGGTTTGTATGAGGATCACCCCGTTTGATGCACGTGAACCATAAATCGCCGCGGCAGAGGCGTCCTTCAAGATAGAGAGGCTTTCGACGTTATTGGGATCGATGTCTGCCAAGGAACCGCTATAGGGAATCCCATCCAGAATAATCAATGGGCTGTTATTTGCGGATAAGGAGTTTTCACCGCGTATCAGCAACGTTTGTGATGCGCCGGGGGCTGCTTCGGCGGTCGTAATGGAGAAGCCGGCCACCTGACCTACTAAGCGGTCCATCAGGTTGGGTGTGGAAACCATGCCGAGCTGTTCTTTTCCGACGACGGCCAGCCCTCCTGTCAGATCCTTTTTTTTGGCGGTACCATAACCTATCACCACGACCTGGTCCAGCACCTTGTTTCCGGTCATTTTAACGTTCATTATTCCTGATGGATTGACCTTCGCTTCCTGGTTATCGAAACCCACATAAGTAAACACTAAGGTAGCGGCTGCTGGTGCCTGGAGGACATAAAGACCACTTGCATCTGTCTGCACAGTATTCTTGGCACCTTTGACCGTTACCGAAACTCCCATCAACCCTTCTCCTGCTTCATCGGTAACTTTTCCCTTAACTGTAATTTGATCTTTTGTCTGCGTATAACCGTAATTTGTGGCCACGAACAATATGGCGACAATCATTAACCAGCTGTTGAGCCTGATATGTAATTCTTTTATCATTGATTTATATTGGTTAGTTTGAAAATTCACATTGTCGTTCTTTACTTTCCCTTCCCGTAAAGACAATAAGCTTGAAATGGTTTTCCTTCAATAGGTTTGCATTTTTTTGGTTTAACTTCGTTTTTAGACAATATCCGGTAACGTAAAAGCCTGCTCCGTGGCAAGGGCAGGTCCATAAAGTTTTGGTTATCCCTCCTTCAGGTATTCACCCGGTCATAACTATTTTCCATATCCATGTTTGTTTTTTTTAATTGGTTAACACAAAACTAAAGTCATGACTGGTTAATGGGGTTCGTTTTTGTACGAAAATGGTTCGATTTTGTACATAAGACAAAAACATGCGTTTTCTGCCCTACAAGGCAGATAAAGTGTGTTTTTTTATACTCGATTTGGGGATTTATACCTAGACTTAGGCTGCCGCTATGCGGGATTGCACAACGGCAGCAGCCTAAGTCAGCGGCGCAGGTGCTCTATTTTCTGCTCCCGCCGGCGGCGACTTTTTTCTTAAACTCGGAAGGACTCACTTCAAACTGTTTTTTGAAACATACACTGAAGTATTTCGCATTGTTAAAGCCGGTCTGATAGGCAACCTCTGCCACGGTCAGATCTGATTTCTCCAATAGATAGGCACTTCTTTTCAAACGCATATTCAAAATAAACTCTTTGATGGACATGCCCACGATATCATGTATCTTTTGGTAGAGTATGGTCCTGCCTACATTCATATCGGACACAAAGTCTTCGACAGAATAATTGGCATTATCAATATTTTCCTCGATGACCTTGATAGCCTTAATTAGTAGCTCCTCGTCCATGGAGGTCACGGTAACCTTTGAAGGGTCTACCTGAAAATGCTTACTATATTTTTCTTTCAGTTCTTGCTGGGTTCTTAGGATAGTTTCGGTTTGCTGCAATAGATAATCGACATTAAACGGTTTATCTATAAAGACGTTAGCACCGTATTCTAATGCTTTTATTTTATTCTGGTTATCGTCTCCTGTCCCGGATATCATAATAATGGGAATATGGCTGGTCTTAAAATTTTGCCTTAAGCTCCGGCAAACGTCCAGGCCATTACGGTTTGGCATAATCAGGTCAGTAATGATCAATTGCGGATAGATCTTCTCGGCTTTGGTCAAGCCCTCAGTGCCGTCGCTGGCCGTATATACGTTGTATTTTTCACCCAGCCTTTGCTCCAGGTAAGCGCGCAACTGTGGGTCATCTTCGATGAGCAGGATATTGTCTGTCTTTTTGATATTCATAAAGCCTTTTTCGGGTTCTGCCGTATCCTGCATAATGATATCGTCAATTTCGGAAACGGTATAATCGTACACATTTGACTGCATATCCCCCGATCCGGTTTGTTTCTTCAAGGGCAATGATATGGTAAACGAAATTTTATCGGCTTTGTTGACCATCCATATTTTTCCGCCCAGCACATCCACCAGTTCTTTTACAATGGCAAGACCGAGCCCGGAACTTTCTTCAAAAGTAGGTCTTTGGGACGACAGGCGGTTGAAAGAGGTAAACAATGTGGCAATCTGTGCTTCGGAAAAGCCGTCTCCGGTGTTTAAGACTTCGACCGAAATGTATTCTGTCTCCTGTAGATCCGCCGATGAAAACCGCAATTTTTCTTCTTCGGTCGCAGAATAGATGCGTACCCCCACATAGCCGTTGTCTGGCGTATATTTGAGTGCATTGGAAAACAGGTTGGTCAGGATCTTTTCGATGATGTCATAATCAAACGCCACATATAAACTGTCTTTATGTGCGGCAAGGTTGGTCTCGATACCTTTTTTATTGGCATATAGTTCAAAAAGACCGAAGATATCCCTTACAAAATTGATAAAATCACCAGCCTGTGGATTGAGCGTAATTTTTTGGCTTTCAATTTCTCGAAAACGCAGCAGCTGGCTGATCATCCGCTGTATCCTGGATACATTTTTCTCGATCAGATCCATATATCCCACTGCAGCATCGTTGTTGACTACGGTCTCCTTAAGTTGTTTGAGCGGCTGCAACACCAGCGTTAACGGTGTTTTTAAATCGTGCGAGATATTGGTAAAGAAATCCGTTCGGGCCTGGTTCAGTTCCCGCATATTCTGTTCCTTTAAACTCTCCAGTGCGAGTCTTTCTTTGAATACTTTTTTATTGGTGTAATATCGGGTAATGAAAAACAGCAGGGCTAGAGCCAGGGCCACATAAAAACAATAGGCCCACCATGACAGGAAGAATGGAGGATCAACGTGGATATATAGCCTTGATATCTGGTCGCCCCACAATCCATCGTTGTTGGAGGCCTTGATCTCGAATGTATAATCGCCGCCCGGAAGATTGAGAAACTGTACGGATTTTTGATTGGCGTGACTAATCTGCCATTCGTCGCCGAGTCCCAGCATGCGGTATGCAAATTGGTTTTTATCGGCCGATAGATAGCTGTTGGCCGAAAACCTGATTTCTACATTGGACTGACTGCTCGAAAGCCTTATCTGTTCTTTTTGGTTGGATAGGCTGCCGATATCTTTTGACAAAACGGATGGTTCGTCGCGCGGTGTCACCAGCTTATTGTTCACTAAAAATGCTGTGAAAAACACCCTAGGACGCTGCAGATTTTTATTAAGGTATGCCGGGTCGAAAAGCACAAAACCGTTGGTGCCACCAAACAGCATTTCGCCCTTTGATGTTTTGTAGGCCGCATGGATATAGAATGAGCCAATGTTATTTTCCTGATAAAATCTGGCTTTTTCAAATTTATTTCCCTTCTGATCGAAATAATAAAGGCCTTCGCTGGTACTCAACCAAACGTTTTTGGTATTGTTATCCTCCAGTATGCCAAATACCATCTTCGCCGGAAAACCGTTGGCAGCACTGTAGTTGGTGTAGGTGCCGTCTTTCCTGAGCACATTGACACCTTTTCCCAGGGTTCCGAGCCAGACGTCGCCACCAGAGGTAAGGGCGTAGCTGCACAGATAGTTAGCAGAATAGGCGGTGTCTTTTACCATATAGCGCTTTAATACTTTTAAGCTGCGGGTATCCACCACAAAAAAGCCCTGATGGCTGATCAGACAAAGCTGATTTTGTTCATTAAGGTACAGTGATTCAACCTCCAGATTTAATTTTTCGCCATGCACACCGACAACTTTTACCATCTCTATGCCACCTCGCGGTTGTTTTCGATATATAAACGGTTTATCAGGATCTGTCATCCACCATGTACCTGTATTGTCCTGTACAAAATCGTACACAGTCAACGGTTGCTGGCTTTCGGGAGAAAGGAAATTGAAGCTGCTGAACCTATTGTTGTCCGGGTCATAGATAACGATTCCTCCATTATAAGCTGATATGAACAAGTGCCTGTCTGTTGCGTCAAACTTAAGGCGTTTGATCATATTCGCATTTGACGAGATGCCCTGCGATCTTAGAGGCCGGCTAAATTGATCGTTTTTTCTATTCCAATAATTGAGGTTGCCACCTTCTGTACCGATCCATATATTTCCCAAATGATCTTCCTGAAAACTACTCACTATAGGATGATTAAGTCCACCGGGACTGGGATTAAAATAGCGCACCCTTGCGTCATAGAGAGAGCAGTAGGCGATTTTGCCACCATAGGTGCCTATCCACGCCCCTTGGTCGGGGTCCCCATAAATCGTCCAGATCGAGTTGTTGGGCAATGAAAAAGCATCATTGAGATTCATCTGCAAAAAGCTGCTACTGCGGTTATCTGGGCTATAAAGGAAAAGGCCGGCCTGCGTAGCCACCCATATGACCCCTGTTGGGTCCAAGTATAGCTTTTTAGACAAAACGGACTGATTTTGCGCGACAATCACCGGGATTTTCTGTTTTAACGTTCCTGTCAAATCGGTTACATGAATACCGCCCCGCTGCGTTAAAAAATAAAGCAACCCGCGGAACTCAAGGATATCGTTTACCTGATTTGAACCGCCAAAATCCGCGAAGCGGGATACACGTTTTTTGGTCATTTCGACTTTGTTTACAATGGCTCCCTGCGTTAAAAAAACGTGACCTTTTGCACTCAATATGGTATGAAAAGACTTGTCGGTGGGCAATGGGAAGCCTTCAGAATGTCCATTTTGTGGATCATAGCTCAACACCTTGTCGTCAGAGAGCATATAAAGTTTGCCGTCGCTATTTAAACAGAAAGAGCGGATCTTCCCGGGTACGGCGACATCAAAAGAAAAGCGTTCGTAATTGAACTTTAATAAACCATAGCCCGAAGCTAAAAATAGGTTTCCATTTTTGTCTCGGATCAACGAACCATACCCCCATTTCTGCATTGGCTTAATGGCCGAAACGATATCATTTAACTGATAAAAACTATTGCCATCGTACATGAAAAGCGCATCCGGGCCAGTGTACCAAATCCGGCCAAGGCTATCTTTTGCGATACTTTGGATACCTCCATAATAGGAAGTTTCGGGCATAAGATGAAATCTGTATCGCGAGACGTCGATAGCGAGAACATATTGCCAGAAAAAAGTGATGACACAAATTAGCAGACCGAATTTTTTCATTTAACCGATGCTTTAAAAACTATTTAAATTACCGCCGCCGATTTCTCCGTGCTAAAAGGGAAATCAAAGGCCGCCATACATTCGCACTATATCCAGGTTTGCTGTCTGAAAACGGTATGCAAACGGCTGGTCTTTTTCATTGCCTGAAAATACTATAATAACCTTAAAAATAAACTGTCGCGGCTATTTTTTCCAGATATCCTAACGCCCTTGGGCTATTTAAAGACAGGCGCTGTGGATAGACTTATGGTTTTTTGCTGATTGTTTTTCAGTTCGAAGATAACGACTTCGTTTTTGCCGGGGATCAAATCTTCCGAAGAGATCGATAGCGACTTCTGTTTCTCTTCTTCCCAGTACGAACCTAAATAGCGGCGATTTAACCACACCTCTCCCATTCCCCACCCAGTCATATCCAGATAGATATTGTCGGGTTGGTTGACCTCAAATTGTCCCCGGTAAAAACCGGGGGTATCATCCGCTGTTCGCTGTTCAAAAACCAGATCCTGTATTGGGCAGTCACGCACATTTAGCGGTATCATTTTCCAATTCCTGACTTCGTTTCCCGCTAATGTAACGGCGCCAAACAAACCTTTGGCATTATCCGTAATTTCGGGGCCATAGGTTATCCTTCCAATGTTCTCTACATACAACTGAAGCTGGTGTCTGCCCGGCAGTGCTTGTATCTTCAGCCTTTTTTTGGTATCCGTGATGGTGCCCTGCAGCTTGCCATCTATGTATACTGCTGCATAATCGCGTACGTTTTCCAATTCCAGCTCTTCCTCCCCCGTGCTGGTCTCTATCCCGGCCTGATAAAGCACATAGCCAGATTCTACGTCCAGGTCGTTCATGGATAATACATTTTCGGACTCAATAGCCTTTTTATATACCTGTGAGAGCTGTGCTTTCTCTTGTAAGATCACTTCCTGCGCAGTCAGTGTCTGGCCCAAGAACAGCAGCAGGCCCGATAGGATTATTCTCTGCATCTCTTATATCTTTCTTAATTTGTTAAAAATGACTGGATAAAAGTTTCGTCCAAAGGCACCTGTGGTGAAAACTTATCACTTTTCACGTAATTGTCGATACTGTACAACAATTGTTGTGTGGCCGGCCGCTTAGCGATGTCCGTCTTGGTATCTAATGCCAGCACCAATAATTTTCCACCGTTCACTCTGGCTTCGAAGCCAATACCTAACTTTTGGTTGCTATCATAACTATCGATTACCTGTATAAATGGACGCAGCTTCTGTGGCGTATTTTGCATTTCGATCACTTTTGCATGATTAAGGATATCCCACCATTGCCAATCGGTATGGTATGAAGTGTTGAAATTCTTGAACATGCCCTGCTCGTGATGAATCAGGTTGCCAATGGTCATGGGTGCCCAGGCAAACATGATGGGGTTCCAGAAATGATTGTGAAACATCGACTTCCGTCCCTTTACGTGATCGGGCGATGGATAAAGCACGACTGTCTTTCCCTGAGCGAGCTGTTTTCTGGCCGCCTCATCATAAACACTGCTGTATAGCACCTGATCGGTGGACCGCATCAAATTCTGATGAGCCGGATATACCCAGATGTCCCAGCTATTTTTAATGCTATCATTGATGGCGAGATGTACGGTAACCTTTTGGCTGCTTATATTTTTCAAGGGTATCTCAAAGTCGCCGGCTGGCGATACCTGCTCATTGGCAATGGTCTGCCTTTTCAGGTTTCCTTTTTTCAGCACTTTGCCGCTGGTATCGGTCAACCACCATTTAATTTTGGCATTTTTAAGAGCGGAATTGCTAAAATTATACACCTCGGCTTTGGCCTTAAAAGTTTCGGTATCGAAATAGCTGCTTTTGGCATAACGCAGCAGAACAACCGTCGGGGCACAGAACTCCCTGAATTTTTGGGCAGTAACGAGGCCTTTGGAATCCCAAAAAGGATCAAAGATACCCACAGGTGCATAACCCTGCCCCGGAAAATCGTTCAACGACAAAAGCTGGAAGCCTGCAGACTTGCCAGAACGTAGCAGCGCTTCGATCACGGCCTTGTACTCGAGTACCGTCAGTGCGCCCGATGCCCTGTAAAAATCCTTCGCTTGGTCAAGCATGCCATTTTTTTGGAGCAGCTCCCTGAACACTTCAAAATTGCGCGCTTCGACGGGACTGTTTTCATACTTTGTAATCTCATCAAAATTGGGGTAAATACATCGCTGCCCCGATTCGTGCGAAAGTACAGGCACATCTACATCAGATTCTATATTCTTATCCCAGTCGGTATTGGGCAGACCTTCGTATACTTTTACCGGTCCTTTGTTGGTCTGCTGTGACACGTAATACTGGTCTGATTTTACCCGCGTTCTGGCCGTAGAGCCGCTATATAAATGGCGTGGGTCTGCTTTTCTGCCCGCGGCAGTCAGCTCTTCGATAAAGTCGAAGTTGCCGGTGATTTCATTGCCATTGCAATACAAAACAAAGGAGGGATGATTGCCGTACTCTTTTAAGATGGCTTTCATCTCTCTACGGAAGAAGTTGTACCGTGCTTCGTCAGGTTCTGCATCTTTGCCCCACATAGGCATCTCCACCTCAAAATAAATTCCGTGTTTATCGGCCATGCGAAAAGCTGCGGCCGGTGGACACCAGGAATGGAAGCGCAGATGGTTCATCCCGTACTCTTTTAGCAGCAGCATAATACGCTCCCATGAGGTATCGTCCAATGGAGCATGTCCGGTTTTTGGGAACACCGCATTTTCGACATTGCCCCTTAGATGGATAGGACGGTTATTGAGCAATACGTGATTTTTCCCTTGTTTTACCTCACGCATACCGAATGTGACCGTCTTTTCGTGCTGATAGGTCTTGCTGCCGTCGGATGTCCTCAGCTGGCAGGTAATCCGGTAAAGGTTTGGGTTAAACTCATCCCACAATTTGATATTTTTGCCCAGCTGGATATTGGCCTCCACAAAGGTGACCGAATCCGTACTGGACACGACAACCTGGTCTTGGAGACTATAGTTGGTTCCAGCAATAGTGAAAGAAGCCTCACCTTTTACCTGTTTGTTGATATCGTTATTTATCTGTAATCTCACTCGTATGGATTGATCCGTTATGTTGGGATACACCTGGAGGTCTTCCAGATAGACGGGGTCTATGGCCATCAGCTTCATATCGCCCAAAATACCGTTCCAGTTGATCTGTGTGAATTCGGTATGTGCATGGTCCCACTTGTGGGTATTGTACTGAAACCTGTTGTCGATACATACCGTGATACGATGCCTTTTTCCGGGTTTTACAAAAGAGGTAAGGTCGTGGTCGTGCGGCACGCTCACATAATCGATGCTGCTCACTTGTTTGGTATCGACATAAATCGAACTTAACCAGTGCGTGCGCTCAAAATACATACGTATCTTTTTGCCCTTCCATGCGGCGGGTATCTCGATATCGCGCTGGTACCACGCTGGCCCCATGTATTCATATTTTCTGGTTAAACGGTCAATATATCGGTACGGATTTTTATACCCGATCTGATAGTCATCGGTGATCCCCGGAAGTTTGATCGTTTCTTGTAAAACGTGGTTATAGCGTGGGGAAAGCGAGCCGCGGCGGAAATCCATCACATCGGTCTGGAAACCCCAGGTGCCCGATAAATCGATGACGTCTTGAGCTTTTGACCAGCTGGCCAAGGCTAAAATCCCTATTAAGCATATTGTTTTTAAGTGTTTATATAAGTTCATTGTATGTTCGTTTAGATGTTATTTCCATTTTTTACCCTTTCGGTCGTGCTATGTTGCGTATCAACGTACCCACAATGACGACTAGAGCAGCGTTGTTGCAAGGGTCTACAAGCAGGTCCATACCTCCAGTATACGAGCGGAGAATTTATTTACCATCATAATATGCTTTCATTAAAAACCAGGCCTTCTTGCGGTATCCCTGATCCGATATTAAGCCTTTGCGGTTCCAGCCTTCCTGATTGGTGGGATGAAAACGGAAAGGCGAACGGAAGTCAAAAAGTACCCAGGGAGAGGTGCCACGCAAGTTTGGAATATGCTTAAACATCTCGAGATTGTTTTTGTACAGGGTGGCCTGATAATCTTCGCTCCATGAACTTACGACATCCGCATCACCAGTTTTGCCATACAGTGCTTCACCTCCAAATTCAGAAATGATCAAAGGTTGCCCTTTGGCCACTTCCCAGTTGGCTTTATCTGGAGCAACAGGCCAAGGATGGTACCAGCCCATATATTTATTAACGGCCACTACATCCAATTCTTTAATAAAGGGATCGTCCATTACAAACATTTGCCTTTCTTTATCGAAACGCACCAGATCAAAGGCCGCGGTAATGAGCCTGGTGGTATCCATGCTTCGACAGGTGGCTATCAAATGTCTGATAAACGCATTTCTGGACTCGGAAGGCTGTGTTTCGTTTGCTACGCCCCAAAACGTCAGCGCACAGCGGTTTTTGTCGCGAGCGACCATTTCACGCATCATCTTAGCGGCTTTTTCTTTCGTCGCCCCATTCTCAAAATCGATACCCTGCCATACCGGGATTTCCTCCCATAACAAGAATCCCATTTTTTCAGCCATTCTGACGATATGTTCATTTTGTGGATAGTGCGCCAACCGGATCATGTTACAGCCCAGGGCTTTCGCTTCTGAAAGTAACATCGCTGCATCTGCCTGTGAAAAAGCGCGTCCCCTCCGCTGTGGTATTTCCTCATGAAAGGAGATGGATTTCAAGAAAATAGACTGGCCGTTCAAATAGACGTCCTCTCCTTTGACCCAAACATTGCGAAAACCGATCTCCTCTTCTATCTGATCATCCGGACTCGAAATCTTCACCTGATAAAGTGTTGGTGCAGATGGTGACCAACGCTTAATTTTCTGCGATACAAATGCCGTCTTTATTTCCCCATAGGCATCGGTCATCAGGGTCTGTTTTAGTTGTAGTCCTGGAATTTCGATCGTCACGGGAATATTTGCCTTCTTTTCTGAAAGTTTGACACTGGCGTTGATTTTATCCGCTCCAGTTTTATCAAGTTGGATAAAATAATCGTCGATAAACACGCTAGGGGTGCGGATCAGGAACACATCACGGGTGATCCCACCATAATTCCACCAGTCAAAGGCCATTGCCGGAATGGCGTCTACCCGCCGGGTATTATTCACCTCGACAGCCAAAAAGTTATTTTTTTCTTTAACAGCATCTGTAATCTCTACCTGAAAAGGTGTAAACCCGCCTTCATGCTGGGCGATTTCCTGACCGTTGAGATAGATACGGCAACGGTAGCTCACGGCACCAAAATATAGAAACAGTCTGCCACCGCTGTCTTTCGCCACATCAAATCTGCGGGCATACCAAATGGTTCCTTCGTAGTATTTAAGTTCGGGCATCTGACTGTTCCAGTCTGACGGAACGTTTAACCGAAGGCCGTTCTCGAAAGCATATTCATAAAAGTCGGTTTTGCTTTCCGGCTTTTTGTTCAGGTAGATTTTGTTCTTTTTGCCCTGATCATATAGATCTACAATGGCGTCCCATTTTCCATTTAGTGATTGTACACGTCTACCGTACACGTTGGTCATGGTCTGCTGTGCACAGAGGTCCGCAACCATCAGGCTAAAAAATAGGGTTAATACGAAATGAAGATTGTTAAGCTTTATCATAATGTGTGTTTATCTCTGAATAATATTGATGCAATGAGCGTGTACAGCTAATATCAAGCGCTCATTTGACAATTTCGTACCGGTAGAGGACAAAGTCATTGATCTTAGGCAGTGTTACGTCCACTGTTCCGCTTCTGCTGACCGTCGTACGGATGGCTTTGCCATTCCCAAACAGGGGTGTACAATTTATTTTTGTTCCGGCAGGCAGCCAGGTTTTTACTGAACCGACAGCTTCCGGTGTATTTTCCCTGTAGAAGATGAAGTAACCAGTCTTGCCTTTTATGGACTGAAACCCCGTCCAGGACCTGCCGGAAGGTTCATCGCCGATGGGTAAAATGGTCCCCGAATGGAAATCGTGCTGGATCTCCTGATAGGCGCTGATTAGATGTTTAATGTGCAGCGCCTCCTCGGGCAAACCGGTACCTTCGAACCATGCCAGAGGCTGCGCCGCCATCGTTGTGGCGAAGAGATACTCAAATGCGTGTTTTTTGGGCGCGAAGATATCATCGCCGTATTTATCCTGATTTCGCCATTTATTCAAAAATTCCACCTGGAGTCTTTCTGGCGGAACATATTTAGCCAGTTGCCATAGATTCCTGAGCGTCCAGTAGGGATAATAATTCTGCCAGTCGGTATAACGGTTTTCGAGGAAAATATTTCCATATTCGTTGAAGGTAAAGTAGCCTGTCCTCCGGCCTGCCGTGGCATCTAAGTTGAATACGACCTGGTGGTCGGTCTTCTCCAACACGGTATCGAACAGCCTGCGCAGGTTGACCTCCGATTGCTTGGTCGGGATGGCCAAACCATCTATTTTGAAGGTACGGATGCCATATTCTTTATACAGTTGGATGAGCGCGCCAGCATCTTTTTCCCAGTCGGCATAGTCGTTTTGTACACTTGGATTAAACCAGAGGCAGATTTCCACGCCTAACTCTTTCCCTCGTTTTACGACAGGAGACAAGCCCCTCGGATATTTGACGGGGTCGGGTTTCCAGTAATTGGGATTATCCCAGATATTCTTGAAGGAACCTTTCGCGACGGCCGAATTTGGGCTTTTACCCACCTGCCAGCCATCATCTATCTGAAAATGGGAGATACCCATTGCCGCCGCTTTCTCCACTTCGAGCAAACTAAATCGCTCGTTTACTTTAGCATCCTGGCTTCTGTCACCCCAGGTATTCATCATGACCATCTCATCACGCTGTGGCAACATTCTACGGATGTTCTTTTGGTAGCTCCTGAGCGCCGTTAGCTGTTGCAATTCGCCGCCGCTATACACACCGATCACGCAACTATAGGCTTTTGTCCATACATTGTCTTTAATATCTCTCGCTGTCAGCCCCAATCCACTCACCGCAAAATGAGAAAATTCGGTCGTAAAATCGTACCCCTGATAGGCCAACTGTACACTGGATGTGGGCGCTTCCTTCAAGAAGAAAAAGCCTTTATTATTTTCGTTATTGTGGGCGACAAGCAGATTGCCCCTGTATGTGGATTTACGGTAGGGAATAATATTTCTTTCCTGAATCAGGTTGTTGTTCCAGTCGGTAACGTCAAAAAACTCCACAATTTTGGTCTGCCAGTGAAAACCATCCAATTTGATCTGGTCCAATACAGCCACCATGTGCCCAGCTTCCATATCCTCCGTAGACTCGATATTCTTTCGGTCTGCCATATTTCCCGCTTTATCGTCCTGAATGGATGCTATATTGCCTTTTAGATAGATATCGCAGGCAATTACAGGGCTATTTGGGTAAATACGGTATGCTTTCTTTATATGTAGTTTTCCAAGCGAATAATTAATTTCGGCAATTAAATAAGTAGGGTGGATGGCCGTTTCCCCGACCTCGTAAGAAGTATATGAAGAGTTCGTCGCTGGGGTTACAAGTTCCTTTGAAACCTGAAAATCGGGTGTCTTCAACCTGTTCAACCACATCTGGCCCGAAGACTTATCCAGCAGGCTGTGGGTAATCATATTACCACCGTTCCAAACGAACTTTCTTTCAATCAATGAATTACCGATTACCAGTGTATCTTTATCGAAACGGCTGTAAGAACCGTGTTGGGCGTTGACAGTGATGAACAGCGAAAAAAACAATAGAATCGAAAGTATATGTTTCATAAACTGAATTGGTTTGTGCTAATTGCAGGGCATTGAAGGGAATAACGTTTCAGTTATTTTACCCGCAACGCCGACAGTTTGGTCCAGCCTTGAGCCGTAGCTTTTTGATCGAGGGCTAGCTGAATAGCGGGTTTATTATCCTTGGTGGTATCAACAATGGCTACTGCCCAAGTATAATTTCCGGCAGGCACAGCTATTTGTGCGCGGAGCTCATAACGCATTGGAGAGCCTTTCAACCACTGCGACGGATCACTATCCTGATCCACAAAAACCTGTTTCACATTGTCTTTGGCATCTAACACCGCAAAAGCCACTTTATATTTGAAATTCCATTGCGGGATGTTATTAGGGAAATATCCCCAGCCCATATTCTGCCAACGGTGTGCAATACGGGCTATCGCACCCGATTTAATGCGTTTGGGTAAGCTGATTTGATCCGGAAACAAGCGGTAGCCACCTTCTGTGTTAAAACGCTGAACTAACTCAAAGGATTTAAACCATGATTCGGTTTCGCCTCCAGCCCTAAAATCCATCATATTTACATGGGCTTCTGCTGACATCTCAAATTCTCCTTTTCTTACATCCTCGTCATGCCCTTCCCGATATTTTCCACTAGGATCTTTCCAGTAGCGATGTTTACCCGGAGCGACAATCCAGCCGCCCTCCATAATAATAGGACGCTTAAAATTCCATTTACGGGCAAAATCTTTTTCCCAATCTTGGTAATAACCAGTCATACCGAACGCATCCTGGCGCAGACTATACCCCTTATCAATGACTTTATCCAGTAATCTTTCGCTATTCGGGTTAACCCCTCCCCAGCTTTGTGGATGGCCGACCAACCGGTGATAATTGATGACTAAGGGAATCTTTGTAAAGGTTTTGGCGTACAAATCGGTTACCCAGTCCATGGTTTCTTCTTTTAATGTCTCGGTAGTTTCCGGGCTTGCTTTCTTGGGATCTTCATAGACTACATAATGCGCTTCGCCCCATTTTCCCAGGCCATAGGCATCGATAAACGAAGTTTTATCGGGATCATTAAATGTGTTGGCCAGGGCGGCGATAAATTTGCCATAATATTTTCTGAATATTGGATCCTGAGGGTATGGGGTTTGTCTATCAGGATGTTTTTGATCTTCCAAATAGTAGCTTGCTCCTGCATCGAATACAAATTTAGGCGTATTTTGACCTTGGTCACGCCCATCCACCACAATCCGAAGTGCAATAGGCAGTCCCCGTTTTTGGGCTCCCTTGATGAGATTTCCGATTTTAGAATCAGGATTGTCCCAAGCGTACACACCATCCTCCGGATTCAGCGAAGACCAGCTTGTGCGTACATAGCAAGCAGAAGCATAATCAATGACTTTTACTTTTTTTCCGAGTGCCGGCACAAAATACTCCGTATCCCAATAGGTTTCATCCGCATTACGCGGAGCATACATTACCCATCCGTTCAATGGATTACGCAACACAGAATTTCCGTCGTATTTTGGCTTCAATAAGATTTCATCTGAAGTGTTCCCCCCGTCTTGTTTCCTGTTTTTTTGAGCGAGGGACGGCAATGCAAAAACGCAAAGCACGAATAAAATAAGTTTAGTTACCCTTTTTAAAATCATTTGTCTGTTCATTGATTCGTATGTAAAAAAGCCTTTAGCGATGACCATGAGTCGACCTTAATACCTATAATTAAATCCTTACCCGCGGTTTGGACAGTAGACAAAAATACTTACAGAGGAAAATGGCTATGGTATTGATTTGTTCAGAAATGGTTCGTTTTTGTACAAAAAATAAGTGAAGCAGCATATAGGGATATTTATGCTTCTTGAGGTTATGCTTATCCCTTGCATTATATGTACATAATGAGCGAGACGATGACCTAAAACAATTGTCCTCATTATCGTCTTTTTTGTATATTTGAAATATAACCATACGAAAGAGATAATGATATCGTAACTTTCGTTTAACAGACAGGTAAACTTAAGGCCCTTACTTTAGAATTTTAAAACCGACCATTTGCTACTATGAAAGCTGAGGACATCATATGGACTTCTGATGATTTCGATCGATTTCAGGCGGGCGACAGTATAATATTCGAAAAGGTTTACAATTGTTACTATAAAACACTTTTGAGCAAGGTTTTCAAATTCTGTAGCCAACTTGAAGATGCTGAGGAAATCGTGCAAGAGACATTTATCCGATTGTATCAGCACCGTCAAGCTCTTTCTGAACCTGCGGCCATATTTCCTTTTCTATTTACTGCCTCCAAGCATCTCACCATTACTTTTTTCAGAAAAAAAGTAGTAAAAGCGAAATATCTCGAAAGTCTTGGAAAGGACTGGACTGACGTTTCGATAAGCTTTCAGCAACAAATGGAAAACTACGACATACAGCAGCTTATCATGAACGTCCTGGAGGAGCTGCCTGCACAACAAAAGCTGATCTTCATCAAAAATAAGATTGACAATCACTCTTATCAGGAAATTTCGGATTTATATGGCCTAAAGAAAAATACGGTTCGCAATCACATCGCATTGGCAAGTAAATTTGTTCGTTTTAAGCTTGAAAAATTGTTATTCATACTTTTTTTAATAAAATCGTTCTTTTGATTGGTACTTTGTCCGAAGTTGAGCGTGTATGGAATTAGAAGCGCTTAATTATGGAAGGGAAAGCTCAATTAAAAGATCTGATCGAACGGTTCAATCTGGGTCGCTGCAGCAAAGAAGAACTGGAGCTGCTCAGCAAACTGCTGGAATCTCGGGATAGTGCTCCGGAGCTGGATACCTACTGGAATGAGCCCGAAGAAAATCAAATCTTGCCGTCAGCCCACTACTCGAATAGCCGTTTCGATCAATATATCCGAAATCGGCAACAAACAAAGGAGAGAAAAATACGGTCACATAGGTTAAAGATGATTGCAGGTTTAGCTGCATCGATCGCTGTGTTCGTCTCTATAATAGGGCTATACCTTACACACCGGCAAGACAGCAAAAACCTGAAACAAGCCAACCTCACCGCGACATCCTCACAAACGGCGATCCCTCCGGGTCAGGAAAAAGCTAAAATAATTTTTGAAAATGGGAAATCCATAGATCTTGAAACCCTCCCAACGGGACAGATTGTCCATGTCGGAAAAATTGGGATTCTCAAAGGCAAAGACGGTACCATATCTTATGTCAACACAGATACTGACCGCCCTACCGGCAGTCCAGTCTACAATAAGATAGTCACGCCTCGCGCGGGCGAATATAATCTTATGCTTCCGGACGGTACGCAGGTATGGCTGAATGCCATGACGGCGTTAAGATACCCGATATCCTTTAACAACAAGGCGAGAATAGTCGAGCTTAATGGTGAAGCATACTTCAAGGTCAGCAAACGCCAATCGGGAGGAAAACGGCTTCCTTTTATTGTTAATACCGGCGATCAGCAACTTGAAGTGTTGGGGACGGAGTTTAATATCAATAGCTATTCAAAACATATACAAACGACACTAGTCGAGGGGAGCATCAGTTTGAGAAATAAAAAATCTAGGAAGGCTCCGCTGTTGCTCAAACCAAATCAGATGGCTCAAATGAATCTGGATGATGGTGAATTGGAAGTGAGTGAGGTGGATCCATTCTATATTATCGCATGGAAAAATGGACAGTTTGCTTTTGACAATACGCCCCTCCGGGAAATTATGGAATCTCTCGGAAGATGGTACGATGTAGATATCGTCTATCAGTCGGACCTCAGTGGCATCCGCTTTTCGGGCACTGTATCCCGCTTTGAGCAGCTGGATAAACTATTGAAATTTCTGGAACTATCGGGTGATGTACACTTTACGCTAAAAGGAAGGAGGGTGATCGTGATGAAGTAATTTTATTCTCTATCGCCTTGCATGAAATCAGGAGCGCTGGTCCCGCCCCTGATCCTGTGTCTTGCGACAAACGATTGTAGTTAAATCCATTGTAAAATTTAAACAACCGATTACAAATGTATAAAAAAATTCGGCTCAATTCTCTATTTGACAGGGGATGTGCGCATGCTTTTAAACCAATTTCCATGAAATTGTCCTTAGCTATACCACTTTTATTTGTGGCTTCATTGCAAGCTAGATCCAATTCATTTGGGCAGAGTATCACCTTGGACAGAAAAAACGTCAAGATTCAGGTGGTATTGAAAGAAATCCAGAAACAGAGCGGTTATAGTATCCTCTATAACTCCGCACTGATCCCAAGACAAAAAATTGATGTCCATATTGTCAATGAAAATGTGGACCGGGCACTCC
The DNA here is from genome assembly GCF_026191775.1 of Sphingobacterium sp. InxBP1. Classification (NCBI taxonomy): domain Bacteria; kingdom Pseudomonadati; phylum Bacteroidota; class Sphingobacteriia; order Sphingobacteriales; family Sphingobacteriaceae; genus Sphingobacterium; species Sphingobacterium sp. InxBP1. The sequence continues at coordinate 475,221 of NZ_JAINDX010000047.1, read as the reverse complement.
ACAAAGTCCTTTCGGTCTTTGATATTGATTTTAATGTGGTGGACAAGAATATAATCCTTGTACCCCGTAGATCAAGAAAACCGAAAATCGACTCAAAGAATGAGGCTGTAACACAACAGAGAATAATCTCTGGAACGGTAGTGGATGATAAAAACACGCCACTGTCCAGAGTCTCCATTACGGATAAGGCAACTGGCATTCAGACCTTGTCAGATGACAACGGCCGTTTTCAGTTCAACATAGGTACTGAAAAAGCAACATTGGTTTTTTCGGTGCTGGGATTCCAGCGTAAGGAGGTTTACGTGGATAGCGAGAAGCCGCTACACATACAGCTGATACCTGCCCTGACAGCCATAGATGAAGTCGTGGTGGTAGGTTACGGCCAACAGAAAAAAGCGAACCTGACTGGTGCCGTGGACAAAATCTCTTCGGACAGGCTCGAGCGGTTCAAGACCACCAGTCTGGGTGAATCCCTAGCAGGACAAGTACCCAACCTCAATATCAATTTTGCCGACGGCAAACCAGGCCGTGGAGCGTCATTCAACATCCGCGGAACGACATCGATCAACGGCGGTTCGCCGCTGGTGTTACTCGACGGCGTTCCCATTTCGTCGTTTGAGCTCAACAACATTAGTCCACAGACAATAGATAACATTTCTTTTCTGAAAGACGCATCGTCTGCGGCCATCTATGGCGCCCGTGCGGCCTACGGCGTTATTCTTGTCACGACAAAGGAAGGCAAAGAAGGCAAAACGGAAGTATCTTATAACAACAACTTTAAATGGGGCAAGGCGACCAAAATACCTAAGGTATATACGGGCACCGATTACCTCGAAATCCAAGAGAAAGAGTTTAACGGAAATATCGGACAAACGTATTACACCTCTCCTCAGGTCCAATATCCGTATGATGTAGTCAACGACCCCTCGTTGCCGCTATATGACCTCAAAACCATAGGTGGCAAGGCAACTTTACTGCTGGGTGGTCCTGTCATCAACTATTACGACGACTGGTTTAGAGACTACAGCCCAAGCCAAAATCATAACCTGAGTGTCCGCGGTGGAGGGAGCAAGCTGAAGTTTTACCTCTCAGGAGACTACAACAAACAAGAAGGAAGCCTCAAATTTAAGCCGGACCAGATCAACCGATACAACCTGCGCAACAACAACACCTTCGCACTTTCTGACAAGGTAAGTATCTTCACCAAATCCGCGCTAACTATACGCAACGACAATGTTCCTAACACATATCTGTATGGATTCAGCTCCAACCCCTGGCGATTTATCGACAACACCAATCCGCTGATGCCCGAGACGATCATGATCGACGGAAAAGCTATCCCCACAGATATTGGTTTTTACAGGCAGTTTATCGAAAAGCAGTCGGACGACCACCTCAATACCAAAAGCTTTTTAAACTCGGTTGGTACGGATGCCAGGCTTCTCAATAATGACCTTAAGCTTCACGCTGACTTTTCTTACCTCTATTATCAATGGTACCGCAACAGATGGTGGGACAATACGGGCCCTTACCTCTCCCATTCTTTCAATAACCGGAACGTAGTGCTGGCCTCATATGCCGACGCTGGCCCGCCAAAAGTGTATAAGAGCAATTCACAAAGCGATCTATACAACATCAATGCTTACGCCAACTACCAGAAAGCATTAGGCAAACACAAAATTGACCTCACGGCAGGTATGACCTTTGAATCGTACCGTTATCATTATGAAACGGTCGAACATCAGAACCCAATAGTGGGCCTCGATGAACATGCGATAAACTTAGCTACCGGTCTATTTCAGGGAAGTGACGACGACGACAAATACGCAAACAGAAGCTTCTTCCTGCGTGCAAATTACAATTTTAACGAAAAATATCTGCTTGAAATCAACGGTATGCACAATACGACCTCTAAATTCAGAAAGGAAAACCGGGGTGCATTTTTTGGTTCGATATCGGGTGGATGGCGCATCTCGGAGGAAGCATTTTTTGCTCCGTTGAAGAATAAAGTAAACAACTTAAAACTGCGCGGTTCGTTCGGTTCATTGGGCAACCAAAATATTGGATCTTTTGATTATCTATCCATCATGACGATGACAAGATCTCCTTTTTTGCTCGATGGCGAACAGTATACCTACACATCGGTACCTGCACCCAAGTCCGAAAATTTTACCTGGGAGACGAGCAAAAGTGTAGATGTAGGTCTTGATGCCAACTTTTTTAACAGCAGGCTTGAGCTGGTCGCAGACTGGTACCAGCGCAACACCAACAACATGCTTGCACCGTACCACTCCCTCCCTTCGGTATTCGGAGCCACGGTGCCCAAAGAAAATATTGCTTCGCTCCGCAATCGGGGTTGGGAATTGAGCCTCGCCTGGAACGACAGAATCGGGGCAGCCAATCCACTGGAGTATGGTGTTAGATTCAATATTTCGGATTATAAGGCTGTTATTACGGATTATTATAATCCAACGAATTATCTCGGTGACCTATACATCGGCAAAGAAATGGGCGAAATCTGGGGACTGAATACCCTCGGATTTTTTCAAAGCGATGAGGAAGCGAAAAACTCTCCGCTCCTAAAGACGAGCAGTTACAAACAATTTGCTTCCAAGGGTACTATAAAATTTGAGGACAGCAACCATGATGGCGAAATTAGTAAGGGTGCATGGACATTAAACGATCCGGGCGACTACCGGGTTATCGGTAACTCTACTCCCCGATATCAGTATGGTATCAATCTCAATTTGCGCTACCGGGGCTTTGACATGGCGGCATTCTTCAAAGGTGTCGGAAAGCGCGATATTTATCCGAGTGCCGAAACAGCCAATTTCTGGAGTTCATACAACCGTAAGTATCAGGTGCTGCTGGAACATGTCGTTCAGGATCGATGGACAGAAGAGAACCCCAATGCCTATTTTCCAAAACCGCAAGGCTATATTGCACTGGGAGAAAATGATCTGGGTGTAGCACAGACACGTTATCTGCAGAATGCAGCCTTCTTAAGATGGAGCAATCTGATCGTCGGCTATACCTTCCCGAAGAAAACATGGAACAACAAGATCAACAACCTACGGGTGTATCTGGCTGCGACAAACCTCATGGAATGGACCAAACTGCATCATACCTTGGATCCGGAAGGTCTGGAAAAAGATCCGGATGCTAACACCGCCAGCGTCGGGATGGGAACTGCTTACCCTATTCAACGAACTTTCTCCTTTGGCTTGGAACTTGGCTTTTAATTAATAACAACCTCATGAAAAAGATTACATATTATTCGATATATACCGCAGTGTTGCTTATGACTGCTGCCTGCAGCAAAGAGTTTGACCTGCGTCCCGACACACAGGTAGCGGAGTCTCCTTCTTTATATAAGACGGATGCTGGCCTGGCAACGTTTGCCAACGGCTTTTACAACAACCTGGACCCCAATGTCATCAAGGACGATAAGTATAGCGATAACATGGAGCACATAACTACCCCACCTGCCATGCGTTCCTCAAACTACACAGTACCAACGGCGCTCGGTAGCGGTGGATGGAGCTGGTCACAGCTGAGAAACATTAATTATTTTATACAAAACGTAAATGCCTATACCGAAGACCAGGAATTGAAAAGGAAATATCTCGCTATTGCCCGTGTATTTAGAGCTCAATTTTATTTTCAAAAGGTAAAAACCTTCGGTGATGTGCCCTGGTACTCGGCCCCATTGAAGACCAGCGATACCGAACAGCTGTATAAAGGTAGAGATGCACGCGTACTCGTCATGGACAGTGTCCTAAGCGACCTAAATTTTGCAGTCGAAAATCTGCCTGCCTCGAAAAGTAAAAATAGAATGACCAAATGGACAGCACTTGCCTTAAAATCGAGAATTGCTCTTTTTGAGGGTACCTACCGAAAATACCACGCTGAGGCCAAGCTGCCCAATGCGGACCAGTGGATTGAAGAATCCTTGAAGGCCTCAAAAGCGCTTATGGATAGTAAACTGTATAGTGTCATCTCATCTGGAGCCACTGATAAAGATTATGCAGCGCTCTTTCAAGCTGCTGCCGCAAACACGGATGAAGTCATCCTCGCCCGCTCATCGACACAGAATTTCATCTATTACACGCCAGAATTCACCTCTACATCAAATGGTAATTTTGGTGCGACCTTTTCGTTGATCGCCGATTATGCGAAGATCGATGGCAGCTCGTATTTCCAGAGCAATAATGGGGATATTTTCAAAAAGAGTTATTTTGAGGAGTTTGAGAACAGGGATCTGCGCTTGAAACAGAGCATTGTACACCCGGGTTATGTCCGAATAGGAACCACAAATGTCGCCGTCAACGACTTCGCAGAAAACAGGACCGGCTACCAGGTGACCAAACGGGTCGGGGCTCCCATTGAAGACCAAGGTAGTGACAGCAGAGACGTCATCCTGATCCGCTATCCGGAGATTCTATTAAACTATGCCGAAGCGCGCGCAATATTGCAGCAGCTGACACAGGAAGACCTGGACCTCACGCTTAATGTTTTGCGTCGCCGCGCAGGAATCGAAAGCAGATTGACATTACCATTAAAGACGGATCAAAACCAGCTGGGCCGCTATAAAAGAACGCAGGACCCCAATATACTTGAAATATGCCGCGAGCGGCGCGTCGAACTGGCTTTTGAAGGGTTCAGGAGAGATGACCTGATCCGCTGGAATGAAGGACACCTGTTCCGAGCGGACTATCACGGTATCTACATCAGAGGATTTAATGAATATATTGACCTAGACAATGATGGAAAGTTTGACCTCTATGTGATGCGTCCTACCGACAATCCGCCAGCCAACAAAATTTCGGGTGTGCAGTACTTTAAATTATCAAACATCAATGGGCTGAGCGATGGAAATTCGGGGCGCATCATGCCGTACAACCTTCCGCGCAAACCGTTTGAACCCTGGGAATATCTAAACCCTATACCACTGGAAGAACTAACGTTGAATACTAATCTTAAACAAAACGAAGGATGGAACCAAGTAAAATAATTCATACAACATTGCTTTGGATAGCACTTACTTTTGCCTTCGCCGGTAAGGCTCAGCAACAGTTATCGCACATCCCAAAGGGGCACTGGGTAGCCTGTGGCGATGACAAAGTATTGATCATCGATCCGGCAATTGGCTCTGATAGCTCTGCAATAGTCTGGAAATGGGCATTCGGAGAAAGTGCCCACCAGATACCAGGGGAATATAGCAGTTATTTTAAATCCATTGATGAGTGCAAGCCAGTGTTTGACAATAAAAAGATCCTGATCACTTCATCGTCGGGAGCGACTTGCCTATTGAACATCGCTGACAAAAAAATAGAGTTTTACGCCAAAACACCGATGGCTCACTCTGCTGACGTATTGCCCGGCAAGCTTGTAGCGGTAGCGAATTCAACACACCCCAAGGGAAACTCGTTGGAGCTCTACCGCTTGGACCAAGCTGAAAAACCAATCTACAAGGATACCTTATATTCGGGACATGGCGTGGTCTGGAACGACAGGCTCCAGCAGTTATTCGTATTAGGATACGAAGACCTGCGGACTTATCAATTGGCAGCTGACAAAAACAGCTTAACGCTCACCAGTACCATAAAAATCCCGGGAAAGGGAGGTCATGACCTTTCTTATGTAGATGGTAACCGTCTCTTGCTTACTTATACGGATGGTGTCGTCCTTTTTTCAATCAAGGACAAAAAATTTGAGCCTTTCGCACCGTTAGCTAATGTTCATCATGTGAAATCGCTCAACTGGAATCCGAAAACCAATAGGCTGGTATATACCAAGGCTGAAGAAAGCTGGTGGACCTTCAACATTTATGCGACCAATCCAGACCAAAAAGTAAATATACCGACCCTGAAACTTTACAAAATACGCGTTTGTCGATAATCCGGATCATTGCCATCTTAACGGATACTGAGCGGGTTTATATGCTAATACCATATAAACCCGCTCCTCCATTATTTATACGCCATCGGGCGTTCAACTAGCAATTGTTAAGATCTCTTCCTTACAACAGAGACGGCCCCGTGACGGAATCCACCCTTTATTTGTCGCTTTTGCACAGCATGTGGCTCAGGAATCTCTGCCATCTTTGTGATGTAAAACTCAAATAAATCAGTTATGAAAAATATTCTTAAAACCGTCAACGTATTGAAATCACTTATCTTTATTATCGTTATGACAACTGTATCTCAATTACAAGGCCAACAGGCCAAACCTTCTGACAGTGGCTATGCAGCTGTCAACGGCATCAACTTATATTATGAGGTCTATGGCTCAGGAAAGCCCATCGTATTATTACATGGTGCTTTTATGACCATCGGCTCCAATTGGGGGCAACTTATACCTGAACTGGCAAAAACCAGAAAAGTAATTGCCATTGAATTGCAAGGCCATGGTCATTCGCCTTTTTCGGAGCGAAAATTTGACCATGCTATACTGGCAACGGACGTGGCCGGAGTGTTGGACCGACTGAAAATTGACAATGCCGATATCGTCGGATATAGCTTTGGAGGCGCAGTGGCTTATCAATTCGCCATTCAATATCCAAAACGGTTAAACAATTTGGTGATCATCTCCGCCACTTATAAAAGCAATGGCTGGATGTCCGAGGTTAACCATGCCTTCAAGAATATGAAACCAGAATTTTTTGTGGGCAGCCCCATGCAAAAAGCGTATAATGCTGTTGCGCCGGATAAAACAAAATGGACAGCATTTTTAACACAGATGATTGCTTTGGCTCAGCATCCTTTTGATTTTGGCGATACAAACATTTCGAAGATATCTTCACCTGTATTAATCATCGCTGGAGACAATGATGGTCTGGATAAGATTGAACTGGTTAAAACTTACCAGTTATTGGGAGGCGCAGTAGTAGGTGATTTTGGGCAAATGCCAAAATCTCAGCTGGCCATCATTCCGGGGCAGGGACACGTCAGTCTAATGAGTCAGACACAGACGATTTTAGGGTACATGAATGGGTTTTTAAAATAAATATTATGTTAGCGGTCTGTCTCCGGTAGACTTGGGGCGCGGTCAGCTGCTGAAAAGACGGCCGCGCATAACCGAACAATTAGCTTCAATGCATTCGGGAAAAAGAATAAAATGAACAGGACAGTACAGGATACTTAATTGAAATAAATTACGGAATATCGTAGGTGACGTTATACCTGAACGCAAATTGCTAACCAGATAAACTGCATATGGTAACTCTCCTTCAAAAATCCATCATCCTTGGGCTTCTATTGGTCATTCATTTAACAACATATGCGCTAAAATTAAGCGTCCATGATCTCAAAGTAGAGCATCTAAAAAACCCACTGGCCATAGAAACCCCGGTGCCGCGATTTAGCTGGAAACTACTTTCGGATGAGAAAAACACGTTGCAAACGGGATATGAAATTCGTGTAGCACAAAACAGGTCTTCTTTGCTTGCAGGCAAAGATCTGGTATGGAAAGCTGATGTGAATGGAGATCAATCGGTCCTGGTTGAATATGCTGGTTCACCTTTGCAGTCGAAGCAAATCTATTACTGGCAGGTCAGGGTGAAAGATAATCATGGAAACCGGTCTGCCTGGTCAGCACCGGCTAGCTTTAGGATGGGTATCAAACCCAATGAATGGTCAGCAAAGTGGATTAAGGTGGCAGGAAGGGACAGCAGTGCCTGTAGCCCCTTTTTTCGGAAAGAATTTTCCCTGCGAAAAAAGGTGAAGTCGGCTTTGATGTATGCTACAGCCAAGGGGCTTTATGAAGCTAGCCTAAATGGTCAACGCGTAAGCGACACGTATTTTGCTCCCGGATGGACGAGTTACCGCCATCACCTGCAGTATCAGGTCTATGATGTTACAGCCTCCGTCAGATCCGGTGCGAATGTATTGGGTGCATACCTCGGTGACGGCTGGTATAAAGGTAGGATAGGATTTGCGGGCCAGCGCAATTTTTATGGAGATACGCGTGCGCTGCTATTACAGCTGGAGGTAGAGTATGTGGATGGTACGAAGGAAACAATTACGACGGACGAGAGCTGGACATATGCTTACGGCCCCATCATGGCTTCGGACATTTACGACGGCGAAACGTATGACGCGCGGAGGGAGATCGAAGGCTGGAACATGGTGGGATTCAACGACAGTGACAAGTGGAGAGCAGTGGAAACAGTGGACAATGGCTCAGAAAAGCTGGTTTCCATGAGTGGCCCCGCTGTCAGGAAACATGAGCAGTTTAAAGCAATTAAAATCTTTAAAACACCGGCCGGAGAGACCGTGGTAGACTTCGGCCAAAATCTGGTTGGCTGGGTAATGCTTAAAGCTCAAGGCCCTGCCGGAACAAAGATCACGCTTAGCCATGCTGAGGTGCTTACGAAGGAGGGGAATTTTTATACCGCCAACCTCCGCTCGGCAAAAGCCCAGGTATCCTATGTGCTCAAAGGTGGTCCGAAGCAGCTGTTTGAGCCTCATTTTACCTTCCAGGGTTTCAGATATGTCCGGGTAGAGGGCTTTCCAGGACAATTGACACCTGATGATCTGACGGCGGTTGCCCTATATTCGGATATGGAGACAACCGGAAAATTTACAACCTCCAACAACTTGATCAACCAATTACAGCATAATATCCAATGGGGTCAGAAAGGCAACTTTTTGGATGTGCCAACAGATTGTCCACAACGGGACGAACGTTTGGGCTGGACTGGAGATGCCCAAGCTTTCGCCAATACGGCAGCATTTAACATGGATGTGATGGCATTTTTCACAAAATGGCTGAAAGATCTAAAAGCTGATCAGCTACCCGACGGACGGATTCCCTTTGTCATTCCACATGTGCTCGGTCGTAATGACGCCGCTTCTGCCGGTTGGGCCGACGTCGCTACAATCATTCCGTGGGACATGTATGTCGCCTATGGGGACCGGAGGATACTCGAAACCCAATATGAGAGCATGAAAAAATGGGTTGATTATATTTCATCTGTAGCAAAGGACAACCTCTGGAATTCGGGGTTTCACTTTGGAGACTGGCTTTTTTACCGTCCAAATGACGATAACGACGGAAGGTCAGCCGTTACTGATAAATATCTTATCGCACAGACATTTTACGCACACTCTACCCAATTGCTGATCAATGCAGCACAAGTTTTGGGGAAGGTGGATGACGCTACAAGATACAGCGCTTTGCTGGAAAAAATTAAAGCGGCTTTCATAAAAGAATACATGACACCTTCTGGCCGTCTGGTTTCAAGTACCCAGACAGCCTACGTATTGGCACTGCAATTTGATATGTTGCCCGAAACGCTTAGGCAAGCATGTGCCGACCGCCTGGTCGCCAATATACGCGACTATGGCACGCATTTGACTACAGGATTTTTGGGAACCCCTTACTTATGTCATGTACTTACGAGATTTGGACATGATCAGGTCGCTTATGAGCTGTTGATGCAGGAAAGTTATCCCTCATGGCTGTATCCGGTTAAAATGGGAGCCACCACCATTTGGGAGAGGTGGGATGGAATCAAGCCGGATGGTTCTTTTCAAACACCCGACATGAATTCTTACAACCACTATGCTTACGGCGCCATAGGAGACTGGATGTATAGAACGATCGGTGGGATAAACTCACGTGCCGACACTCCGGGATACAAATCGATGGTAATCGCTCCTAGGCCTGGAGGGAAGCTTACCAGCGCAACTACAGAGTTAGAGACAGCCTATGGTGCCGTCAAAACATCATGGACCATTGAAAACGCGGTCCTGCAGCTAGAGGTAACGATCCCGCCAAATACGCGTGCACGCATCGTTTTACCGGATAAAACAGAGGAAATTGGATCGGGCAGCTATCATTTTGAATGCCCGCTCCTCGGCAGCAAACATCGCTCTAAGGAGCGCTAAAATTTGCTTTCTTCCGCAGGGCCCCTAGCCAAGGGGCTTTAGACAAATGGTCTGGAAACCTCGGTAAATAACGGTAATATATGGTGAAGTACTGACTGTAGGAAATCACCTGAATTGTGTGAGACATGCGAACGGCCTAAATTTATGCAATGCTACCCACTATTAAATCAATTGCTTTACGTATATCAATTTCCCAGACTCCGGCTTCATTCTGTTCAAAATCAGATCTCCAGAGATAATACCCTTCCCCTAAATCGTAATGAGCCTCACCTTCGACATGTATTACACTTTCTAAAAAGGAATCTTCTGCAATTGGTAAATGTTCAATACAATCGCCAATATAGATCCCGCGAGTATCTGTGATGTATAAACCGTCAATTCTTACATGTACGATATTTCCATAATTGCTATCCTTCTCCACCGCCAACACAGTTACCCTTGAATTAGACTCTCCTTTTCTACTGTGATAAGACCAAACTTGGCCTGAATTGATTTCCTTCATTTTCCTGTTTGTTAACTGACCAATCGGTACTTCTTAAATACACCGTTCCAGCCCAATGAATACGACGGCAGAAGCCTTTGATTAGCAAAGGAGAATCTACTCTGACCATCTGACAGGGCCCGAAGTCAATGTATAAAAAATTTATTGATTTAAAAACTATTTCAATCATCGTCCTTACTTCCGAATCAGCTAGCATTCGCTGGATGGGAAGCCAGAAAAAAGCGATGTAACTTCCCGAATGAAATCCGGTCAGATGTTTACTGTGCTGATCGAAGCTAACAATGTATGACTTAACCTCCGGTACTGAAATCTACAGGTAATGGATACCCCTTACCTTGTAAATCTGCAATGGGTACAACAAGCTCACTCTGCCCTACTATAGACTGCGTAACCTTACCTTTTTTGGCACGTTGATCTTTTGTTGCCTCTCGTTTTTTGCTGTCAGGTGCACTGGCCGCGTTTTTATCAATTTTTACTCCTGCAATAATATTTCCATGGGCATCACGGTTCATCTCGTCCAAAGCTCGTGTTAGATTTGCTTTCTCGTCATCATTCAACTTTTCGTATTTGATACCATACGAATCGAGCACCCGTGTGGCATTCTGAAGGGTATTGGTCCCACGCTCGTAAACGTCTCTATAGATATGTAATCCTCCATCTTGCGCGACAATCGTTTCATATCGAAGTTCGACAAGTACCGGCGAGGCAAGCTTTACGGTTTGGGTTTTTGTATCTTCCTTCTCATATTTAAGGATTTTGTCCGCAGAGATGGGTGTTCCCGCTATTTGAGATAAGAACTTGGTAAAGTCCTGTACCTGATCGTTAGTTAATCCTACACAGCCGTGCGAAGCAAAAGCGCCTAACTTTTCTGGGTTCTTACCCCCGTGAATCAATGAAGGCAGGCCAATCGGAATCTTAATTGGCCCCAAAGGGTTCAATTCACTTCCTGCTGGTACCTTTTCTCCGGCAGTTACCTTACCTTTTACCCAAGGCTCGTCAGGAGGCGTCCATGTAGGATTAAAAATAATATTTACAGCCTTCCTTACCCCCGTAGGCAATGGAAATTCAGGATAACCAATTCCTATTCTGTACGTCTTTATCAGTTTCCCTTTTTCAAATACATCCATCCGAAAGGCGGGGGCATTAACGATAATACGTGAATCTTGCGGAACATGATTGGGAGCTAAGGGCAACGAATTTTCTGGGTCGGTATACCGTTTCGCCATAAAGGCGAAAAACTGTCCTGCTTTTTCTGCACCCAAGATCCTAACAACCTCGGTTGTGGCCTGCTTGATCGCTTGATTGAAAGATCTAGCACTCTGAGCATTATCTTCATCGAGATTCTCCACTGCTGTATTCGCTGCAAGTTTTAGCTCGCTGATCTGCTCATTGCTGATCTGAAGAGTATCTTTTAATTCACTGCTAAATTTTTCTTCATAAAAAAGAGCGTTTAACAAAGGAAGTGTAAAGTCCGTATTTTCGGCACGTTCGATAATGGTTGACTCATCCCGATCTTTCTGGTTTCGATTTCTGTTATTACACCCCAGCACCAATAGCACCAATAAAACAAAGCTGCCCAGGTAAATTCCGGCTATAAACTCTTTCGAAGTAAATTTGACGTTATTTCTCATATACTCAATCAACAATTTTACTTTTGAAATAGTTTGAAAAATGTCTTCATAGCCTACAAGTAGGTCTTAATGAACTGCAACGGTTAAAAAGTCCTGGTGTTCCTTATCAACGAATCTCATTGTCTGCGGGCCTTACTCAAGATCAATACAAGGTCACTTTTGCCTCAGCTGCCTTTAATAACGGCGAACTCAATCGCACAGTGATGGCATCTCCCGGCTGTCCATCCGATTTAATATATGCAATCAATCTGCCATGATAAACACGCTGCTTATTGTCTGTATAATCACCCATATCTTGATTGTTTCCGGCTTCCAATCCAAGCAGATGTCCCGGGCCTGAAAGTTCACAGGTCACCTCATTGTCGGAAAGAATAACCGGATTGCCGTCTTCATCGATCACCTGTACTTCTATCTGAGCAACACCATGCTTCGCATCTGCCTGCAGGGACGACGAATTAAGCACACGCAACGCATATGGCCGTTTGCTAGTCTGAATACGATACCTGCTGATTATAGAACCATCGGTACTCATTCCGACCACTTCCAATGCACCCGGAGCATAAGGTATATCCCATGAGATTATACCTTGTTGGTTGTTATAAGGTTTTTCCTCTCCGACGATCTTTCCGTTCAGTTCTAAACGCACCTTGGCGGTGTTGGTATAACATACTACACGAATGCTCTGTCCTAAATCATAATTCCATATCGGCCATGCATCCATAGATGGAGCCTCATCGGTTTTATTGCTCCGTTCAGCCTCCAGTGCAGACCAAACATCCGTGCTTTGCGATCTTGATTTTATAGGATAGGTTCCCAAATAGGTGACCGGCCTCCCGGACCACAAAGCTTGACGGAAATATCCCCTCGGTTTTATAAATCCTGCAAAATCCAGCAATCCGGAATAAAAGCCTCTAGATGGCCAACGTCCTGATTCGCCAAGGTAATCAATACCTGTCCATAAAAATTGACCAAAGATATGTTCGTTATTTTTAACTGCCTTCCATGCATCGAAATCATGACGGTTTTCGCTACCATAAATGACTCTTTGCGGGTATTGTTTGTGATCCTGTTGATATCGGCTTTCCGTATAATTATACCCCGCAATATCCAACGTTCCGGGGTAGGCTGTCTCATTGGACATCGCTACTCCGGCCAGCCCAGCGGTAACAGGCCTGCTCGGATCATGTGCTCTGACGACAGAAGCCAATTTCTGGGCAATATGTCCCAACCGCATCGCATCAGGAGCGTTTTTTTGGTACCCACCGAAAATCGGTTGTGTAAACCCTCCCCCTTGGTTGCCGTCCAGTACAGGATGAGAATATGGATCATTGGGATAATCAACTTCATTACCTATACTCCATGCGAAGATGGATATATGGTTACGATCGCGCTTGACCATATCTTCCAAATCACGTTCACCCCATTCCGCAAAAAAATCATACGAACCTTGATACCCGGGGGTTCCATGATTCCAGCCCGTCAACCATTTGCGTTTGGGATATTCCCATTCATCAAAGGCTTCATTCAGAACAAGCAGCCCCACTTCATCACATAAGTCATAAAAAGTAGAGGCCTGGGGATTATGGCTTGTGCGTACAGCATTTACCCCGATTTCTTTAAGTTTCAACAAACGCCGGCGCCAGACATCAGCATACATCTCAGCACCCAAAACGCCGGCGTCATGATGGAGGCAGACACCTTTGACTTTCATCCATTTTCCGTTTAGGGCAAACCCTCTGTCTGCATCGAAAGTCAACGTCCGGAATCCTGTTTTAAAAATAGACTGGTCAACAATTTGATTTCCGATGCAAATCGTACTCCGTAGTTGGTACAGATAAGGGTCTTCGAGCTGCCATAAATTTGGTGCCTTGACCGAAAGTGCTAGCTGAACATCTTTGGCGGATTCGGCATTCATGTGAATATTCCTGGTCTGCTTGGCGACAAGATTACCCTCCGTGTCTATCAGCTCCTGCAATAAGGTTACTTTTGTAGCTACCTTACTGTCATTTTTTAATCTTGTACAGGTATAAAGCTGCTCTTTTCCATTCTTTAAGACAGGATAAGCTTGGATCCCCCATTGATCAAAGTGAACAGGTTTGGCGGTAACCAACCATACATTGCGATAAATCCCAGATCCCGTATACCACCTTGAATCGGCAAATTGGCTATGGTCCACCTTGACGGCAATGGTATTTTCGCCATCGGTGTTCAAATACGGTGTGATGTCATACGCGAAGGATATATAGCCGTTAGGCCTCTTCCCCACCAGCTGACCGTTGATATACACTTCGCTGCGATTGTATATGCCTTCAAAATACAGATAAACCTTATCATCGGCAGATTGATTATTCACAAGGAGTTTTTTTCTATACCATCCGATCCCGCCCGGAAGATATCCTGTAGCACTTGCTAAACTCGGACTGAGAGGTCCCTTTACACTCCAGTCGTAGGGAAGGTTAACAGATTTCCAGTTTCGTGTATTAAATTCAGGTAGATTGGCATCTTTTAAATCGCCTAGATGAAATGACCAGTCGGCGTTGATCTGAACGGCCTTTCCGAATCCCAGCTGCGCAGATAATGCTTTAGGCAATATATGCAACAAAATAAGGACGAAAGCAACACCAAAGTGTCTTATAGATTTCTTCATGTTCGTTATATATAAATTCTCGTAATGAGGTTTTCAGCTGAAGAGCGGTCTGGTTCGGTTACCAATGGAAGATCTAAACGATACCTCCGGCAATCCTATTTCCCGTCCACAAACATTGTCCTTTCTGATAGCTAGCAACCTAAAAGAACGGATTACAAGAAGGCGGCAATCAAAAAAGTTGTCATAATGACAATTGCAATATTATCAAAAGCATCCTACAGGAAAGGGGGGAAATTTACTTTTTTTAAGGGACAAATTCATCAAAATATGAATGTTTGGGCTTCCGCTGCGACCTTCTACGTTTTTCAGTATCAAAAACAACATGAATGTGTTTTGGCTAAATCAGTCAATTTTTAGTAAATTAGACAGAAGTAAAAAATTAACAAACAGAAAGCAATGCATGTCAAGCAGTATATCTTCGTTGTGATACTTATTGGTTACCATTACATATCCAACGCGCAGGTAATGAGTTTCAATGTTGATCCGCAAAAGATCAATAGAGAACTGGCATCACAACTTGACTCTATTTTTCAGGAAGACCAGGCACTCCGCTTAAAATTTTCGGTATTGCGGAAAGAACAAGCTCAAAGTACTGTACTGGATAGCTTGTCCGCATTACTGCGATTGAAAGATAGCACCAATCTCGTCTTTGTAGAACAGTTGATTGGTAAATATGGCTGGCTAGGCCCAGAGGAAGTAGGTTTTGAAGGCGCACAGGCACTGTTCCTCGTCATCCAGCATAGCAGTCTTCGCACACAAAAGAAATATTACCCTTTAATACTGGAAGCCGAAAAGAATAGAAAAATCCTTTCGAGCAACGTTGCCATATTGGAAGATAGAATTGCAATTAGAGAAGGACGGCAGCAAACATATGGTAGCCAGGGCTACTACGACAGGGAACAGAAAAAGCTATTTATCTATCCATTAAAGGACCCGGAGCGTATTGATTCGCTACGTAGTTCACGTGGGCTCTCCAAAATGTCGGATTATGTCAAAGACTGGAACCTTGATACTTACAAGTCCTATTTATCCCATGCAAGAGAACTTTCAAAGAAACAAATTGAACTATAGATCAGTTTTTCAAGGATAAGCAGCATGCTACGACAATGGAGAGCCGGGATCAAAATCCGTTGCTCCGCAATATCGTATACAGCTTATCATAGTCCTCCCAGTCTCCGAAACCGTCGAATTTCAGGTCGCTGCTCCAAGAAACCATAGCCTTGCAATCAAAACAGATTTTGACCGCTCCGACACATTTATTATCTCTGTAAAAAATTAAGATATCTCTAAACTGGTTTATGCATGAGCTATCCAGATAGTCCTTTCTTTGATTGGAGAGAAACAAAGAATCGATAGATCCGTAAAGAGATCGGTCAACCTCTGTTTTAGAATAACCAATTTCTAACAAATGGGCGAGAGAGGAAGTGTCTACCTGACTACCCTCTAGCATAGTCAATAAAAGTGATTCCCGCGATGACTTATTCGCTTTGTCTTCCAACTCTCCTAGTTTATACGGGCTCATCGCGATCGAATAATGCTCCAGTGAATCAAAACCAGACGATGCCGAAATTGAACTGTGACCTCTATCTGAGATATCACGATTTCCACAACACTGCAATAAAATGCCTATAAAGAGGCTTATATAGCACAACAAAAACTCTGTTTTCATCTCGATTGTATTGAAATTCTGTTCATGCTAGATAAAATTACAGTTTCGAGGGCCTAATTAGAAAACGATAGCATACCGATCGACAAATGTTGTTGAAATCTTTTCTCCGACTTAAGCTGGATTGTAAAATAGGACATCTGTATCTAAAAAATGGCGCTATTTACTCTACAATCGTGTGGGGAGTCAAAGGAACTTTTTGTTTCCAGGTTCCTTTCACATTAAATAGGTGTCCCGAATTTTTGTTTTTAACCGTGAAGACATATGTACAGGTTCGCTCAAGATAGGTAAACTCACCCCTGACAGAAACACTGGAAAAAGGCTTTACCAATAATTTTAGGCTGTTTCCAGGCTTTATGTAGCTTTCAGTTGTTATGCCTTTGGTATAAGGCACTGTTCTTTGCCAATAGGAAGTGCCGTCTATTAATATCTCATCCATGAAAATCGTGGTGTCCTGACTATTGGTCCAGTCAAATGCACCATAGCTCTCGCTCAAAAATTCGGAGCTATATTTTACATCTTTAAATATCGAAAGAACCTCAACATTTTTTTCGCTACCCGTGTCATTGCCCAACGTCATGGAACTGCAGCCTTCGGAGCTTACATATATTTTTCTGCTACCCTCCACTTCCTTAATCTCTTTTTTAACCAACTCGTAGTCCTCTCCTCTCATTTGCCTGAAATTGATTTCATCCTGCTGATTGCCCGACTGAAATCCAACTGTGAAATTACGGGGTGTAGCACTAAAATTCTCCAACAAACTGATTTTAAGCTCATTGTTAGCCGTTTTCTCCATTTTAAGCCAACCGTCTCCAACTTCAGTCTCACTATTTCCATCTAACTTCACTATATTTCCCACAGCATCTTTCAGCAGTTCGCCACTGACTGCATCTTTCACATAGGAAACCGTCCACTTGTCGGCTTTTATAGGAAAAATGTTATCAGTAAACCCTGTACTCAATGTTAAGTTCTTTAAAGTTGGCTGTATTAATCTCCCTTCGACTACCTCTTCTTTGGAACACGAGTTAAAAGTGAGCAAGCAGGCTAACAGCAGGGCACAAGAAATAAAATTTAATTTAAGACACTTTTTCATAAGGAATCAATTAACGGTCGGACAAACAACTTTGATAATGTTTGCGACATTTAAATTATACAAAGAAATCGCTCTTCACGCCTAATTAGGCAAATCCGAATTTAACCAGCTACTATATGTTTATGAGGTTCAAATGTACTTGCGAACAGGATCAACAAATAAGACGATTTGCCGAGAACGGAGTAAAGAAAAGGTTTCATTATCTTTGGCTTATAAATTTATATAAAGGTAATAAATTAAAACCGTAAAACAAGGCTGAAAAACAAGATCATAGAGATGACACCGTATCGCATGTCGGATGCCAATATTGGCCAATGATCTGCAGTAGATTAGGAAGTACTGGATAAATTGAACTGCAGGGTTAACAAAAGCTGGTGCTTCCAACAGCCCTGCAGTTCCTCGTACGCAGTTTAGCGAAAAGAACTCAATCTTCGGCACTGTCATTGCCCGGCCTCGAATAGGATGGCGGATCGCTAGCCGGAAACGATTGCTCCAGCTGTTCATCTATTTTCCGTTCGCGTTCCTCAACCGGAGTTTCTTCCTTTTCTGCGTGATCTTTTTCCTCCTCTGGTTGTCTATTATCGTTCTTTGGGATGTTCATAGCCTTTTTATATGGATGTTCGTTTTAAACAGGAACATGTGCACGGAATGTTTCGTTCTACAATCAGTCAAATTATTTGCAATGCGGCTCAGGCGGCGCGCACTTCCCGAATCGACAGTAGTTATCTTAGCAATCTGATGGCTCCCACAATGTCTTTTGTCATCTTCGATGGAAATTCTGGTTTGATCTGATCAACAGCAATGATCTGACTTTGAAATTGCAAATTCGACGTCAGGGTATGGGGCAAGGTCCACTAACACAAGTAAATAAAAAGGCCACGTCTGATGACGCGGCCCCAACTAAACATATGCTCCACGATAACTATCGACGCATTTTTTCCTATTCAGGAGGTACTCTTTGGGTGTACACCCCACGATGTGCTTAAATATCCGATTAAAATTTGTTATGCTATTAAAACCACAGGTGTATGCTATATAAGATATGCTTTCGAAATGGTCGCTATGCAGCCGATTACACACTTCATTTACACGGAGCCGATTAAGGTATCCAACAAGTGTTACGCCAGAATGTTTCTTGAAATACCGGCAGAAGGCTTGCGGGGAAAGATTGGCTCTCTTGGCTACACTTTCCAGCGTCAGTTCCTCCTTAAAATGGAGTTCTATATATTGGCATATGGAGGAAATACGGCTCTTGTGTACGGCATAATCGTCTTGAGTCCCTTGGTCACACAAGCAGAGTGGACTCGTCACTTTTGAAATTGCAGAAAGTGTCCTGAGTAAATAGAAAAAATGCATCATCTTATCAATGCCATCTGAAGTTTTTATCTGCATGATCCGGTTCGATACGGATTCCAATTCGTCGTCCGGAATTTTGAAAGCTCCTGTGTTCTGATGCAAAAATTGTTTCAATGAATCGAATTCGCCCAACATAAACAACTGCTGCAATCTCCCTTTTGGATCAAAGTAAATAGAAATGGAACACGCTTCATTTTTTGATTGTCCCACTTGCATCGATTTGAACACATGCGGCTGATAGGCAGCAATAAAAAAAATGTCTCCCTCCTGGAACGGGTGAACTCGGTCACCGACGTGTAACAATCCATGTCCTTTTACAATCCACATCAATTGCGCTTCCTGATGGCAGTGCAGATGGGGGTAAAATGATTCCAAGATTTCCTCTTTAACACTTATACTCTGACCTTTATTGAAAGGTATTTTAAAATGAATGGGTTTCATAATTCATAAGTATTTAGGTGATGTATTGTGTAAATGTAGACAAAACTTTTGTGATCATCCAGCGGCCTTACGGTTACCTGCTTGCATCCACCTCGTTCTATTGCATTACTCGTGTCACCGTTGGAAGCTTGACTTCAACTTCATACGTACCTTCCATCAAGATTTGAAAGCCAAAGACCGGGTTAACATTGTGCGCCGGTAATCCATCCACCTGAGCATACTTCATGGGAATACGATAATAGATCAGAAAGCCCCAGTCTGTGCCACTTTTATCGATATATTTTGTCAGTGGAAAAGGTGCTACTTCAAAATCACAAATCAAGGCATTGTCGGTGAATTGAACGGGATTAAACTTTACATGTGTTTCGAACATGGGGCGGTCGCCTCTTTTTACAATCTCCCCATTTTTGGGATTGAATGCAACGCCGTTTTTATCCACGATTTTAAGCAGTACACGTGCACCGTCGTTTGAGATCTTTTTACATGCGATCTTGGGAGCGGTGATCGTGGTGAAAACTTCACTGGCAGTGGATCCTGATGCTGCTTGATAAGTCACCTGAAACATATCATCGATACTGGGCTCTACAACTTCAATGGACGCTAGTTTTGGAAACAGCTTCTCGCCTTTAGGATTCTTCATCTTGACATCGAAGGTATAACGACCCAATGGAAGGTTGGCCGAAGCTCTATTAAAAACCAGCTGACCGCTGACCTTGTTAAACTCCATCGGCGTCTTACTGACGGTTTCACGCTTTTTATTTAGTAGTTCTATAGTCGTGTCCGTCTCGGCATTGAAGACCATGCCGGGTTTGAAGGTCAGGAGATCAAATTGTTTAAAAAAGGCTTCTGGCGCAGGTTTATTTGAAGATTCCTCTCGGAGGTTAAGCAGCTCAAATTCATAAGGGGGCGTGGATCCGTCTGTATTGATGCGGTCAGACATGACCAATGACATCCCCCGCTTACAATAGATGGTATTGTCTTTATAGCGGATGCCGTCACTTAAGAAACCGTTATCAATCTTCTTACAGGCTGCCATTAGCCCAACGATAAAAGTAAGCGTATAAAAAATTTTTAGATTTGCTTTCATAACTTTTGCTATTGAGCCATTTGTCCGGCATTAAAAAATAAACGATGTGAATTATTCAGCACGTGCACAACACCTGTGGTAGTGATGATACCTGATGTCTGACAATCATAGGATTTATCAATTTCCTCTTTTGGGATGGCATTGTAATCAGGCTCTTCCGAATCGAGGGTACCGATGACTTTCGTAAAATTCAGGTAGTCAACATAATCTAGATAATTGTTATAATCCCGTGTGCGGCGTAGCTTAATATCAAAACGTACATTGGGAATGGGACCAAATTTGCTGACAAAATACTTGTCATCCGGTGTTAAGTTATCGCGATTGATCTTCCCGTCAAACAAATAGATCATCATTGAATCCCGTAGTTCCTTAGCTGGAATATTATTGATGCCAAACTCGATGTTCTCATTGCCGACTTCGGCAATCTTTTCCTGCTTTTTGGCGGCAACATACTCCCTGACCCCATAATCCGTTGTCGTAAAGAAGGTGACGTTTGAGTTAACGATATCTTTTATGCCAGCGTGATCGATAATCTTGACCAACGAATCGAAGCTGCCGTGCTCTTTTAAGAAATCGTAGGTTGTTTTGTTGACATGGGCTTCACTCTTCCCACCATCGACTTTATAGTTATCTTTCTCGCATGCCATCGCGAGCAACAATAGCAATGCGAACAGTCCTGTTATCTTTTTCATAGTTCTTTTAGCATTTATACTTTTCCTCTCCAGAATGATGTTTGAATCAACTTGTTATTATTTTTGAACAGTGCAGGGTTGATCGGCCAATAAAAGCCCTCCTGCCGAAAACGCGATTCTGAAAGCCAGGGCACAAAATTGCTGTATTGGCGAGTGCGCAACAGGTCATAGAAAATCTGCCCTTCAAGATAGAGTTCTTTGCCGCGCTCGATGATATACTCGTTCATAACCTCCTCCTTGGACGAGGCGTCATCTACAAATGCGGATTCATCGGCGCCGTTGCGTTGCCTGAATTCATTGATAATTGTAATGGCTGTCGGTATCTGATTTCTATAAAGCGCAATTTCTGCTTTTAGTAACCGCATATCGGCCAGTCTAAAGACAATAAGGTTGTTGCTGATATAGGGATCCAGCTTCTGCGCGGCGTTACGGTAAAAAACTTTTTGGTATTTTACACAAGTAGGTCTATCACTGTCCAGATCCGTAAAATTTCGGCGACAGCGTATATCGCTATCGTCAAATGAACGTGAAGGCATCGCTTTCCATTCCCATTGATTTAAGGTTGCATTCCAGTACCAGTCCCATACGTCTTCGATTTTATAAAAGTGATTGGATAGATACTCCTGTGATACATAACATCTCGAATTCGTCCCGACCGTGGACAGCTGTGCAGTTCTCAAAAACATGTTTGCGATGTGCTGGCTGGTTCCCTCCCGGTTATTCTCATTCATGGTGATTTCAAAGATGCCCTCGGAAGACAGCCCTTCGAAAGTGCGGTAATAGTTGGCCGTATCGGTTAATGAATACATTCCACTTCCGATGATTTCATCGATTGCCTTATCAGCTTTGTCCACATCTTCGGCAACAGGCTGGTTGGAATTGACATCGCTCATGGTCGCTTTCCACAAATAAAAGTGGGCCAGTAGCGCATTTACTGCACCCTTATTGGCCGTCACCTTGGCATTGCCTTGGGCAGCATATTGCCATGGCAACAGTTCGCGCGCTGTCGTAGCGTCTTTTTCGATCTGTGCCATAACCTCCTTTTTGGGGCTGCGCGGCAGTTCGGGTGCAGATATAGGGTCCTCATATTCTTCGGTAATCAAGGGTACATCTCCCCATACCCGCAACATCATAAAATAGGTAAATGCACGTAAAAAGTAGGCCTCTCCCAAGACTTCATTTTTGAACTTAGTCGGGTTTGTTATATCCGTCAGTAGTTCGTCAGCCACCTTGGGAGTTCTATTGATAATAATATTGCTCATTGTAATGGCCTTGTAGAAGTTGGTCCAGTCGGCAAAATATTGCAGGTTATATTGGAATGTAAAATCGCCATCCTGGATACCTTCTAATCCATCCCCCACATACTGTATCGTAAAGTAGTTTTTGGCGATCGCATCGCCATACATGAAATAACGTGGACTGGGATTCCAGTTTCCTGAGTTCATTACGTTTCTGACCAGTGCGTAATTTCCTGCAAGCGCACTTCTGAGATCTCCCGCACTTTTCCAGTACGCTTCGGCAAAAGTGGAATTGACGGGTTCCTCGACCAAAAACTTCTTACAGGATCCGAGGCAAAAAACGGCAATTAGCAGCATTACCAGTTTGTATTTTAACATAATTCTTTTCATCTTCTTAAAAAGTTAATTCAAATCCTAAAGTGTATTTTCTGGGAATCGGATAGCCTCCACCGTTATATTCGCCATAGGGATTGACCGCTTCTGCGTCGGGCAGTTTTTTTGATTTTTGCCAGCGGGCGACATTATCCATGATACCAAATACCCTTACCTTCGAAATATGCCAACGTTTGGTTATCCGTTCGGGGAGACTGTAGGATAGAATGAGATTCTTAAATCGCATATAGGAACCGCTCTCCAGGAAGAATGTCTGCGCAGAAGTATAGTAATAGCGATAGGTGCCAATGTCATACTTTGCATACTCCGCTTGATCGCCCGGTTTGCGCCAGATATTGAGCTTGTCGAGGTCCCTTATCGAATAGTATACAAAATTGTATACCGCATCTCCCGAAGTTGAGTTGTTGAACTGGTCGGATTCAAAAAGATTCAGAACGTCCCTTCCGAAACCATAGGTAAAGAATAGCGTAAGTGAAAAGTCCTTATAGGTAAACACATTATTCCATCCCCCGGTCCATTTAAAGTTGGGATCTCCCAATACCCTCTTGTCTGGATTAAGTCCGCTGTTAAACACATCGATAAAATAGTCTCCATCCACATCTTCGAAATGAAAATCACCGGGATTGAAAACGCCGTTTGAATTCCGGTACCGCTCGCCCGTATAGGGGTTGACTGGAATGTCCTCCAAGGTTGAGAAAACTCCGAGTGTGCGATACAGGTAAAACGAGTTTATTGGACTACCCACAGAGAGAATATGCGATTTATCGAAACGATCACCGTCCATTACCAGATCGCGGCCACCATTTGGCAGGTTCATAATCCGGTTTTTGACATAAGAGAGGTTGAGGTTAGATCTCCACTTCAATGTGGACGATCTAGGTAGTACATCGGCTGATAGCTGGATATCCACGCCGCTGTTACGGATACCTACAGAATTTGTTTTGGCATAATCATAGCCAGAAGTAACCGGTAGCATGACATCAAAGAGACCATCGTAATTTTCTTTGTTGAATAGGTCAATAGTCGATGTAAACCTGCCTTTATAGAGCTCGAGATCGACACCAATATTCCATTGTCTATTGCGTTCCCAACTCAAGTTCTTTTGTGCCACACCGTTGGTAAAATTGGGCGTGATGGCTACCTGCCCATTGTACGAGGTCGCGCCGCCATTACCTTGGTAGCCGCCATTGTTGACGCTATAAAGATTATACTGTAGATAGTTGCTGGGAGGCAATGCACCCGTGAGACCGTAGCTACCTCTGATTTTCAATAAGGTAAGATGTGGATTATTTTTTAGAAAACTTTCTTCAGTCAAGATCCAGCCCACGGATGCCGACGGAAAATATCCCCATTTATTATTCTCACCGAATCTCGATGAGCCATCAGCCCGTATCGCTCCAGAAAATAAATACTTACTGTCGAAATCGTAGGAAAAACGCCCCAGATAGGATAACTGGGACCATTTTTGAAGATCAGAACTGGCGCCGATATTATTTTGCAGAAATCCCGTTACCACCTGAATCTGGTCAGATACCCCCTGACCTCCCCATGCCGCAATGGTTTGTATTCTATTTTTCTCAGCTTCCTGGCCGGCCAATAAATTGATGGAATGCTTACCAAACTGTTTGCTGTAAGTCAGAAAATTCGAAATCCGGACCTGATTACTCTCGTATGAAAAAGCGGAGGAATAGTTCCCTGCTCCGCTCATCAATGCCGATGGTCGATTGTAAAGCCGATTGGCGATATCTCTGATATAAGCAGACTGCGAGGTGAAGGTTAGCCCTGGAGCAATGTTGAAGATCAGGTTGAGGTTGGTATTCAGATTGGAGGACTCATTGTTATCTAGGTTTTTATCGTAGGCGCCGAGCATAAAATCCCGTTTCGCAGGCGATAAACTGAGTAATGAAGTAGGCATGCTTCCGGCGCTGAGTGCTATTGGACTCACATCGCTGCCAGTGCCCCGGGCTCGTTTATTATAAGAATAAGACACAATGGGATTGATGGTCAACCGCTCGTCGATCGCTTTTGTGCTCAGGTTGAGTCGGCCGGTATAACGTTTAAAACCCGTCGCTTTGATAATGCCCTGCTCATCGTAATAGTTTCCACTGAAACGGTAGGAACTGATTGAAGATCCACCGCTTACCGACAGGTCGGCACTGTTGATTTTACCCTTTTGATAGAACAGGTCCTGCCAATCGGTATTCCCGTTGAAAGCGGGGTTCAGTGAGTCGGTCAACAGTATAGGAAGGTACCGATAATCGTTGCTTGTGAGCTGGTTTTTTAAGACCTCGAGTTTTTGCTGACGCTCAGTCCTGCCCAAGGTTACTTCTCGCAGCTGTGGGCGCTGCGTAAGCCCCGAATACCCTGAAATCATAAAACGGGGGTCGCCATTGCGTCCCTTTTTAGTGGTGATCATGATCACACCGTTGGCTGCCCGAGAACCATAAATAGCAGCTGCTGAAGCATCCCGGAGTACATCGACGGACTCAATATCGTTGGGGTTGAGTCCGGCTAAATAATTGGTACCTGTCCCGGTGTTGGGTGAGACAAATTGCTCTGTAGGTTGAGGGACCCCGTCGATCACGTAAAGAGGATTGCTGATGACATTGTAATAATCATCGTTAGAGTAATTCAAACTGATGGCTGAGGTACCCCTGACGGCTAAAGTGGGCGAAGCTCCTGGAGCGCCAGAAAAGTTCTGCACGTTGACACCCGCCAAACGGCCTTGCAAGAGCATATCGAAACTAGCGGCGGGAAGGTTTTCCAGTTCTTTGCCTGATATACTCGATATGGCTGCTGTCGCTTTTTTTCGGGATGTGGTCTGATAGCCTATCACAACCGCCTCATCCAGGCTACTCAAGGTCTCTGTCATTGTAAAAATCACCTTTTCGGTCTGCCCAGCGACCACACGAGTACGTTCATACCCAATGGAGTTGGCTTCCAGAACATCCCCTACCTTACCGGAAAGCTTAAAGTTTCCATGCTGATCAGTTTGGGTGCTTTTTGAATTAATGGTGTTTCTAACGGTCACTCCAGCCAGCTGCTTGCCATTTTTATCACGTACAGTGCCCGTGATTTGTTGGCCAAATGCTATGAGAGAGGTCAGGAACACAGATAAAAATATTAATGCCTTTTTCATGTGTGTTTGATTAGGTACTTTCTTAGGTTACAAGCAAATTTAAACTGGAATCAAAAGCAGTAATAACCACATCCTACCAGTTCATAGCACTTTTTTAGCATGGCGTAAAAATCCTGATACACAAAATACTGAGTATGGAGCCTACATTCGAAAAGTTTGTTACCTCATCAAACTAACTAAGTATCACTGATTAGTAACATGATTCGCAATACATAAGATGCCGTGGTTAGATGCATACGGCACCATTACGCAAGGATGGAAGAGATACTGATGCTAAAGGAGTGTCCGGTTAATTTGGAAAATTAACCTTTAACTAATACCTTAGTTATTAGAACTAATATCTTTGTTATGAAAATACTTAAGGTCATCTTCTTTATCCTAATAAGCTCTTGGACATATGGGCAAACGACGGTTGCAGAGTTACTCGAGTTGAATAAACAGCTCAATGATACCTATCCCGAGAACTATCAAATTTGTTTGCAGAGATTCAATAAATTGGCTGTGGATAGCATGGATGAAAGGACAAAATCTCTTTTCTACCAAATGCTATCTACGTACTATTGTTTTATAGGAGATTATGAAAAGTCTCGATCTACTTGGGATGACCAATTTTTGAACTATATCGATAAAGACAGTATCGAATATGACACTTCATTTTACCGGATGCACGCCTTTGTCGACGCACGAGAATACATTTTGGAACGGGCTGCAAAAGAGAAAGTCGTCATGATCAACGAAGCTCACAACATACCATATCATCGCGCATTTATATTTCAGTTATTAAAAGACTTTCGGAAGCTGGGTTTTACCCACTTAGCTGTCGAAGGTTTATCCGATGGAAGCATTAATGCAACGCGAACTGTTACGGACACGACGGGGTTCTATATCCGCGAACCTCTTTTTGCTGAGATGATTAGGGAAGCTCTAAAACAGCAGTTTACTCTGGTTTATTATGAAGCCGAGAATACAAATAGTAACCGAATGCGAGATTCGCTACAAGCTGTTAACTTAACGAACGTACTGAAAGCACATCCGCAAGCCAAAGTATTGGTCTATGCGGGATATGACCATATACAGGAAGGCTCGCAAACCAATTGGAAAAAAATGGCTCAATTCTTTAAGGATCTAACGAAAATCAATCCATTAACTGTGTCTCAGACCCGCCATATCGAACGGTATCACAAGCAATTTGAAACTGTTGAATATGGGACATTAAGCAAATTTGAATCTATCCGACAACCTGTCGTAGCCATACAAAATGGCAAGGCATGGCATGATAAATTCGTTGATATTTCTGTATTCTACCCCCGTTATTTGCAGTCCGGACAGCGTCCTGAATATTTAGCAATCGGTGGAATTCGAAAAGCAAGAACATTGGACACACAAAAAAGCGACGAAGGTCTTTTTGTCCAAGCTTATTATGCTAATGAAAAAAAAGGACATCGCGTCCCAGCAGATCAGCTATTCATCAACAATGAAAAGCCACAACTCTATTTGCAACCTGGGAAATATGTTATTGAATACAAGAATGCAGACGATGTTATTTTAAGAACTCAATCAGTCGAGGTGAACTAGCTGAAAAGCATGGCAGGTATATATGACAGTTATATAAAGTCACCGGAGAAGAAATACAGCCCTTTACATCAACGAAATTCAAAAACGTTCATTTTGAATTAATCGCTTTTTTATATAAATTTAATATCAATTGTGTTTCTTTAGACCAATAAAACCTATGGAGCTATGGATTTGAAAGGATCTCCAATTAGTATTGACGAATTTGAACGATTTCAGCTGGGTGACGAACAGGCTTTTCAAAAAATATTTGAATGCTATAAATCGATCCTCTATGGAAGAGTGCGCCGTCTGGCCTGCTCTGCAGCCGAAGCTGAAGAGATTGTACAGGAGGTTTTTATCCAATTGTTTCTAAAAAGAAGCGATATTCCTGCGGCGGAGGCTATTTTCCCTTTCCTATACATCGCCTCCAAAAGAATGGCTATTTCAAATTTCCGTAAAGAGGTGATCCGAAAAGAGTATAGACTAGAAAGCAAGGGCGATCTCTATGATACATCTTCCTGCTCCCAAACTAAGCTGGAACAGAAAGAATACGAACAGCTGCTCGATAAGGTCATTGATACACTACCTGCTCAACAAAAGCTTGTGTATCGTATGAACAAGCTCGAAAACAGAAGCTACAAAGAAATCGCTGAGCACATAGGCATCTCCCGCCATACAGTCAGAAACCACCTGGCTGCTGCCTGCAACTCTATCAAACTACGGTTTCAAAAAATTCTTTTCTCCTTTTTTGCCTTATCACTGCTGCAATATGGTCATCCCAACACTACAGCCTTTAAAGTAGCTGTGCAAATCTTCTCAGCAGTTTCAAAAAAAATTTAGTCTTCGACTAGTACATATTGACTTCTCATGCGAATAGTTCATAAAGCATGTAGTGGAGGGTATAAATGTCCAAAGTAGAAGCATATAAGAAATTGATCCGGCAGTATTATCAAGCGCCTTTCCATGGGGAAGCGCTCAAGCAGTTCATTAATTATATGGACGATGAGGACTTTTTGGACGCTTGGGAACAGATCAGGCTCGAAGACACTACAGATCCTGACACCAATACCGAGATGGGAAATCAAATCTCATTCGAAAAAATAGCCGGCGACGCACGTCTTAAACAGGCGTTGATCCGAAACACCCCAGTAAAAAAGATACATCGCTTTACCTCGCGGAACATCATTCTTGCTGCCACGCTCCTGCTATTTTTAGTTGGTGCATGGGCATATCATTTCTATACATCTGGTTCATCTCCTGTCAGCGATGGAAGTGATTGGGCCCAACAGGTTGAAACGATTGTTCCTGGGAAAGACCGCGCACAGATTATTCTCGAGAATGGACATCGTATCGATTTAGAAAAAATAAAGGGTGACACTGTAATTGACAATGGCGGGTTCGAAATTATCAAAACAGCATCGGGTAGCATTTCATACCGCATCAAAGCTGGTGCAGATCCCCATAAGCTTGTTTATAATACGATTATCACCCCAGGTGGCGGCGAATATCATCTTACTCTGCCCGATGGAAGCCGAGTATGGCTAAATGCGTCGACCTCGCTAAAATATCCCGTCATCTTTGATAAGTCAAAACGAGAAGTCGAAATGCAAGGTGAAGCGTATTTTGAGATCACCAAACAGACGGAAAAGGGAAAACGGATTCCATTTATAATACATTCGGGAGCGCAGTCCATAGAAGTTCTGGGAACGGCGTTTAACGTACAAAACTATGGTAAAAAAATTGTCACCACGCTGGTGGAAGGTAAAATCAGACTCAACTTCAAAGCTTCCCAGCTGGAGGACCAGATCTTAACTCCTAATGAACAGGCGGTATTTGAAAGCGGCACCAACCGTTTCAGCAAGGATCCGATCGATCCCTTTTATTATACAGCCTGGAAAGACGGCAACTTTGCTTTTCACAAGACTCCGCTGACAGAAGTTATGGAAATCATCGGCCGTTGGTATGATGTACAGATCCAATTTCAATCGACATTTGAGAATTTCCAATTTACCGGAACAATATCAAAATATAGCGACATCAAAAAACTATTGCAAACGATCGAACTGGTCGGTGGTGTACACTTTGAACTAAAAGGGAGGAAAATATATGTAAAGAAATAAATCTACACAACCAAAAGGCTCCAGGAGCGTTGCGACCGCCCCTGAAGCTGGTCTTTTTAAGACAGTTGACAAATCTTATCAGTATTAACACAAAAAATTATCAACCGAATGCAAAAATACAAAAAAAATCGGTGTGTCCTTTCTATGGATTTTAGGAAGGGACCTACCTTCAAACCATTGGTTATGAAACTGTCTATCGCAGTGCCACTGCTTTTTGCCGCTAGTCTGACAACTTATGCGGGTTCCTTTGGACAAACAATTAATCTCAGAAAGAGCAAAGCTAGCCTCGAATCCTTATTAAGAGATATCCAAAAACAGAGCGGGTATAATATTTTGTATAAAGAGTCGCTCGTACCCAAAACACGCACGGCCGACGTTAAATTTATCAATGCACCATTAGAAACTGTGCTGAATGAACTGCTCGGCAAATATAATATCAGCTACAAAGTAGTGGACAACAACATTATTCTGAGCAAGGCAGCTGACCGCTTGCCAAACGTACAGCCAGAAGGAACCGCAGCCATACAGCAAAGGATCGTCCGTGGTAGGGTCCGCGATGCTCAAGGTAAGCCGCTCGCCAACGCGACTGTCACTGAAAAAGGCACAGCCAATCGTACTTCCACCTTGGAGGACGGTTCATTTTCTCTGCCAATCAGCGGCAACAATCCTTCGCTTCATGTCAGCATGATTGGTTATGTCGGAACAGATTATAAGGTAACGGCAAATGAAAATGTCGAAATCATGCTGCAGCAGACCATCACCTCCATGGAAGAAGTGGTAGTCGTAGGTTACGGCACCCAGAAAGCTTCTACCGTAACGGGATCTATCGTGGATGTTAAAGGCGATGTGCTCGATCGCGCGCCAGTCATGAATGTCACCAATACGCTGGCGGGTAGGCTGCCGGGCCTCGTGGCGACCACCGGGTCAGGCGAACCGGGCAGTGACAACTCCACACTGAGGATCCGAGGCGCGAATACACTTGGGGACAACTCGCCCCTCATTGTAGTCGACGGGATTGCCAACCGCTCAATTGAACGGTTAAACCCGCAGGATATCGAAAGCGTCACTATCCTAAAGGACGCCTCAGCGGCAATATATGGTTCTCAGGCTGCCAATGGCGTCATTCTGGTAACGACCAAAAAAGGAAAAACCGGTAAGCCACAGGTGAGCTTAACACACAATCAGGGATGGTCACAGCCTACCGTAATACCGAAGGCTGCCGATGCGGCGGAATATGCGCAGATGCTCAATGAAATCAGTATATACGCCGGCCAGAAACCTAAATATACGGAAGATGAACTTTCATTATTCCGTTCGGGTACGGATATCTGGAAATATCCGAATACCGACTGGTTCGATGCTACATTCAAATCTGCAGCCCCACAACACAAAACAGCGTTAAACATTACAGGCGGATCAGAATACTTGAACTATTATATCTCGGGCGGTTATGACAAGCAAGACGCGATCTATAAAAATTCGGCGACCAAATTTAACCAGTATAACTTTCGAAGTAATTTAAACGGTAAGTTCAACGAGTATATAAAATATGGTGTAAATGCTGCACTACGCGAATATAACAGGAATTACCCGACACGTTCGGCTGCCGATATTTTTGGTATGATCCTGCGGGGCAAGCCCAATATGCATGCCTACTGGCCAACTGGCCAAAACGGTCCTGACATTGAATATGGCAACAATCCGGTCGTAATCACGACCAACCAAACGGGATATGACCGCAACAAAACGACCATGCTCGAGTCAAGAGCCAATGTAGAAATTACCATCCCCGGTGTGGAAGGCCTATCTGTATCGGGAAATGTTGCTTATGACCGAACCATACAGAACGATAAATTATGGCAGACGCCATGGACTTTGTATAACTGGGATGGCAGTACGGTCGACGCACAGGGTACGCCCGTACTTGTCGCCGGTCAAAAGGGTTTTACTGCACCGCAACTCCGGCAGGACTTCGACACCAAAAACCTTTTAACCTTGAATGCACTGGTACGTTACGAACGTAACCTCGGCGGTAAACACCATGTAAACGGCTTATTGGGTGTAGAAAAAATCACCGGTGATAATATGAATTTCTATGCCTTCAGAAAGTATTACGTCTCGGCAGCGATCGAAGAGCTGTTTGCAGGGGGCGATGCAGAGAAGGATAATTCAGGTCAATCATCGATGCAGGCCCGCCTCAATTATTTCGGGCGCCTCAACTACGATTTTGACAACAAGTACTTACTTGAGTTCTTGTGGCGCTATGACGGATCCTACAAATTTCCGAGCAATAAGCGCTTTGGTTTTTTCCCCGGCATTTCGGGAGGCTGGCGCGTCTCCAATGAGGCGTTCTGGCAGCCTCTTAAATCCGTGGTATCAGACCTGAAATTGAGAGCGTCCTGGGGACAAACGGGCAATGACCGTATCGACGATTATCAGTTTATGTCAAGTTACGGCTTCCTGACCGGCGCTTCCAATATCTATGTCTTTAACGGAACTCAGGAGAACAAGATCCTGAATGAGCTACGTATTCCAAACCCCAATGTCACCTGGGAGGTAGCTAATCAATCCAACTTCGGTCTGGATGCTAAATTCCTGAACAATAAATTGACCTTGACAGCAGAATATTTTTATAATGTGAGGACCAACATTCTATGGAACAGAAATGCTTCGGTACCCTCCTCTTCTGGCCTTACCCTACCCAAAGAAAACATCGGTGAGGTCACCAATAAAGGCTTTGAATTGCAGTTAGGATATACCGACCAAGTGAATGACTTCCGCTATGCTGTAAACGGAAATATAGCCACTAACCATAATCGGATCCGTTTTTGGGACGAGACTCCAGGTGTACCTGACTACCAGCAGTCTACAGGAAGACCGATGAATGCTAAGCTCTATTACAACGCCATTGGGATATTCAGGGATCAGGCAGCGGTGGACGCCTATCCCCATTGGGCAGGAGCGCGCCCCGGCGACATCATTTTTGAAGATGTCAATCAGGACGGAAAAATTGATGGCCTGGACCGCGTGAGATCTGAAAAAACGGAACTACCTACACTAACCGGCGGGCTGAATATCGACCTTGCTTATCGTGGATTCTACACAAGCTTGTTCTTTCAGGGTGCCGCCGGAGCTATACGGAACAACTATTACGAAATGCAGGGTGAGGCAGGCAACTACCTCAAACAGAATGTCGACGGGAGATGGACCACAGACAACCCTGATGCTTCCAAACCGCGTACATGGAACCGCTACAACGAATATTGGCGATCAAATGAAAATACGTACTGGCTGCAGAATTCGGACTATATCAGATTAAAAAACTTTGAGTTTGGCTATAACTTTTCCGAGGATATCTGTAAAAAGCTAAGGCTAACCAGGCTACAGCTTTACTGTAGCGGACAGAATCTATTGACCTGGACAAAGGTCAAAGACTTTGATCCAGAGACTACGTCGGCAACAGCATACCCGCTAAACAGAGTTTACAACTTAGGCATTTCACTTACATTTTAATGGTCATGAAAAAACAATTTAATCTATTGATAGTGTTGGCGGCTTTAACATTAGGATCCTGCCAAAAGGATTTTCTGGATACCGACCCATCTACTGAGTTTTCTGAGAATGCCGTGTGGGCTGACCCCGCACTGGTTGAAACCTTTATCAATCAAGTGTATTTTCGTCTAGATGAGCCGCTTACCGACGGCCGGTTTAAGGCTAATCTGGTCGACGAAGGACACTACCGCGGTAATGCGTCCTCGCTAAACTTCAACCGCAGCATTCAGTCTCCTGACGATCTATTGGGCTGGGGTGTTTCCCGATATCGATCTTGGGCGGATCTTTATAAAAGTATACGCTTTTGTAACATCTTTTTCTCCAAAGTAGATCAGGTGCCTTTCACTTCAAATGTAGTTGACGGCAAAACGCTCAAGGAGCGGATGACCGGTGAAATGCATTTTCTACGGGCCTATTATTATCATCTGCTTACCAGTACCTATGGTGGAGTGCCATTGATCACCGAACCTTATTCGCTTACCGATGAATTTCAGAAAGAGCGAAGCACGTATGCGGACTGCGTTAAATTTATGACGGATGAGCTGGACAAAGCCGCTGCCCTGTTGCCTCTGGAAAATACAGGAGCAAATCAGGGACGGGCGACGAAGGGAGCAGCGCTTGCACTCAAAGCAAGAATATTACTTTATGCAGCGAGCGACCTCTATAACAAAGAGGTCTTCCCGGGTTTCGAAAAACCGGAATTGATCCGCTATACAGACGGCAACCGTGCCGCAAGATGGCAGGCTGCCAAAGAGGCCGCCAAGGCTGTGATCGACCTCAATAAATATAAATTATACAAAGCGACTCCAGCAGCTACTGATGATGTGACAAAAAATCTGACTGAAATATTTTTGAGTAAAAATACCGAAGAAGATATTTTCATTAAATATTTCACGGTCCCCATGGGGCAACGAGCAGGACTATACTCTTCTCCAAACGGATATCACGGTTGGGGTACCAATGCGCCTTTGGGTGACTTTGTTGACGATTTTGAGACCATAGACGGCAAAAAGTTTGACTGGTCCAACCCCGCAATGGCCATTGCCCCTTATCAAAATAGAGACCCGAGGTTCGCAGCGACAGTACTGTATAATGGAGCTTCATGGCGACAAAGACCGGATGATGCAAAAGGTCTGGACCCGGAAAATAAGATACAGACCGGCAGATGGGAGCGCTGGAATGCCACCACGGGCAAGGCAGATATTGTCTATGGAGTGGATACCCGCAAAAGTACGATAGAAGATTGGAACGGCAGTTATACAGGTTATTACCTCAGAAAATATATTGATCCCGCGGTAAATGCCCAGTACGATAAACAAACTGTCACCTGGCGTTTCATGCGTTATGCCGAAGTGCTGCTGAACTATGCCGAAGCATGTATTGAACTGGGGCAAGAAGAAGAAGCCCGCACCTACATCAATATGATTCGCAAACGAGCGGGCATGCCAATAATCACTGATTCTGGCTCTGCACTTAAAGAAAGATACCGCAACGAAAGAAGGATAGAACTCGCCTTTGAAGAACATCGTTTCTATGATGTGAGGCGCTGGTTGCTGGGGCCACAGGTATATAACCGGACGACCAAGGTTGCTGATATCCTCTATAAGATGAATCCGGATCATACGACCGCTGCTGTCCCGACAATCAAGCATATCGATTTCGAGAAATATGCATGGAACGACAAAGCCTATTTTCTGCCGATTCTACGCGATGAGCTAAAGAAGAATGGTTTATTGTTTCAGAACCCTGGATATTGATTTTCCGCTATTCAGAGCTGGCATGTCTGATGATACCACTCGTAATATATATTGATAAATAATCAAAAAAATGAAAAAAATTCAATTGATACTTGTTTTATTCCTGTTCCACAGTCTCTGGGCTAATGGACAGGAAGCCATTAAGATAACCCATTTGCCGTTTATCCAAGGACTTACCGAGCACTCGGTATCTATCATATGGACAACCGATAAGCCCGCGACAGGTTGGGTAGAACTCGCCCCAGATGATTCCAGCCACTTTTATTTTAAAGAGCGACCTAAATATTATGCTACAGCTTATGGCTTTAAAAAAGTCAGCACACTACATCAGGTTACGTTGACCGGACTCCAGCCGGGCACAAGATATCGATATCGCGTATACAGCCAGGAAGTGCTTAAACATGTAGGGGTCGACGTCCAGTATGGTGCTGTGGTAGCCAGTAATGTATATAAAGCGGCTCCGCTGTCCTTTAAAACTTTTGGGGATGCCAAATCGACACATTTCACCGTGGTGAACGATATTCATGAACGCAATGAAGTGCTCGACAAATTGCTTGATATCGGAGATATCAAGACCAGTGATTTTGTTGTATTTAACGGTGATATGGCCAGTAGCCTTTTGAATGAAAATCAGATGTACGCTGGATTTATGGATATGGCGATTAAGAAGTTTGCCAGTGTAAAGCCCATGTTCTACGCAAGGGGAAATCACGAAACTCGCGGCCCCTTCGCGATCGAGTATCCTAAATATTTTCCTACGCCTACGGGCAAGCTCTATTATCAGTTTAGACATGGAAATACCGGATTTATCGTACTGGATTGTGGAGAAGACAAACCAGACAGCGACATTGAATACAGCGGTATCGTGGATATGGACAACTATCGCAGCGAACAGGCTGCATGGCTTGCTCAAGCAGTGGAAAACCCCGCCTTTAAAGATGCAAAATATAAAATCGTCATCTGTCATATGCCTCCATTTGGCGGCTGGCATGGTGAACAGGAAATTCTGGAGAAGTTTGTCCCCATCCTCAACAAGGCGGGGACACAAATCATGCTCTCGGGCCATCTTCACAGGCATATTATCAAAAACGCGACAAATGCTGTACAGTTCCCGATCATCGTAAACTCGAACAACAATGTCCTCCGTGCAGATCTGGACGATAGCCAAGGTGTCTTCAAAATCCTCGACCAGCAAGGCAAAACGGTAGACCAAGTCATCATCAAGCCTTTAAAATAGGTTAAAAAAGCTGCTATCTGATGGCTGTGATCTATTAAGCAGAGGGCTACTTGGACAGCAGGCTGTACAAGTTCTGTAAACAAAAGGTGTTAGACCACATTTTTGTGTGGGTTAACACCTTTTGTTCATAGTTAGAGAGCACTAATCTGCCCACACAAACGTAATTACCTTATTTCTAGACAGCTATTCAATCGCCTAAAGTACTGCGATAAGCATTTGCAAGCTAGTATCCCAGTTTTGCCAAGCGTGCGTACATTTCCACAAAAGCGCATTGGTCTAATAGCCATTTGGATTTTTGGGTGTTTTTTAAAGTCCAGTCGGACTCAAACAGGCCGTCCCGATCGCGCATTTTATACCATGCTCTATCAAGGTTCCTGGCCCAGACCGTCATATATTCTGGGTTTCTGTCCTGTTCAAATAAGCTGATATAGCCTCTCATCATGACGGCGTGAAACCATATATTACTGTTTTTCAGCACAGGAAAATCTTCACCCTCCCTAATCTTAAAAAAATGACCCAGGCAAGCCTTAGCAAGCTGCTGTGCATCGACCAGATACTTTCTTTCCTTAGTCAGTTTGTAGAGCAGTGCTGCTGCCTGCAGCATCTGACCGGAATTATAGGAATATTTGGCCTTTTCAACCTTTCCGTCAAGACGCATATTGTCCCAATATAATTTGTCCGCCGGATCTTGTAGCCGCGCTTTTGTCCATTCATACAGACGTCGGCCTTCGTTCAGATAGTTCTTCTTTTTGGTAGCTTCAAATAGCTTTAGGGCAAACACTGCAGCAGGGGCATTTGAACAGGTATTTTTGGATTCTTTCTTCTGCTCACACCAGTAGATACCTCCGCCTAACTTTTCGTCTTCACCGCTTTTTATAAACGTCCAGATTTCTTCAGCATGTTTTAGATATGCTGTTTTTTGGGTTTGGATATAGCTGTCCGTAAAGTCAATGCCCAGCCAGATATTGTCATCGTAAAAACGGTCGGACGCAGGTGCCGAATTGATATAAGAGGCGTATCCGACAGGTTGACGACGGTCATCTCTATATTCACGCAAACCAACTAACACCTTTTGATCCAAAAATTTATGAAGGTCCGTGTTTTTATTTCGAAGCTCCATCAAAGCATTGACGGCTGAAAAACTACCTGAGAACGGCCAGAGATAGGCATACTTTTTCTGTTGGCCGGCCTGCTCCGCATTATTCAGGTAGTCCGCCTTAAAACCTTCATCAAAAGGATATTTCTCGGCAAGGAGTTCATTCTCTGCATTACCGTATTTCGCATAAACTACATCCAGAGTTTGTTGGGCACGCTCAAAAAAAACTGCATTTTTCACCTGTGTCTGTCCCGTTAGACGACATAGTCCTGTCAATAATATAGTGGTGGTGGTTATTATATCTATATATTTCATCAGCATGTTTAGTAGCGGAGCCATAAGGCCCTATTAGGGAACCCTCTAGCTCCGAAGTTTCAAAATTATTTCGATCGGGCCTGGTAGCGCGCTAGCCCTTCAAATAGCATCGCTGCACTCGCATAAGCAGTAATCTCACTATTTCCAATCGGCGGCTGGGACCAAGAGGAACCAAATAATAAGGTTGGCCGGCTGGTACCTTTGGTCCATGCAATTTTCCCGTTGTTGATCAGGAACTTTTCGAACTTAGCCCGGTAGTCAGCATGAATGCCTTCCAAATTCAAATATTCAATAAAATACCGGATAAATATCCCCTTAAATAAGGCTCCATCACCATTTCCTTCGTCGCGAAGAATATTATTACCCAAATCTATACAACGCGTAATCGTATAATAGCTAATTTTTTGGGCATCGACCAAATAGATCTGATCTTTGGTTACTTTAAAAAGTTCAACGGCAGAGCCCAGAAAGGTCCCCTGATTATAGGTCAGCGTAGTCATATCTACAGCATCCGTTTCGCCATTGATATTATCATATACGGCACCTGAAGACGGGTTATATAAGGTTGCCTTCTGCCACTCATAGATTTTTTTTGCCCAGTTTAGATAGGTTTCATTTTTTGTCAAAACATAAAGTCTGGCTGCCAGGATGCTGGCAGGCCCATTAGAGCAGGCGTTTTTGCTATACAGCATATCTTTGCGCCACGCCAGTCCCCCACCAGCATATTGTTCGTTCCAGGCTTCGATAATATCTGACCATAAAAGCAACACTGTATCGAGATATTTTTGTTCTTTGGTGACTTCATGCAAACGTAGCATAGTCAAGGCATTCCATTCCATATCGTCATAGAATACATTATAATACGTGTTGCCGTTTTTGACTTTGACACCTTCAAACCACTTGTTAAAATAGGCGCTATACTTCGTATCTCCGGTCCGTAAATAAGCATCTATAACAACGTCCATAGCATGCGCATTAGGCCAATATTGAAAGCCCCGGTCCGACTGGTTAATAGCGTTGTTAAAGTATCCTGCTTCATTCCAAAAACCGGCGATCATTTTATCGGACACTTGCGTGGCTATTGCTGACCAGGATTCTTGGACCGTATCGTCATAAGGATAGGTATCATCAATTTTTGTACACCCAAACAATAAAAACAGCATGGATGATAAGATCATTATTTTTTTCATCATCTGTCCTCCTTTAATTTGGAACTACGGTATGCGTATACTCCTTATCGCCCTGTAAAATCAATGAGATTTTTGTCGGATGACCATCCACTGCATCGACAAATTTCCATTTATCATCCCATTGAGATAGATTGGGTAATATACGTACAAAATAATACGAAGGTGCCGACGAACCATTAGGTGGGCTGTCGGTGCCATTCTGTGTGCCTAACTGTACGGTCTCTGCTTTACCTGCTCTGACCGTTTCCATCTGGAACTTGTAGCGTTGGTCACGGCCCCAGCTTTCCTGTTTAAAGTTGATTACGCCAGTTGCCGACCAGACGCCCTTTCCTTGATATGGTAAATCCAATACAACTGCTCCGGAAGGGGAAAAATACACTCCCATACTCTTAATCTCTGAATAGGTGATTGTCGCAACATTGAAATCAATTCGAATCCGGTACACAGCTGTTTTTGCAACAGTATTACTACCCGATTCGCTTTCTTTCAATTTTGTCTGATCTTCGGAATAGAATATCCGGCCATCAGCAGCTTTGCGATCCGTAAATGTATATTTCTTTCCGGCCTCCAACTTCGTAAAGATTTCATACTCTCCATTTCCCACAAGCTTAAACGGCAAGGCCTGTGCAATAGCTGCACCATCTTCCGAACCCTCTCCCGTAATAAACAATTCATCCGGAATATCAGCAAACCCTTCCAGAGCTTTGATGTTTAATACCTTACTTGCTTTACTCAGTACCCGTTTCATCCCCCGGATGGAATATACCGACCAGCTGATATCCCCACTTGTGCCTGGTTCGATCCCCGCTTTAGCGGCCACTTGGTTCAATATCTTATGGCTAATGTTGGCTCCATTGGAGTTTCCGTTATTATCTGAAGTAACGGTATATAGGGGCTTGCTAAAGTCTCCACCTACCTTATCAAAAACGACTTCGTATTGGGCAGCTCCACCATCGGCAACTAACGCAGATTCCCATTCAAAGTAAAGAGCAGCGGAAGCAGAACTCAATAATTTAACGGCTTT
The DNA here is from genome assembly GCF_026191775.1 of Sphingobacterium sp. InxBP1. Lineage (NCBI taxonomy): Bacteria > Pseudomonadati > Bacteroidota > Sphingobacteriia > Sphingobacteriales > Sphingobacteriaceae > Sphingobacterium > Sphingobacterium sp. InxBP1. The sequence continues at coordinate 435,598 of NZ_JAINDX010000047.1, read as the reverse complement.
GCCGTCCGCAGGCGCATATAGATTCTCTACAGCGGATACTTCGGCATCCGAATACTTCATATCGTCTTTTTTGCAGGAGATAATGCTCGCAGCCAATGCGAACATAGCCATAACTTTAAAATACCATTTCATGTCTTTATCGTTAATTTTGCGGCTCACAACGAGTGTGTTCTCATGATCTCGGTGGCGCCGCTTTGTTTTTAATTCAATTAGTTTGAGTACCCCGGATTATTCGGCAACAGATTTTGATTCAGGTCAATCTGTGTCCTGGGTACCGACCAGAGGTAATCACGGCTTTCATCAAAGCGTCGGATATCCAATTTAATGTAGCTATTGTTACTACCATATTTCGCCCCAAAGACTTGACCATCCAAATAGGTCTTACCTGCTTTCCAGCGAACAATATCATAGTAACGCAAGCCTTCTAAAGCAAGCTCACTGCGTCGTTCATTTCGTACAATCGTCTTCAGGTCACCTGTGGAAGGAAAGTCAAGCGCCTTGGCCATTTCAAAGCCTGCCCGCTTACGGATCGGTTTAATTGTCATGTCCCAAATATTGGCGTCGAGCTGACCCAGCGCTTCTTTTGCCTCGGCATACATCAATAATATATCAGCGTACCTGAATAGGATAATATTCAGTCCAGCATCGTATTTCACCGTCGCGGTCTTATCGTAATATTTTTTGACATAATAGCCGGTGGGAGACGCGTTGGCGCTGGCCCCCTGATACTCGTCGAGGCGCTCCTTATCGGTTGTGCCTGATCCAGGCTTGATAAAAATTTTGCGGACTGTATCGTCGAAGTCCGTCCATTGACTTCCATGATGAACAATTGTCGCTGTCATACGTGGATCCCGATTGACATACGGGTCGTCGCTATTGTAGCTGGGATCGTTAACGATGTTATTTCCATCGAGGGTAATATAACTGTCCACCAGACTTTGCAAGGGCGCATAAGCATTTAGACGTGCCTGGGCCGACATTGGGGCTGCATCGTAGAGCTTATTCCAAGTTTTTAACTGCGGTACATAAGCATAATCAAGAATAACCTCTGCGTTATACTCATTGGCAGCAGTAAACAATTGCGGATAGCTATTGAAAAGTGAATATGTGCCAAATTCGGACTGTTTATTCATCAGATTTTCGCAATACTGCAGCACTTTATTCCAATTGCTTTCATAGAGATAGGCCCGCGCCTGAAAGGCTGAGGCTGCGCCTCTGGTAATCCTGCCCTTATCATCGGCAGGCAGGGCGTCTTTGCTGGGTAAATCTACAATACATTCATCTAGCTCCTGATGAATAAAGGCCATAATGGTCGCTTTAGGCGTTCTAGGTATTGTCTTTGATTCCTCCAACGTGATATCTTTGGTAAAGAATGGCACATCACCAAAGAAGTTGACAAGCCTAAAGTACAGGAAAGCCCGGATAAATCGTACTTCGGCAGTCCGCCGCTTTTTGAGTGCAGCGTCCATGTCGGGCACGCGGTCTACATTTTCCAGGTAGACATGGCAGGTTTTGATCCCGCCATAGAGATCCGACCACTCTGAAGCAAAGCGTCCCAGGGTAGGATCTGCAGTACCGTTACGAATAGCACGCTGGTCAGTATTTGACCTGCCTTCAAAAATATTATCGCTCAGGGCTTCGTCGTTCCACATACGGTCTGCGGAATACATTTGATTATAGGCCATGTTGACCATTTTTTCCGCATTGTCGGGATAGTTCCAGAAATTTTCGTCTGTAAATCTATCCGTCGGCAGTGTATCCAATTTATTGCAGGAGGTGAAATGGACAACCGCCATTAAACTCAGGCCTCCGATAAGTAGTTTGTATAATTTCATAGCATAAAAGGTTAAAACTGAATATTTAATCCGCCGCCATAGTATTTTAAAGTAGGGTAGTTGCGGGCACTATTGGCAGAACCGCCCATGTTTGAGTCAAATTCAGACGACTCTGGGTCTATCCAGGAGTTTTTACTCAGCGTCAGCAAATTTTGACCATTGACAAAAAATCGGATGCGTTGTATGCCCCATTTGGAGACGACACTCTTTGGCAGTGAGTATCCGATCTGCAGATTTTTCAGGCGAGCATATTTGCCATTGAAAAGATAGAGATCAGAGTCTTTTGCAAAGTTGTTGGTCGACGCTGTAGATCCATTTGCAGTCAGACGTGGCCAGCGTCCATCTATATTTGTCGGAGTCCAGTAATCCAGCTGATGCTGATAAATCGCATACGAATAGTTTTGATGAAATGGTTCGACCAATTCACCACGAATCATCATATCACGTTTGCCAACTCCCTGCCAGAACATGCTAAAGTCGAAATCCTTATAACTGAGATTATAGGTCAGACCAAAGGTAAACCTTGGAAAACCGTTACCCAAGACAAAGCGGTCCCGTGCATCAATAATCCCATCGTTATTTCGATCCACATACTTGACATCTCCCGGACGAAGGTCTGCTGCAGTAATACCACTTGGTAAAGCGGAAGTTTCTATGTCGGCGATATTTTGGAAGAGTCCCGCCATTTTATAGCCGTAATAAGAATTATAAGGCAGACCGACACGTGTTAATTTGGTAATGTTATCGACGGTCGAAATGCGGTCATCTCCGGGCATTGCTACGATCTTATTATGACTATCGCCCATGTTGGCATTGACGGTATGTTGAAACGCTCCGGTCGAAGTACGATAGCTCACGTTGATCTCCCAACCTTCATTGTTCATTTCACCCAGGTTCTGGTTTTTTAATGAGGTACCGAATGTCGAAGGGATCTGCGGTGACATTAAGATATCTACAGTCCGTTTTTTAAAATAATCGAAACTGGCAGTCAGCTTATCGTTAAAGAATGTAGCATCAACGCCGACATTGAAATTATAGGTTTTCTCCCAGCGTAGATCCAGGCTGGCGTAATTAAATCCAGCAGCCGCAACCGGTCTATTGTTAAACCCATAACTGTTCGGATAAGATTCGTAAGTAAAATAGTAGGAATAGTCGTCCACAGCCTGATTGCCCAGTACTCCATAAGTAGACCGAACCTTGAGACTTCCAATATGTTCCTTATACCAATTCATAAAATGTTCGTCTGAAGCTCGCCACCCAAGTGATGCGGAAGGAAAGAAGCCCCAGCGGTTGGCTTTGGAGAATTTTGAGGAACCATCATAACGAAAACTGAACTCAGCAAAATACTTACTTTCAAAGTCATATCCTACCCGGCCGAAGAGTGAATTAATGCTATTCTGTAAGGTTCCATTGGGCGTGACACGCGCACTTACGGGGTCGATAATCGTACCGGTGGTCGGCGTGCCGAGTACAGGATCTGTAAATTTCATTTTTAGCTCATTCTGTCTACGGGTGTACGACTCATTAGACGCGCCAAACAGTCCTGAGACATGGTGACCACCAAAGTTTTTGTCATAATCCAAAAGCAGCTGAAAGTTTAACAACGAAGCTTTTTCGTTAAAGTCTTCCGTATTGCGGTCGGAATTTACGTAGACCTGTGGTTGAGCGGCGTCTGGATTGGCATACAACGGCACTTGGATCCTCCGGATAAAACGATGGTCCGCGTAAATATCAGCGCCGAAAATACCTCGTAGTTTTAATCCGTCCATGAGCTTCGCTTCCAGGTTGAGATTGATATTGAAATAATCGTTATCATGCTTAATGTAACCACCTTCGTTGAGTTCTGCTAATGGATTCTGATCCGTCAGTGCATTATTGACCAGATATTTTCCGTTGTCGGCCTGCATACGGTAGTAATAGTACGAAGGCAAACGGGAAGCGTTGATAATAGCACTTCCTGCGGTATTACTCATATTGTTATTACGTGTATAGGCCAAAATAGAAGTCAGCTTGAAGCGGCCGATCTCAGTACTGAGGTTGGTCCGAAGATTGTATCGTTTGATCCCAAAATTCTGTCCGACAAAGTTGCTCGGTTGGTTATAAAACCCTCCGGAAAATAGGTAAGAACTCTTTTCCCCGCCACCGGTAACACTGATGTTATATTTTTGTTGGAAAGAATTTTTCATGATTTCCGGCAAGTTCCATTTCTCGATATCCTGATGTGCATATAAATCAGCAATTGCTGTAGGAGAAAACTGTGGGTCCATGCCTGAATTGGTCAGGGCGAGGTTGCGCAAGGTTGCATTTTCATAGCCAGCAACGGGGGAAAACAAAATATTGGGTTGTTGGACACCCCATTGCGTGCCAACTGCAACCGTAGGTTTCTGGTTTTGTCGTCCTCTTTTTGTGGTGACCAGAATGACGCCATTCGCCGAACGTGAGCCATATATTGCTGTAGAACCGGCATCTTTAAGTACCGACACGGTTTCGATATCATCTGGATTGATCTTGTTGAGTGTACCGCCTTCCGTAATAATCCCATCAATCACCACTAGAGGTGCATTGTTATTGACAGTCGATATCCCCCGGATATTGATATTCATCGAATTATCATTCGGATCCATGCTCTTCTGCTGAATGGTCAGGCTCGGGGATGCGCCTTGCAGCGCCTGTGTCACGTTGCCTACCGGCCGATCCTGAAATGTTTTCGAACCGATCTGGTCAACTGCCCCCACAACCCGCTGGCGGGTCGTCGTACCATATCCGATCACAATAACTTCTTCCAATTGACTATTGCTATGCTTCATGACCAACTGTAGCTGCTCTAGCTGCGTCGCAGACATAGATGCCAATTGTACCGTCAACTGTTCGTATCCGACGGAAGAAAGGACAAGTGTCGACTTTGGAGAAAGGTTGCGGATCATAAACGTTCCATCGGCAGCGGTCGATGTTCCAGCTTGCTGATTTCCTTTAACCCGGACAGAGACATTTGCTAACGGCTCTCCACGTTCGTTGGTCACTCGGCCTTTGATCACTGCCTGCCCCGAAACAGGCGCATCGGAGGCCGATGCAGAAGCCGGCCCGGCAACAGGACGGTCACGGATAACGACGGTCTTGTTGTCCATCTGATATGACAGCGGCTGATCCGTGAAAATCTGCGCCAGTACGTCGGACAGCCCCCGGTCCTTGACCTTTATACTGACCGGCTTTGCATTTGCCATTTGCCGTTCTGTATAAAGGAAGTTGTACCCTGTCTGCGACTTGAGTTCCTTAAAAATTCTTTTAAGGCTCATATTGGTGTATTCCAATGTTACCTTCTGTGCAAAGGTCGTAGCGCTAACCTGCATAAAAGTAACCAAGATAATTATGGTCGTCAATCGCATAATAAGCCATAGTTTACGGAATAGCAGATATGCTATCTCCTTATTTCTGATATAATTTTGATACATTTGCAAGGTTTGATACGCAGTATGTTCCAGTCGTCCAAACAAAAACATACTGCAGATTGGATAGTAAATTCAATTGTCCCAAACAGCAACTGGGTCCTCCGCGGCCCGGTTGCTTCTGATTACCCCTATGGTAAAGCTTATTCGTTTCGTATATTTATGCTCATGATCTGTTTTTTAGGTTATTATTGTAAAGATTATCGATCAACTATTAAGGCAGTACATACAATGTCTTCCCGTCGATACGAAAATGGACTCCGCCCGTTTTTTCCAGCAGACTTAACACCTGCTTTACATCATCAAATCTGGATATCCCTCCGCCAAACTTTTCTGTTGTTTTTTTGCCCTCAAAGATGACCTCGACATTATACCAGCGTGCTATCTTGCGCATGACACTTTCAATATCATCCCCATCGAACATAAATTCGTGATTGGTCCAGGCAATTATAGGTGCTGTGTCCACTATCTGTAATTTCAATCTGCCGTTGGATGTCAGGCTCGACTGCTGTCCAGGGTGTAATTGTAGCTTTTGGCTTGCAGAAGTCACTTCCACAAGTCCTTCGACGAGGGTGGTTCGTACTGACGGCTCATCTGTATAGCTATTCACGTTAAAATGCGTTCCCAATACCTGAATATGCTGGCCCGCGGACCTGACGACAAAAGGGCGTTTGGCGTCTTTGGCCACCTCAAAGTAGGCCTCCCCGGTCAACTCGACCTCCCGCGTTCCTTGCAGTGCAAAACTTGCCGGATATTTTAAAGCTGAGGCGGCATTGAGCCAGACCTGTGTACCGTCAGGGAGTTTAATTCTGTAGGTTTCGCCTTTTGTTGTCGATAATACATGATGGCCGGTAACGGCTTCACTATTTTGCCTAATTTCGTAGATTAATTGTCCGTCAGAGCTCTTAGAAATCCTGATACCCATTTCGTCCGCGATCGGTCCATTGGAAGCTCCCTGCAATTGAATCTGCTGACCGTCGGAAAGCGTCAAGGTTGCAGATTGCTTTCCAGGTAATATAGACTCTTCTATTGATGCCTGCATCGGGACACTATCAGCGTGATCAACAAACCACCAGCTTAGTATCAATATTCCTGCGACAGCAGCCGCAACGGCGCCAGCATTTTTCCAGAATGTCAACGTTCTCATCTTAGGCTTATTAATCCTGTGATGTAATTGCTCCCAAGTGTTGTCCAGGACAAGTAATAAGTCCGTATTCCGAAGTAATTCTTGGTCGACAGGATCATCCAACGCTTCTTGAATGAGCTCCTGTATTAACACACCATCTGCCCCGGATTTAAGGTATGACAGAAAAGCACGGGCATCCTCTTCACTGAGCTCCCCCCGCATATACTGCCTTAAAGTATATTGAAGTAGTTCCTTTTCCACAATTGGTTATCTTCTTTTTAGCTATTACACTTCAAATGCGGAGATCATCTGCTCGTGCTGAGAATTTTATTTATTTTTTTTAGCTTAAAAAAGATAACACTGTTTAATGATGCTGGAGGAGTATAAAGGAGGCGATTAATAGTGCAGACTGGTCTAGTTTAGCATGTTTCTCTTTGATGTACTTTGTAGCTTTTACAATATGGTCATTGATTGTCGAAGTCGATATGCGCAACAGCGTACTCACTTCGGCGTAGCTTTTGCCTTCAATCTTACATAACCTGTAGATCAATCTCCGTTGAGGAGGAAGCTGCTCAATCGTCTGAGACAACCAGTGCTCATCCTGCTTTTCATCCAATTGTTCTTCGACATGGCTGTAGAGCTGTGTGCCGTGAAGGCTAAGATAGGCTTGCACCTGTTTTTCCAGCTTGGTTTTACGAATGAAATTATATACACTGAATCTGGCAATCTGAAAAAGATAAGCGCGAAAAGATTGCTCAGGATCAATAAGCTTCCGCTTGTCCCAGACTTTGACAAAGACCTCCTGTAGAAGTTCGGTAGCATCCTGTTCGGATTTGACCATCTTCCGAATGTTAAGATAAATCCGGCCACTATATAAAGTATAAATCTGGCGAAAGGCCGTTTGGCAGCCCGAACGCAAGGCCAAAAGGATTTCCTTCTCTTCGATATGGTCATATTTCGGTTTATACATTGTCACATAGGTGAAAACATAAAAATAGAAAGCCAATTTTTGGTCTTTCTTCAAATAGCGATAACAAAGCGGCCAGGATCATCCCTTTCGATGCAAAAACGCTATCGTTTTGTCGTATTTGGTTATCTTCGGATCAGCTTCTGCTACATCCGGGATGTATGCTCCTTGAAACGAAGACGCAGGCACGGCTGCTCAAAAACAATCGTCCCCAAAGTTCTGATGCTCAATTACTGAAGATGATGAAACAAATATATAAAAACTAAAACGGTTTTGCTGATATCAAAAAAAATTTACTGGTATAGAACATCCAACAAGACACAAGCGATACAACAGGTGTGACACGACATGGAGTTGGGCACGAAGCTATAGACGGATACACATATCACCAAAAAAAGAGGCATCCGATATTGGGATGCCCTTTATCATAGAATAGATATGGCTCTAAAAATCATTACGCTGATTGCTACATGATGATATTGAAACACCTTATCCCGTGTTCAGGGAATAAAATGAAATAGTTTGTCGTGGGTTGATATATTCATAATCGCGTGTCTTAATGCTCCGCCCCTGTGATTTTAAGTTCGTCCAGGTCAAGTTGCAATTCAGCTTTACGGATCGCATCGTCACTATAGTGCTTTTCTTTGCGTAGCCGGAATAGTTCTTTGCGGTGCTGCTGATAAATGGTTAACAAAACGGTATGATAGCGTTCTATCTCCTGCTGTTCAGTTTCCACACATTCCAGGGACTGCAGGCGCGCTTCTGTGTTTCGAACCCTTCCTTCGAGGCTAGATTTATAAAATCCGACCAGTTCGTTCTCTTTGAGTGAGTCGGCAAATTTTTCGTCCAATAGCTTCAATGCGACATTATCCAGCCGCAACTGGATAGCGGCTTGCTGTTCTTCTTCTGGAATGATAACATCAATCTCTTTCAGCCGGATCAGCTTGATAACAAAGGGCAGTGTGAGGCCCTGCACGACCAGCGTTACAAAGATGACAACGAAGGTAATGAAGATAATCAGATTGCGCTGTGGGAATGCTATACCATCGGACATCAGCATCGGGATGGACAGGGCAGTTGCCAACGACACTACGCCGCGCATCCCCGCCCAGCTGATCACCAAAGGGCCTTTCCAGCCAGGAGATGGATCTTGCCGTGCTTTTGCGCTCAGCCAACGTGGCACATGCGCCGCAGGATATACCCATAAAAAGCGTAATGCGATGACGATGGCACTAATTGCCAAACCGTAGGTAACGCCGTCGGCTAGGGAATATGCTCCCAGACCTGCGATTATCTCTGGCAGTTCCAGACCGATCAGCACAAACACGAGCGCATTCATCACAAAAATCATCGTCGTCCATACGCCCAGCATATTCATGCGGGTACTTCCGGTTTTAAACACTTCGTGTGCACGGTAAGACATAAATAACCCCCCACTCACAACTGCCATGACACCGGAATAGTGAACTTGCTCTGCTGCCAGAAACAGTATATAGGGGGTTATTACTGTCAAAGCTGCATCGATGGCAGGCGTAGTGGGTAAAAACCGATGAGTGATATACAGGATATGTGCTCCGGCAAGGCCGATAGCTATACCCATTCCGGCCACCAGAAAGAACTGTGCCGTCGCCTCATGCATGGAAAAGGTTCCGGTCAAAACGGCGGCCAGCGCGAACTTGAAAACGATGAGTGAGGAAGCGTCGTTGACCAGGCTCTCCCCCTCAAGAATAGTCATCACTCTTTTCGGCACACTCATACCCTTTAGCACCGTCGCTGCAGCAACAGCATCCGGAGGAGAAACAATACCACCCAGTAAGAACCCCAACGCCAGTGTAAATCCGGGAATGAAGGATGAGGAAGCATAAGCGACGACAACCGATGTAAAAAAGACCAGACCGAAAGCCAGTAAAGCAATCGGCCGCTTCCATTTCCAGAAATCATTCCACGACGTATACCAGGCCGCTTCATATAAAAGGGGCGGCAAGAATATTAAAAATATCAGTTCAGGATCAAGATGCAGCAACGGGATCCCTGGGATGAAACTGATGCCCAGACCCGCAAGCACTAAAAATATGGGATATGCTATTTTTATACGCTGCGCAAGCATGACCAGGAGAAACACGGCAAACAATAGGCTGAGAATGAGAAGCAAATTGTGGTGCATAATCAATTGTGTTTAATACTAAGTCGTATGGATTCGTAAAGCCGCAGCTGATTTGTGCGGACCGGTGAGATCACCCAGGTAGACTAATATTTTGCCTGCCCGATATCCAGGCGTTCAAATTTCCCCTCCTTGCCAAGCTGAAATTTAAAGAAAGTCCTGAAATCCCCCCAGCTCTCGGTGTGAAAATTTCCATAGATATCCAATCCGTTGTTTTCGACTTTGTCTATACTTGTGAAGCGTTCATGCCCACAGGCGGTCTTTACAAAATTTGCAAAATCGCGTGGATGGCCATCGTCGGTTAACCGGGCGTTAGCCACAAAGAAAGATAAGAAGCTTGTGCTGTCTCCCTGTTGCCAGGCCTCAATAGCTTGTCTGGCCTGTTCGTTTGTAATTTTTGATAAATCCATTGTCTGCTCGGTTTTATGAATTGATGTATTTGATGCGCTACGCTGCGGTTTCTGCCCACAGGCAACCAACGACAAGATCATGGCCAGCAACGTAATCAGACATTTATAGGGCATTAGGATAGGTTTTTTAAAGGATGCTGTAGATAAATAATAATCAGATTCAACAGTAAAAAAGGGATCTCTATCGCCACACCCTTGGTATCCTTATCCAAGAGATGGAAGCATATAATCAACAGAATGCCGGCAGCCATTAAAAAATTGCCCCACATGAAGGTCTTCGGAAATAGGATCAACAGCGCCGCCAAAATGGTGATAAGTCCATTTACCATTAGGCCAGTCTTGGTAAAACCCCATTTTCCAAACATGGCCATCATTTCCGTCTTGCCCGAAACCATCGCATATCCCTGTTTTAAGCCCATAAAAACAGCCACAAGGATCAAAATAGAATTGATAATTTTCAACATCGTTATTTCTATTAATTCGTTACAAGCCAAAGCGCATTGTAGTTTGATGACTAAAAAAAGAGGCAAATAATCAATTATTTGCCTCCAATATTTCTCCTTCTATCTTGTGGTATAACCACCGTTCGCGAAAATAGTCTGACCTGTCACCCACCATCCGTCAGTAACCAAAAATTCAACTAGCGGAGCGATATCCTTGATATCGGTTAGTCCTCCAAGAGCAGACGCCTGCTTATGGTAAGCTACCGCGTCGTCCGTTTCCTGTCCGTAGAAGAAAGGTGTGTCCATAGGTCCGGGAGCTACCGCTGTCACCGAGATACCACGGCCGCCGAACTCCTTCGACGCCGCTCTCGTAAAATGTTCAACCGGAGCTTTGGCGCCAGCATAGGTTGAATAATATCCTGTATAGGCTGCAAGCAAGGAGGTAACGATGGTATTGATTTTTCCATTATCATTCAAACGCTTACCCGCTTCCTGGATAAAGAAATAGGCTACTTTGGCGTTTATATCGCTCATACTATCGTATTCTTCCTCGGTCGTGTCAGCAAAAGGCTTTTTCAAGACCTTACCTACTGTATTGATCGCAATATCAACTCCACCGAATTTTTCAATCGCAGCATCAAAAAGTTTGCTGATGTTTTTCACGTCAGTAAGATCAGCCTGATATAAAAATGCCTCTCCTCCTGCACTGTTAATATCCGCCAAAGTTTTTTCAGCGTCCGCCTTTGTGCTGTCACTATTGTAGTGAACAACGATCTTTGCTCCTTTGGCCGCAAGATTACGGCTCAATAGACCACCTAAGTTTTTTGCTCCACCTGCAATTAAAACTACTTTTCCTTTCAAATCATTTCGTGCCATTTTTCTCTTTATTTAAATGTTTTACAATTGTTTTTACAAAGTTGCTCATCCGAACGCTGACTTTTATGGTGAACTTTTCGGAATTTTACCTACGTATATTTTACCTACGTATATTATGTTATACGCTATGCCCGACAATCATGATTTCGAGAGATAGCCCCTACGCCCTGACGACTTAGGTTATCTCTCCGCCCGGACATAACCTTTGCAAAATCAAAGGGGCTCACCCGAACCGCAGGCGTTAGAGCAACAGAACTATAAAAAGTTACTTTTTAAGCCGACTACCTCGTTTTTATCACTGTTTTAATATAGTTCCGGTAACTATGGTTTATATAAATTCTAGCTTCATCATCTTCCAAAATCAAGATACATGATATACAGCGCGTTAAATAAAGATAACAATATGTATAAGAAGGTTCTTTCCTGCTCACCAGAAAAAAGATTGTTGTGGAGGGATAACTACACTATTTATGCTTTCATAGCACAAACTTATGGACTACTTTGTCCCACTTCCAATTTCATCTGAGAGAGCTTGCCATAAAAAGAGAAAACAAGGTGACAAACACTCAGATCCCGCGTTAAATAGTTTCGTATATTTCGCTCGAAAAATTACACAATCTTAGGAATATTCTTTAGATTTACTATACAAGTTGACCTGTAATTATTAACGATTTTATGAAAGTAGAAGTATCGCCAAACTTTAAAAAGCACGCGCGCAAAACTATTCTATCCATCTTTGTTTTTGCATTCACTTATATTTTATTGCTCGTCCTGGCCATCGGTTTAACGATCGGCTTCACCTTGTTTGGTCTATTTATCTTCGCATCCAAACCGATGTTCCTAACAGGCGTGTTATGTTTGGGCCTGATTGCCTCCGGACTTACCATTTTATTCTTTTTGCTTAAATTTGTATTTGCCCAAACCAAGACCGACACCAGTCATCTTACAGCGATAACTGCCCAAGATGAACCCCAGCTGTTTGCCCTTATTGATGAAATCGTCAACGAAGTGGATACCAGTTTCCCGAAGAAAGTTTTCCTGTCGCATGATGTCAACGCATCCGTTTTCTACGATTCAACCTTCTGGAGCATGTTTCTTCCGATAAGAAAAAACCTTCAGATCGGAATGGGGCTAATCAACGTGGTAACACAACAAGAGCTAAAAGCGATACTGGCACACGAATTTGGCCATTTTTCCCAGCGAAGTATGAAACTAATGAGCTATGTCTATCATGTCAACCAGATCATCTATAATATGCTGTACAAAAATGAGGCCCTTGATAACACATTCGAAAAATGGGGAAATGTCAGTGGCTATTCGGCTATTTTCATAGGTATATCTGTTTTCATTATCCAGCAGATCCAAAATATCCTCAAGTATTTGTATGAATATATCAATCTAAATTATTTGGCCCTATCGAGGGAAATGGAGTTCCATGCGGATGAAATCGCAGCGCATGTTGCGGGCTCAAAAGCCTTAACGGACTCTCTGTTGCGGCTGGGATTTGCAAATCATGCACTGGAATATGTACTCAATTTTTATGAAAGTAAAATTCCTGAACAGGTTCGGAGCAATAACATTTATCCTGAGCAGAGCTTCGTTATGTTACTCCTCGGACAAAAAAATAGGTATCAGTTGGAAAATGATCTCCCGCAGATCCAGCTGGCAAACTTAAAAAAATATGATAAGTCGAAGTTGAATCTTGACAACCAGTGGGCTTCACATCCTACTGATGAAGACCGTATCAAAGCACTACAACAAATAAATATTGTAAAGAACGAAACCAACAATGCACCTGCAATGGCCTTACTGACCAACGATGGTGCTATCGCCCAACAGATTTCAGAAAAGCTATTTTCAGGCGTTCAGTATGAACAAGCACCCAGCATTCTGGAAATTGAATCTTTTAAAGCACAATTCACAGACCGATTCAATAAATATACATTTGACCTAAAATTTAATGATTTCTACGATTTCAATAATCCCATATTGAAAAACGAGTTACCGGCACCGCCAATACAAGAGGGTCTGTCGTTCGAAATCTTATATGCAGATAGCCGGGCCGAACTGATTTATGAGCTCAATAGCCTTAAAAATGACAAATACGTTGTCGAAGCAATAAGCAATGGCGAGGTCAAATTAAAAACGTTTGATTATGACGGAAAAAAATACCGGCATACAGAAGCATATGACCTGCTGCAAAAAATCGAAGGGGACATAGTAGCGACCGAACGGTTAATAGATGCATATAACCATCAAATCCACCATTACTTCACCCAGCTGTCGGACAGTATGAACCGACGGGAAGAATATGACCGGAAATATTATGATTACGCGGCTTTCCATAAAACCTTTGACGAATATCATAGCCTCTATGATGAAATGTCAAAAAATTCTGAGTTCATTTTTAAGACCACACCGTTTGCTGAAATTGAAGCCAAACTGAGTGATCTTAAAAAAAGGGAGCCCAGATTCAAAAACAAACTTCGCAAACTACTCGAACTACCCAGCGCTACGCAGGATATGGATGAAACATTATTATCTTCGCTGAACACGTATATTCACAATGATCTGGTGTATTTCAATACCAACCAGTACAAAGAGGAAAATCTTGCCATTATGGTAAACGCTATTTCAGAATATAAAAAGATACTGGACAATAACTATTTCAAGAAGAAAAAAAACTATCTGGATTTTCTGCTGGAACTTGAACAAAACAAAAAATAATCTTATGTCTGCGGCCCATCCGAAAGTAGCCCTCAACAAAAAGGAGTGACGACCGACACTTGACAGGTAGAGTCTGACCACGGTAACAATAAAATGCTTACATTTGATTTTCGTAACTTACTTAGTCATGAGCGAAACATTGGAGACCCTACCGGATTATTATCGGCGACTCAGCCATCTACATACAAACGGCAGTGATCTGCTCGATGTGGAACTGGGTAAATCACATTTCAACATATCACCGCGTAAATACTGTGATTTCAAAACGCCCTATAACCGAAGGGATTTCTACAAGATCAGTCTTATCTTGGGAAAAGGCAGGTTTAAATATGGACAGCACGAACTTTACATCGATCGTCCGGCGCTATTTCTGCCCGCATTAAACATCCCTTACTCCTGGGTGTGCGATAGCAATAGACAAGAGGGTTATTTCTGTCTTTTCAACCAGGAATTTTTCTCAGGCAGCCAAACTTTTGAACCGTTCAAGAAAACCTCATTGTTCAAGGAGTGGAGCAAACCGATTATTTTTTTGAATGATGAGCAACTGCATTTGATCACCACGCTGTTTGACAATATGTTCCGGCTCAACAACTCCAATTATCCCCTTCGCTGCGGGGCTATAAAGAGCAACCTCGCGGCGGTATTACATCTCGCATTAGAATGGCGGGTAGAAGATATCCATATACAGGACCAATCGGGCAGCGCAAGAATGTATCGCCTGTTTGACGAATTGCTCCATAAACAGTTTCCCTTAGATTCGCCTGCATACCACCTCGAACTGCGTACCGCAGCTGACTTCGCCGCGCGGCTCAACGTGCACGTCAATCATCTTAACGCCTCTGTCAAAGCTGTCACTAACCTGACGACCACACAGATTATTAAAAGAAAAATTTTTGAAGAAGCGAAAAACCTGCTCAAATATACGGATTGGAACGTCGCAGAAATTGGTTATACCCTAGGGTTTGACGAACCGGCACATTTCAATAATTTTTTTAAGAAAAATGCTGAAGTCTCCCCGCTGAAGTTCCGGCAGCAGAACAAGTGATCTTTGATTTTAACAATTTTTACTTTGAGAGATAAAATTAAGCACAGCTTAAAACTGCTAGCTTTGTCTTAAATGAAATACGCAAAGCTATGTTGAAAGAAGCGTCTGCACAACGGATCAAATTGGTCACGCTCATGGCATATGTATCGATGCCTCTGTCGGGCTTTGTCACCGACATCTATCTCCCCTCTTTTCCGGCTATGGCCAATAGTTTGGCTGTGCAGGAACACGATATTCAGATCACTTTGACAGCCTATCTCCTGAGCTATGGTATATCGCAGCTATTTATTGGCAATAAATTGGACAGCATTGGTCGCTATCACCCTAGACTCATCGCCTTGACTTTAGTGATTCTCAGTAGCCTGCTAATCGCAAAGAGCGACAGCACCCTCATTATCTGCTGGTTGAGAATCGTTCAGGGAATAGCCATTTCCACGTTGGTGGTCGCGACCAGAGCGCTTTTTGTTGACCTATATCAGGGCGAACGGCTGAAAAACTACCTCAGCTACTTTACCATTGTCTGGTCCTGCGGTCCCATATTGGCTCCTTTCCTTGGCGGCTATCTCGAAAAAATATTTGATTGGCAGGCAAACTTCTACTTTTTAGCGTTCTACGCCTCGGGGCTTCTGCTATTTGATCTTTTTTATGGCGGTGAAACCATTGCAAAGAAGAAAAGGATAAATCTTAAGGACAATCTTGTACTATACAAGATGATGTTGCAAAATAAACTATTCCTATTAGGTATTTTGGTATTGGGACTGAGCTATTCTATTGTTATGCTGTTTAATATCACAGGGCCTTTTATTATTGAAAACAGATTTCATTTTACAGCCGTCACCATTGGTTATTGTACATTGGCACTCGGTTTTTCCTGGATGATCGGTGGGTTTATCGCCAAACCGCGCCTGAAATTGGAATTTAAATCACGTATTGTTTTCCCGGCCCTGTTTCAGGCAATATTGATCATTATCTTCATTATGGCCAGTCTATTTGCGCAAAACCTATATATTATGATCGGCTTTGCCTTTTTCATCCATATTATTTCAGGTGTTTTATTTACTAGTTTTTTTACCAGCAGCATGCTTTTCTTTCCAGAACATGCAGGTACTGCAGGCGGCCTCATGGGCGGGCTAGTTTACATCGTCACCTCCTTATCCACTTTTATTATTGCATTAAGTGGCGAAGTAACAACGCAATTTGGCCTGGCATGGCGCTATTTGATTTTTGCCGCTTTACTCACATGGATCATTATCCATATGTGGCGACGGCAGGATACACATTTAAAGAAAAAAATATAGGCACTATTCGATCCGCTCACACACATACCCCCACTCTAACATTTTCCTCGTAATACGATGGGTCTCAATAGCTGACTGTGATGATTCAATCCTTAAGATATGCTCTTCATCCTCAAGATCAAAATTAATCTTATACGACGAGAATAATTGGAGTAGCGTATCAACAATCTGCTGAGCCTCCTTATTCTTATAGACATTCGTTTTAAAAATTTCTACCTTTTTCATTGTACTTATTTAGATATCGAAGTCAAATCTTTATACCGGTCCTCTAATCCAGTAATTTATTTTGGATCCGCGCATTTCCTTGAAATGAACGGACAGGGAAAAGTTTCCCCTTTGGATACTCCCGATGCTCTCCCAAAGCAATTTCTTTGACGGACTTTTTATCCTGTCCGGCGGGTGGATTGGTAACTATAGCTGCAGCACCAACCACCAATAGGATTATTAACGCATTAAATAAATGTACCATATGTTTAGAATTATTCCATGCCGAATTTCTAAAAAGTATAAGGCCGATGCCATGATTTTTCGGTAAACAGCATATTTACGTCGGTAAACCGTAGATTTTCCATTATTAATTAAATGCTGTTACTATCCTGCCCGTCATGAAAGACTTGTTCAGGCTATCTATTGATTTAAAACTCGAGCTCATTGCCGGGGCACAGGTAGATAAAATGAAAAAGCCACATCCCTTAGAATATGGCTTTGCTGTATATTAATTGAAATGGCTACGATCGGAAGACCCATAGATAGGAGTATCTGGACGATGATTGTTTTGTCCGGTCAAATGCAACAACTCCCCTGTATTTAGCTATGCGGCACTGATTATGCTTAAGACGAAAAATGCTTATGTGCGCATTGCCAGGCTGCCTTCATATGATTTGTCGAGCAAAGATAGGAATAGATGATTTGGAGGATAATTATATTTACAATTCGTCACGGTTGGTTTAATATTCGTCGCGCAGGCAGAAAATTGGCGATTCGATACAATTGACATATCTTGGACAATCGGTCGGCAAGTCATAAGCGCCAAATTTGTAAATTTGATAAACAGTCGTCGTGCCTCAGATGAATGAAGCCGAGATGCCATCATTTAGACTCATGGGGAATTCTTATTTACATGGAGTTTCATCAAGAGCGACAAAAAATAATAATTGGATGAAAAAAATAGGATTTTTATCGTTTGGACATTGGTCCAAACACCCTGCCTATAGCACGCAGACAGCGAGCGACACTTTATTACAGTCAATAGATCTGGCTGTCGCTGCGGAGGAAATCGGGTTAGATGGTGCTTACTTTCGTGTACACCATTTTGCCGCACAGCTTGCTTCACCTTTCCCGCTTCTGGCTGCTATCGGTGCAAAGACCAACAGGATCGAAATCGGTACAGGCGTCATTGATATGCGGTACGAAAATCCGCTCTACATGGTGGAGGATGCTGGCGCTGCTGACCTGATCTCTGAAGGTCGCCTACAGCTGGGGATCAGCAGAGGCTCGCCCGAACAGGTAATCGACGGCTGGCGATATTTTGGATACGAGCTGGCGGAAGGAGAGACCGACGCAGAAATGGGCCGCCGCAAAGCATTAGCGTTTTTAGAAAAACTGGACGGCGTAGGTTTTGCCACCCCTAATCCCTATCCGATGTTTCCGAACCCTCCGGGTCTGCTGCGGCTAGAGCCGCATTCACAGGGCTTACGTGACCGTATCTGGTGGGGCGCAGCGTCCAACGCTACGGCAGTATGGGCAGCACAAAACAGAATGCATCTCCAAAGCTCCACGCTAAAGTATGATGAAAGTGGAAAACCGTTTCATGTGCAACAGGCCGAACAGATCAGATTATATAAGGACGCATGGAAAGAGGCCGGCCACCCGGGTGAACCGCGGGTTTCGGTCAGCCGATCGATCTTTGCTTTGGTAAATGATATGGACCGGTATTATTTCGGGCAAGAGACAGACAGAGCCGACAAAATCGGTTTTATCGAATCCGATAAACGTGCAATTTTCGGAAGAAGCTATGCTGCCGAACCCGATCAGCTGGTGAAAGAGCTGGCAATGGACGAAGCTATACAGGAAGCAGACACGCTGCTGCTGACGATACCCAATACTTTGGGTGTTGATTATAACGTGCATGTACTACGGGCTATCCTAGAACATGTTGCACCTGAACTGGGGTGGCGGTAAACTAATGCCAATGGTAAAGAACATTCGATACAAAACCAAAATTGCCGTAATCGGAGCTGGCCAGGCGGGACTTTCTTCCGCCTATCATTTGAAGAAACTGGGATTACAAATCGGCGGGGACTTTATCATTTTGGACGAATCCCCAGCCCCCGGAGGCGCCTGGCAATTCCGCTGGCCATCGTTGACGCTCAGCACCGTCAACAAAATTCATGATCTACCCGGAATGGGGTTTGAAGAGACACTCAGCAGCAAGCAAACCGAAGTACAGGCCAATATTGCCGTTCCGCATTATTTTGATCTTTATGAAAAGAAATACGGACTACAGGTATACCGGCCGTTGAAGGTTCAAAACGTATCTCTGGTAGAACCTCGCTTCCATATAGAAACTTCAGGTCCTTCCTTTTCGGCGCTGGGCATTATCAACGCAACTGGTACCTGGGAAAATCCGTATATCCCAGCTTATCCGGGAGCGGAATTATTTCGAGGCGAGCAGCTGCATACCAAGGATTTTAAAACGGCAGACTATTTCCTGAACAAACATGTTATTATCGTAGGTGGCGGCATCTCTGCTATCCAACTGCTTGATCAGATCTCCAGGGTAACCAGCACGACCTGGGTTACCAGACGTCCGCCCATATTCAGAGAAGGTCCATTTGATGACATGGCTGGCCATGATGCCGTCGCAAGGGTTGAGGAACGCGTTAGACAGGGCCTTTCACCTTTATCAGTGGTATCGGTCACAGGCCTTCCCTACTCGTCCGAAATTCAGGCCATGGAACAGCGAGGAGTACTCAAGCGACAGCCTATGTTTAGCGAGATCACCAACACAGGAGTAAAATGGGAGGACGGTAGAGAGGAAAAGGCGGATGTTATCCTTTGGAATACCGGTTTCAAAAGTGCACTGGAACATTTAACCCCTGTGCTGCCAAAAGAAGAAAATGGAGGAATTCTCATGGGTGGCAGATTAGCCACAATGGTTGTCCGTCAACCACGGATCCACCTTGTCGGCTATGGGCCGTCAGCATCCACGATCGGCGCCAACCGCGCAGGACGTGCGGCAGCCAAAGAGCTACTAGAGACAATCGAAATATACAAATGAAATTTATTTTTACCCTTCTTATCCTTAGCATCTTACAGCAGCTTGCTGCTCAAGATTATCCACAGGTTGTTCCATTTAAGTCTGACGGCGAACTGAAACTGATGGACATCTCCACGGCCGAGGTGGTATCACCGGAAACATGGAACAACACAGGAGCTTACTATGTGGGTGGAGATTTCAAAAGCTATATTGTAAGCAATACTGAAAACAAGGCAACCGTTATCGATGCCCGGACAGGAAAAGAAATACTTTTTGGCCGTCTGGACAACGCATGCGGTGAGCTCAATATCAATAACCACCGCTATTACCATTTTGAATCAGAGGGCAGTTCCATCCTTTTAGCGGATGGGACGACGACAATCTCATTAAACCGCCAATACTCCAAAATCGAACCAAACAGCAATAGCTGGGACAATGGCAGTCCAGAAGGCCAGCAGTACGTCTGGGCATTAAAAGATGATGGCACCTACGATGTCCTTAATGCTAACAGCAATTTTACTAAGTTGGGCCCATTACCTATTTTTGACAGTTTTGATTTGATCTATGAAATTCACGAAAATGAACCCATGACGTTGATCGGATTTGCCCTGGGCAACAAAGCGGCTATACGACGCGACTTTGCCCAGCAATATAATATTCCTGAATCCGCAGAATTCGTAGAAATATACGATATCGACTTTAATAAGATTGGCAAGGCTGCTTACCAGCAAGAAGCGATTGGAGAACTTCTACAAAAGAATATTCAGCTCCGGGGAAGCCTAATAGCACCTCCGTCGATGCGCCAACAGGTAATAGTCCCCGGAAATACGATGATCGCCCTCAATGATGAATTTAGTCTTGTTCCGACAGCAGATCATACCGAATTGATATTGGTCAACACGAAGCAGGGAAACACTCCAGTATTGGGGAAGACGCATTTCGACTATCGATATATCAGTACTTCCCAAGATTTAAAGGCACTTTTACAGATCAGACATGCTGAAAGCGGCAGTTTCTTTTATTTTGATTTCAATGGTCTCTATTTTCCCAGAGGAATTCCATTAATCCCTCAACAATACCGGCAATGGGAGCAGAAACTATAACAGCTCGTCCAATAAAACAAGCAGGATACTAAAACGTATATCGAAAAAAGAATTGAACGCCACGGATGTGTCAGAATAATGAGCAACCGATAAACTTGTTAGTCACAGTCCTTTTATTCTAGTGTAATCTTTAAACTGTCCGACACTATCAAACTGTAACTACACATCCATTGACGTTCAATTATAGTCAAATATAGCAATTAAACTAATTAATTTAGTCATATAAACTAAATTAATTAGTTTAAAAACATAAACAACTGTAAATCAAACAAATTATTCCACTCGCGACTTGAATAGTGTGTTGCTCCATGTAGGAGTTCCTATCGGTAAGGCATACTGACAAACGGCGCACACAGTCAACCGAAAAAGCCGGCACCTACAAAGACCGGCTAATGTCGACCACATTAAAGATCTGATCCACATCATCAAGATTGACCTCGAAATCGGGATACATTACTTTATCGATATTCAGTGAACGGAGCGTCAGAACGCCCCGAGCTACATCATGGTGGGCAATTTCCTTAATAATCACCCCTTCATATTTATGCACAATCACCCAGTATCTATATTTATGGGTGTGAAATTTGGATTGCCACAATTCTCTTTTGATCAATCGGCCCGTTACAATATCGCCATCGAGGACACTTGCATCTGTTCCATCTGTCATACTATCGCCACTTACCTCAAAAGAACGGTAGACTCCTTTATGAAACTCATTCACTGTGATAAAATGCGCAGGCAGGTCATCCATATATTCAGCGTCCGAAAACCCCGAAAGATATCCCGCCTTCGCCTTTTCGGTAACCAGTTTTGTCTGCATTAGATAACGCCCCGGAGACACCTCATAAAATATGTTGTTTTTATTTTCGTCGATGAATTTAATATCGTCAGAAAAATAGCCGATGGATCTACCATTTCCAAAATTGACATGGTTAACTGTGTTGGGCTGAACAAATGAACCTGCCTCCTCCCGCTCACCCTTGCCGTATACCAGCCATTCATATCGAACCTGCGGAAAAGCAGTCTGAATCCGTGTCTTCATTGTGAGACCAATAGGATACTCACCCTTCTTTATGCGCGAATAGACTTGCTCGCGCACACCCAGTAGAGCCGCGAACTCACGGTTGGTCACGCCCATCTCCGAACGGATAACTTCAAAATTATTATATGGATAAAGTTCCATGATTAACAAGTTTTTTAACAATTGTTACACTAATTCATAACAATCTGACGCTAAGTTACACAAGATATTAAACCTAAACAAACAAACAAACCTAAAAAACACATAAAACACTATATACAAACATATTAAAGTTAAACAAATTAGTTTATTAAAACACATTAAAAAGAAATAAATCAAAAAAAATATAAAGAATTAAGCTTGAAAGATTAACATAATTGTTTAACTTTGTTTAACAATATAACATACCAGGGAAGCCGTTAGGAATGTTCATTGTTGCAACAAGCTTAGGTTAAGACTGAAATAAACGATTTAAAAGAAAACACCATGGAACATATCATCACACAAGATTTAATGCTCATCCCAGCACATGCTCTGTCCAATAAGGATGGACATGATATTAGGCAAACAAAAAACACATTTCCAGTCTCCGTTTTTGGGGAAAAAGATAAGACAGCAACCAGTCAAGGATCACGAAATAAAAAGAACACCCAGCATATGAACACGCTATATTATTCTTTTATGATGAGCTTTTTAAAAGAACACCATCCCGATATTTTAAAATCGATCAACCGGATATATGAGCCCGATCTGTCCAAAATCAGCACAGTTATCGATTACTACTGCGACTTTATGGGTATCCCTCCACAGCAAATTAGGGGTGAGTATATCAAATACAAAGACATTCAGCATCGCTATAAGGCGATTGCCGTTGTGCTCCGTATCTTCCAGCCCGAAAAACTGGACAATCTGAAAACAAAAGTCAAAAGCAACATTTACAAAGAATTAGGTCCCTGTTTAAAAATAAATAGCGATACGCTTCAGAAGTCGATTATCTGCGCGTGCAATCAATTTGACATGTATAAGGATTTCAAAATAGACGTGAAACAAGCCGCGAATTATTATCTCATCAACACCCGGTTCAATGGTAAATAAGGCGATTTGGAGGGAGATGATACCGGCCCGGCAAAAGCAAGCTTGCATGTGATACACTTTTGCCTGACCGGTATCGATACGTCAGTTATATTTCCTTCGCAACCACCAGACAATACCGGAGACCAAAATTAGCAGCCCCGCCAAAAAATAAAGCATACGCGACACCGCTGGCTCCGTTATCTTTTTATCCTTCCATCCAAGCAAACTAATCCTCTTCTCGTCATGCTGAATATACTGTAGGTTTTGCTTCCGCTTATCAGACCCAACTTTTACAGTTTCGCCCTGCTGTGTCTCGTGTTGCATAAACTTTTTATGGATCCTGCCCCTGCGTATTTGCAAACTACCATCCGGCCGCAATTCAATACCTTCACCTTCCAGCAGCATTAATCCGGAGGCTTCAATCGAATGTGTGCTATCTGAGCGCTCGACAAGCACATGCTGCTCGTTAAGTTGCGCGTCTGACCGAAGACCGTTGTGTTCAACGAGCGCTGTCTGATGTAGTTCAGTTGTTTTCACTGTTTTCTTAAATAGACCGCAGCTGCTACCCAATAGCAGCATTACGGTCAACGGAAATAGCTTTTTCATTTTTCACCTTCTTTAGTTCAATTTGTAATTTGTTATAAAGCTTCATGAGGTCATCATACTTCACCTGTAAGGCCGCCAGCGTCTTTGAACAGGCGATACGTTCCTCGTTAGCAAGTTTCAGCCCTGCATTCAGGTCTTCGATTATTGCCCTTAAGTGCTCGATATCTTTTTCCAGCCGGCTGGCGTAGCTTTCCCATTTGTCAATCACCTTTCCGGCATTGTCCACATTCGTAGCTTCCACTTCCGCCTGCTGTTTGGGTCGCCCCACGAGGTATCCGGCAATGGCAGTCACGAGCGGAATAATAAGTTTCTCTAAAATTTCAAGTAGTTCCATAATCGTCCTTTTTTATCAACATTTTAAACTTTGACCAGGGAAACTGTTTTCCCGGATCCTCCTTCCGTCCCGGCGCAATATCATTATGGCCCAAAATGTCCTGAATCGGATACCGTGCAATAATGGCTTTACATACCTCGACTGCCACAGCAATCTGCTTGGCGGGGTATACTTCCTGCCCTTTATTTTGCAGTTCGATACCTATGCTAAAGCGATTGATATCCTTCAAACCTTCCCAAAAACTTATACCGGCATGCCAGCATTTGACATTGAGAGGTGCCAGCTGGGTGACACAGCCTTCCCTACTGATGTGCAGGTGGGCAGACACCCTACTCTTGGGATCCGACATCCAGGCAATGGCACTGGTAGCATTAGATGACCCGTCATAATGCATAATGATATAGATTGGTGTGATAATCCCACCTTTGTTGGGTGTCTCCCGATAGGTTGCACCCGCGATTTTGTGATTTTTAATTTCCATTTCTTTCTTGTTTAATTTGATCTGAAGCGCCTCTGTTAAAAAAATCTTTCGTTTACATTGTACGATGCTCCCGCACCGATGAAATAGTGACTGATCAGCATTTACAATACAAATGTAGATCTGAAGAAGGGCCCAAAGCCGGAATATTAATGATATCTGCGCGGTAGAAAAAAATTACCGAATATGTACTGAAATCCAACTGTTTTACTCTGTACGCCGGGGTAAACGAAACATTTCTCCTGCTCCATTGTTATTTGATCGTTATAGCATAGGATGAGTTATATCGTGAAGGCTAGGAAAATGGTTCGCCTAGCCTTTTTAGTACCTATCCCCTTGAGACTACAGCCGAAATTTCCGTGAGTTCGCAGACCGAACATATATTTAGGCAAGACCTATCAGTAGGATAGCAGGCGTGCCCATTATTTAACAGACAAGTAGCTGCAAGGCAGGATTTTTTCCTATCTTAGGAACAGGTTTGATTTAGGCTTAAAACACAGCATACCTGCTTTAAGATGCTCATCACAAGAATGCTCAACAATATCGACGGCAATGAATGAATTCTGTCTATTAATTGGAAATGACATAAACAACATCTCTCCGGGCATTAGCTGGAGTGACCTGCTGGCGAGTATTAAAAAAAAATATCACGTCACCACATTGGAAAATGGGCAAAAACCTTTCCCTATGTTATACGAGGAGATTTTTCTTCGTGCTATCCAATCCCGGCATCTCAACGAGAAAGAGCTTAAGACCTATATTTCCGAAAGCGTCTCACTGATAAAACCCAACGAGATCCATCAGATGATCCGCGACCTACCGGTCAGCAACATCATCACCACGAATTATGAATTTAGCCTGGAAGGAGAAACACAGAGAACAAATACAAGCTTGGTCAGGGAGACCACGTACAGTATTTTTCGCAGACATGAAACTATGGATAAAACCTATTGGCATATTCATGGGGACTGCAGCATCCCCAATTCCATTAATTTGGGATACGAACATTATTGCGGCCAGTTACAAAAAATGCGCGACTATGTAGTCAATGGAACGAATTACACTTCCGACAAGATATTTAAGGCTGCTTTCGTCAAGAGACTCAAACAGCAGAAAGAACTGAAACTGCAATCTTGGATCGACCTCTTTTTCACCCATGATATCCATATTCTGGGATTATCACTCGATTTCGTGGAAATAGATTTATGGTGGCTACTGACTTACCGGGCCCGACATAAATTTTATCGAAAGAGTAGTTTCATTAAAAACCGACTGTTCTATTATACAACCCAAAAGTGGTACAACCTTTCGAGGGATAAGATGCAGTTGCTTACAGCAAATGATGTGGAGATTGTAACCATTGACGAATCCAATAAGACCAGATATTATAAAAAAATAATAAAGGATATTATGAAAAGATACAACGTGTCCATAAAGAATTAAAATGGTACCCGCCCAAAACATATCGAAACAAAACTTCATACGACGATGTTTGCTTTTTCATCTTAATCGGAGCAGCAATAAATTACCTTTACCTTCATAAATAATGCAATGGCAATACAAAATATTAAAATTATAAAGACCGAGATTCTCTCTGACAATTGGTATACATTAAAAAAGGTCACCTACCAGTACAGCAAGCCCGATGGCATCGTACAACAGCAAAGCCGGGAAGCTTACGACCGTGGAAACGGCGCCGTCATCCTGCTCTATAACAAAGAATCGAAGACCGTAATCCTAACACGGCAATTCCGCATTCCTACATACATCAATGGTAATGAATCGGGGATGCTCATTGAAGCCTGCGCCGGTTTATTGGATCTGGATTCGCCCGAGGACTGCATACGCAGGGAAACAGAAGAAGAGACAGGTTACCAGATCACAGACGTGAAGAAGATTTTTGAAGCTTACATGTCCCCTGGTTCGGTGACGGAAATCCTGCATTTCTTTATCGCCGAATATTCGAGCAGCATGAAAGTGAGCGCCGGCGGTGGGCTGGCTGAAGAGGAAGAGCATATTGAAATCCTTGAAATAGAGATGCAGAAGGCGCTGGAAATGATCCAGAGCGGCGAAATCAAAGATGGAAAAACGATTATGCTCCTCCAATACCTTAGGCTGAACAATATCTTATAATACAAAGCTGCTCCTATACGGGCATCTCGCTTAGGCTCAAGCGCAGTCACTTTAGACCGGACGCACGCTTAAAAACTGGAAAATATGCCGTTTCGGCATTTGCGTCTGACCTTTCACATTTATTGTGTAGACCACAAAAAAACGGACTAAATGCAAAATTACCACATTCAGTCCGTTTTTATTTACGGGAAACATTAGCTAGTTTTCACCAGCGTTCTTGATGATTTTCTCTGCTAACGCTTTGAGCTGGACCATATCCGCATAATCGAGCTTCAAGGCCTCAAAAAGCTGCATTGGGATACAGCTTGCCCTTTCCTTTAATTGAAGTCCTTGTTGGGTCAATCGGATTTTGACCACTCGTTCATCATCCTTGCTGCGTGTACGCGTAATCAGGGATTTGTTTTCCAGCCTTTTCAATAATGGTGTAAGTGTCCCATTATCCAAAAACAATCTTCCCCCCAGTTGATTGACGGTCTGTTCATCCTTTTCCCACAATGCCATCAATGTGATATATTGAGGATAGGTCAAATCGATCGCTTCAAGGATAGCACGGTAACGCTGCATAATTTCTCTGTGAAGAACATACACGGAAAAACAGAGCTGTTTGTCTAATTTTAATAAATCATCCATCCTGCAAATATATTGTGTTTTGTGAAGCTTAAGGAACCCTCATACTTATTTGTACTCGACGACAAACTCCTCCTTTGGTACCCGTACTTTTTTCATTGTCGAAATCCAGTCACGAGAAGGATCAGCCACACCAACATACATCAATGAAACACTCTTGAGTCCTTGCTCGCTCAATTGTAGCACATTATCCACCACACTGTTGTCGAAGCCTTCGGCAGGCGTAGAATCAACACGCAGTTCAGCTGCCTGTGCCAGTGCAAGGCCCAGCGCAATATAAGTCTGCCGTGCAGTATGCGCAAAATTGTTTTCCGCTGCTTCATTCAAATATATCGATTTCAGCTTGTCGGTATACGAGCCAAAACGGCCGCGCGGTAAATTTCGCTCATCGGTCGTAAAATCATACACTTTGTCAATACGTTCGGCGGTATACCGATCCCAGGCGGCAAAAACCAATACGTGAGAACACTCGCGCATACAATCAGGGTTGAGAGCACCTTCCGCCAGTTTATCTTTTAATTCCTGATTTTCAACGACCAAAATCTTAAAAGGCTGCAAACCAGAAGAGGTTGGTGCAAAACGCGCCGCCTCGATGATCTTATCGATATTTTCCTGACTAACTTTTTTTGTTGGGTCATATGCTTTCACAGCATGACGCCATTGTAAATCTGTTATAAGTGACATATAATATTGTATTATTTAAAAAGAACGGATAATAACGCCAGCAATGCCGGTATCCCCTGTATCAAAAATATTTTTCTATTCGCTGTGATGCCTCCAAAAATTCCGGCCACGAGCACGCATCCCAGAAAAAATAGACGGATATTGTCGCTCCATATAGCGTCTTCTGTTAAAAATGACCAGACCAACCCTGCTACCAGAAAGCCATTGTACAAGCCCTGATTGGCAGCCAGGCCTTTTGTAGGTTTAAATAGTTCAGCAGGAAGTGTTTTCCCGAAACTGCGTCTTCCTGCAGTCTCCCAGGCAAACATCTCCATCCAGACGATGTAAATATGTTCTATCAGTACGATTACGGTGAATACCGTGGCTATATAATCCATATTCTATCCGTTGTTTGAAACCGTTAATTTAACCTCGATATTACCTCTTGTTGCGTTTGAATAAGGACAGACCTGATGCGCTTTTTCAATGAGTTGCTGTGCCAATTCCAAACTAACTGACGGAATATTGGCGTGCAATTCAGCGGCCAAACCAAAGCCGCCATTGTCCAGCTGTCCTATACTTACTTTCGCTGTAACCGTAGTCTCGCCGGTTTTTATCCTATCCTGTCTGATCACCAGATTCAAGGCGCTGTCAAAACAAGCCGCGTAGCCAGCGGCAAAAAGCATCTCTGGATTAGCATAGTCGTCATTGGCACCGCCTAGGCCCTTTGGCGTTCGCACAGCTACATCAAGGACACCATTTTCACTTTTTACATGACCATTCCGTCCGCCCTGGGCGGTAGCTCCTATTGTATATAATGTTTTCATTTTCTATTTGTTTATTTCAACAGTACAAATGTAGATTGAAAAATTATATTGTGCAAAATATAATAGCGTTATTTACATTAAAATGAAACTCCGCCTGCTCTATTGTCTTCGGGAACGGCAGCTATTTCTATCGCTGACACTTTGGCTCCCAGTCCGGGCGCGAAATGTGACAAACGTTTATTCGCCCGCGTTCAAAAATCGCACACTTCTTCCATATAAATCAGCTTTTCTACCATTACTCATTATGCGTTTACAATTGCATTGCATATCAACCTGAATTTACTTAGGTTTGATTGTTACAAATACAAGTTATATGAAAACCACTTCACTCGAACAATTTTATAACGAAATAAATGCGCCTATTCCACAGGAAATCGCACGTGAAATCGGACATTTCAATGTATTCAGTTTTGAGGAGTTGGCCGCAAAGCTAAAGGATAAACCAGTCATGCCATATAATAAACGGACTTATTACAAGATCAGCCTGATCACTGGAAGGAACACAGCCGAATATGCCGACAAAGTTATCGAAATTGAGGAATCAGGACTGGTGTTTGCCACGCCGAAAGTCCCCTATCACTGGATTCCAAAAGATGAACATCAAAAAGGCTATTTCTGCGTTTTTACCGCCGAATTCCTTGCCCGAAACAAAAGTGGTGTCGTTATAGACGACCTTCCGATCTTTCGTCCCGGAGGCCTTCCGATTTTTCAAATCAGCGATGAACAACGTGTAGAAATTGAGGCCATTTTCAAGAAAATGAATAAAGAATTATCCTCTGACTATGTCTTCAAATACGATCTTTTGCGTAACTATGTACTGGAGATCATCCATTATGGGCAGAAATTGCAGCCCAAAAGCATAAGCAACCCATCTCACAGTGCATCCCATAGGATTACTTCGCTTTTTATCGAGCTTTTGGAACGGCAATTTCCTATTGACTCCCCCATGCAACGCTTACAACTGCGTACCGCGCATGACTTCGCCGAACGCCTGGCTATCCATGTCAATCATTTAAACAAAATTCTAAAAGAAAACACGGGCAAAACAACAAGCCAGATCATCGGCGCTCGGATCACTCAGGAAGCGAAGATACTACTTAAGCAAACCGACTGGAACATTTCGGAAATAGCCTATACCCTCGGATTTGAAGAGATAGCCCATTTTTCAAATTTCTTCAAAAAACAGACAAGTATCTCGCCGAACAATTTCCGTTCGCACAGGTCATAATTTGAATTTCGCAAATATTGGTTTGCTTTTCGCAAAGAAGCAGACAACATTTCGGACGACCTTTGTATTGTTCAATTAAAAAACAATACAATATGACAAGGAATAAAATAGCATTAGTTACTGGAGGAAGTCGCGGCTTGGGCCGCAACATGGCCATTAGTCTTGCAAAAAAAGGAATAGACGTTATCCTAACCTATAATAGCAATAAAGAGGAAGCCGACCATGTGGTTTCTAGTATTCAGTCATTGGGACAGCGGGCCACCGCATTCCAGGTAAACACTGGTGATGTGTCGTCTTTTGATAGCTTTATTAAGCAATTGACAAGTCATCTGCAGGAACAAACTGGCCAGCCCAATATCGATTTTCTAATCAATAATGCCGGGACTGCACTTTACGCTGCTTTCACGGATACTACCGAAGAACAATTTGACACTGTATATAATATTCATTACAAGGGTGTATTTTTTCTGACACAAAAGGTGCTGCCCTATATGAATAACGGCGGCCGCATCATTAACATCTCTTCTGGACTTGCACGCTTTGCTTTCGCAGGTTCCTCAGCATATGGATCCATGAAGGGGGCAATCGAGGTACTGACGAGATATCTCGCCAAGGAGCTTGGTCCACGTGGCATCGCTGCAAACGTAGTCGCTCCCGGAGCAATTGAGACAGACTTTGGAGGTGGACATGTGCGGGACGACAAAGAAACGAATGCGCATATTGCCAGCGTAACAGCACTTGGGCGAGTGGGCCTGCCAGACGATATCGGCGGCGTAGTAGCCTTCCTATGTACCGAAGAGGCTAGGTGGATCAATGGACAGCGTATTGAGGTCTCAGGTGGCATGAATCTGTAGACGCATAAATCTTGATGTTAAATGTCCTGCACTTTTGTACAGGACATTTATTTTTTTTGTATTAGCCTAGAAAGGAGGTTTCCTTCTACGTTCTTACCCAAGAATAAGATCCACGTATTCCCTTTCCACAGCCTTCATAAAGAATAGAAAAATTATGTATAAATTAGATCATACAAAGTTCTTATATCCGTAAAATAGACTTACGGTGATCAAAGTCTACAACACCAATTTAGAAAAAATATGGAAAAACAGCTATTTATGGCCAACAGGCTGCGCGAGGTATTGCTAGATGGACATTGGATCGCAAATACCAATTATCAAGAACAACTGATAGATACCAACTGGCAACAAGCCGTATATAAGATCAATACTCTAAACAGTATTGCAGCACTTACTTACCACATCAATTATTATCTTGAGGGATTACTATCCGCATTCAGGACAGGAAAACTCGACATCAGCGACAAATATAGCTTCGATGTACCGGAAATAAGCTCAGAAAGCGACTGGAATGCACTCGTCCAACGTTTTTTAACCCATGCCGCTCGCTTTGCCGACGCTATCGAGGGGCTCGAAGAAAAACGTCTTGAGCAACCTTTTATTGAAGAAAGATACGGTTCTTATTTAAGGAATATCGAAGGTGTAATCGAACATAGCTATTATCATCTGGGTCAGATTGTACTGATCAAAAAATTGATAGTTAGTCAACAAACGCACTGATCAGTTGATGCGTTGATATTCCCCACAAATAGCCATGAGGAATTCAATGCAGCTTTTTGCCAAATGGCAATTGTACTTCGCTCCTTGAGCCCTAGTTTTGAATACGATTTTAAATAAGAAAGATATGGATATTCTAATTGGACTTCAATGGGGAGACGAAGGCAAAGGCAAGATCATCGATTTAATGAGCAGGGACTACGACATCATCGCGCGGTTCAATGGCGGAGCGAATGCTGGGCACAGCATCTACCACCATGGTGAACGAATAACCTTAAAACTGCTTCCCTCGGGCATTTTTTACGCACACATTGATAATATTATTGGTAGCGCTGTGGTGATTGACCCCCTGGCTCTGAAGTCCGAAATCGACCTCGTTGGAACGCTTGTACAAGGCAGTTTGGAAAACCGCATTTTCATCTCCAAAAAAGCGCATCTTGTGCTGCCAACCCAACGATATTGGGACATCTTTCTGGAAGAGTCACCGCGGTATCCATCGATTGGAACAACCAAGAATGGCATAGGTCCGAGTTATGCCCATAAAGCACTCCGACAAAACGTACGTGCAGGTGATATTCACTCAGCACGCTTTGGCGAGGATGTTTATCACATGCTCAGCAGACAGTATGACGAGTTAGAAGTACTGGGACAGTCCATGCCTCCTTTGGAAAAATTATATCGCAACTTTATGGAAGCGTGCGAGTTTATGCAAAAACTACAGATTATCGACACGGAAATTTTTCTTAACCAAGCGCTCAGCACAAATAAAAAGGTACTGGCTGAAGGTGCCCAGGCTACATTTTTGGATATTGATCATGGTACCTATCCATATGTCACCTCCTCCAACACGATAGCATCCGCTGCTTGCGTTAGTCTTGGTGTCTCTCCGAAGCTGGTGAACCGAATTTATGGTATCACAAAGGCGTATTGTACCCGTGTGGGCAACGGTATCTTTCCGACAGAAATTAGCGATCCAGCAGCTTCAGACTTACGCGAAAAGGGAAATGAGTTTGGCTCTAACACCAAGCGGCCGCGCCGTGTGGGTTGGCTCGACCTTCCTGCGCTGCGATATGCTGTGATGTTAAATGGTGTAACCGATCTGGTACTGACCAAAGCGGATATCCTAAATGGGATGGCAACAGTGCCCGTTTGCACCGATTACGACATTCAAGGTAACAAAACGGCATTGGCCTCTCTTGCATTTGCCGGAGCGGATGTACAGCCGATATGGAAATTTCTTCCGGGATGGAATGATACAAAGTGTGAGATCAGCGATCCTACCACTCTCCCTGAAGAACTGAGGGCCTTTGTTTCATATTTGGAGGAAGACTTAAATGTTCCCGTGAAATACCTTTCCGTAGGACCGCTACGCGAACAATTGATTACCTTAGCACATTAGATTGCCGATATGGAACAACTACTGCAATATATCCGAAAATTTGGTTCCCTCGACGGAAGAGAAGAAAGCCTGATCAGGGGTGCCTTCAAAAAAAAGACTATCAGCAAATCAGCGTATTTCGTCACCAATGGCAAAGTAACCAATAGTATTGCGTTTGTAGAAGATGGTGTATTTCGATCGCTATATTATAATCATAAAGGCGACGATTTTACGCGATACTTTATTTATGAAGGTCGTTTTATTGGCGACCTACAAAGTTTTCTGGACCGCACACCGTCGAGCGATTATATCGAAGCATTAACTGATGCAACTATCTGGCATCTTGATATCCAAGAATTTAGGTTACTGGAAAAAGAAATCAAAATTTGGCCTCTTCTGATCTCGAAATTGTATGCTTTCGTTATCGAAAGCAAATTAAAAACGGCAAACACAATGATGAACCTTGATGCCAAAGAGCGGTATCTGTTATTCCTGAAACTATACCCCGGACTTGCCAACCGCGTGCCCTTAGCTATGCTGGCATCTTATCTGGGTATTACGGCATCGTCTTTAAGCCGTATTCGGAGGAATACCTGAACGGATTTTTTTTCCAAGGTAGCGCCCATCGGTTTAAGCAGATCATATATATTAAAAGGCAAACTCGCCTAAAGAGTACATGACATCATTATCCACAGCTCCTAAATCACCCCTTCCGTCGACAGCACTTGGGCTACTACCAACGATACAGCAACCGTGTCGTGAATACATTGTCTCGGATGTCGTCGGCAAAGTTAGCCAAACTCGTTGATTCATTGGTTACATGTTCGTTGTATACCGTAAGCTTTAGCCTATTGCTGATCTGATAAGCCACGCCATAACCCAGTGTACTGAATTTAACATCGCCATCAGCTGTAAAATTATCTGGCGCACCGATAGTCATACCGCTTGCTTTTGTATTCGGGTCATAGACGTCATAAGCCAACAAAGCTGTGATACCCGTCTCGGCAATTTCTTGTGTAAACCAGAGGTAGTAGCCGTTGAACTTACGTTGATATAGATCAGTCGTTGGCTGCGTGGTGAAACTTCTGCTCGCGTAAGGGCCCTTAATATCCGTTCCCCCAGCTACTCCGGGCTGCTCCCCAGCCACATATTCCGTTTTGAAGCTGGACTTTCCGAAGCTATTGTCGAGCTCAACCTGCAAGTTGGCACCGTAGTAGTTGCGACCTATTCCCTTGCCTTCAATATCATCGCCCGTGTGTGCGATGTAGCCCCCGTCTATAGGTGTATAATATGTCTTGGTATCGTTGCGTACAGATCCTTTATAGAAAGAACCTCCGAACCCAAGGTGCAGCTTCTTGTCTGCTAGGCTATCAAATTTAAAAGCTAAATTGCCTATTAGATCTTTCTTCGAATCGTAGTCTTTGGCCGAATGCCCACTACCGTTGACCATCGCTAAGTCCAGGTTCAAGAATTTCAGCTTTCCGCCCGGGTGATAGCTCACCATACCACCAAGATCACGTTCGCGGGGCATTATAGTTTGAAAGACGCGTGCTCGTTCAGGAAAATCACGGTAACCGGAGGAATAGACAATCGAATAACCGAATGGCCGATTAAAAAGGCCGGCTGTCAGGCTCAGTCCCTTTTGGCTGGGATGCCGCAATTGGATAAATGCATCCATCAGCTGTACCCCATCCTGTGTTGCGTCCAGCTGAAATACGATACTTGAGTAGGTGTCCACGCGGTCGATTTTGAGACGTCCACGGCGGATCATAAAGCGGTTATCGGAATTTTTAGAGAAATCGCCACCTGAAAAAGATGTTATCCCCGGCGACTGGGCCTTTTGAAATTGTGTCTGTAGATATCCGGTGATCTTGATATCATGCGGATCATAACTCGAAGGAGCGTTATTATTCTGGGCCACAGCTACACCGGGACCAGCTAACGCTAGCAGTAAAAATATTTTTCTCATTGAAAGTAACCCCTTTTTGCAGCAATGAATTTTGTGAATTAGCACTTGTCATATAAACGGTTTTAAGTCCTAAATGGTTTCACTGCAACAATAATCTCTAATTTATACGAAGAAGTTTAGACAGGCTCGGCTGCTAACTTCTACGATGTAAAAATAGAGTCTCAATGTTAATTCAATATTAACAAATTGTTAGTATATCAATTTATACACATAAAGTTAATGATTTGGTAATATTTAAGAAAACGAAGGCCGGAAATATAATTTCCGGCCTAATAGTTTAAATAGCATTTTATTCCAATCCAGTGTTATAATTAACATCAGACAATGAAATCTCAAATCCTCAACAATGTCCTTTTATTAATATCCAGGATTTTGGATTAAATTTGAATTTTTCTGCATATCATCAAATGGGATAGGTAATACGACAAAATCGGATCCATATGCTTGTTCAGATATCGTACCATGCGATGGAACATCTCTTTTTGTTCTAAGATATTCGAATATACCATGCCCTTCGAATGCCAACTCAATTCGCTTTTCTTTCCAAATAGCTTCAATCAGAGCTGTTTTAGATGTCGCAACGATATTCTCTGTGGGTGCAGAACGGTGCCTTACGACATTTACCAACGCTAATGCTTCTGCGCTAACCCCACTTGCTTGATTTGCCAAGGCCTCTGCTTTAATCAATAGGACCTCACTATATCTCAAAATCGGGGCCCAGTCAGAAACAGAAGTGTATTTTAAATTAAAAAATGCTCCGTTCTTCTCCGTAATCAGCTCTGTCCTCCGTTTATCAGTGGTTCCTATTAAGGATACAAAAGTTGGCAGCACTTGAATATCAGCCCTTAGGTTTGGAGAGTAATGTTGACCTAACGAATGATTCGTATTTGGGTTGTCGCCTCCATTATGAGCTACTGAAAAAATGCTCTCTGCAGTGGTTGTATTTCTAAAAGCTTCCAAAGGACTAGGATTTAAAGAATAGATGTTAGAATTTATAACTTTATTAGCAAACTCGACCGCTTTAGCATAATTCCCTTCATATAGATATACGCGTGCAAGAAGTGCTTGTGCGGCAGACTTCGTCGCCCTTGCAACAGTTGAGAATTCAGCCCCCCCAGAAACAGGAAGAGAAGCTTCCGCAGCCAATAAATCACTTTCAATTTGATCATATACTTGTTTTACAGAAGCTCTGGGAACATTATTATCCTCCGCAAAAGGCGTAGTTGTCGTTTTCAATATAAGAGGTACACCTGCATGTGTAGCACCAGAGGAAAAATTGTACGGCTGTGCCCATAAATTAACTAAATAAAAATAGCTCAACGCTCTTATAAATTTGGCTTCGCCAAAATATTGCGCCTCTTCAATTGCACTTACAACCCCAGGCTTTGCAGACAGATTTTCAATAAACAAATTTGCCTCGTTTATCGTTCGATAAGCACCCTGATATGCTAACCCTACCGTGGCGTCTGTAGATAATAAGGTACTAAATTGCGGCATGTTGCCAAAAAATATATTCGTCCCACAATCAGCTCCGCGGATATCAGCATAAATTAAAGCTCTTCCACCTAAAAACTCTCGGTTCTGTAAAGCATCATAAAGTCCAGTAGCACTTTTCGCAATCCTGTCTGGCGTTGAAAAAGCTTGCTCGGGAGATAAATATGCATATGGGTCCTCAAAGAGCTGTTTCCCACAAGATGCTGCAGAGAGAACTATTCCTAGCAACACCATTTTATATAGTAAATTGATTCTTTTCATTGACTTAAATTTATTGAAGTGAAAGACTTACACCAAAAGTATAAGTTCTTGGTTGTGGAACTGCACGGCTATCTACGCCAACTGCAATATTTGAATTATTCCTATTTGAATTTACTTCAGGATCTTGCCCACTATAGCCTGTAATTACAAACGCGTTATATACCTGTCCATAAACCCTCAAAGATCTGATTCCAACATTATTGAGTTTATTTCCATCAAACGTATACCCTAAACTAATAGTTCTAGCGCGCAAGAAATCCCCTTTTTCCAAAAACCTATCGGATGCCTGATTTGCTGTATTATCATTTAAAAATAACCTAGGAACATCAGTTTTCTGCCCTGGTGCTGTCCAGCGATCTAAAATTTCAGTACTATTATTTAAAAAACTATTTGTCAACAAATTAGCCCTAGTTGAATTATAAATATAATACCCTCCGGTATAAACTAAAGAAATTCCTAAATCAAATTTTTTATAACGGAAATTATTATCTAACCCACCATAAAATTTTGGAATACCGCTCTTACCTGTATAAACGGCGTCATTAGCTGTGATACCCGAAGTTACGGTGCCATCCTCTAATGTCCATCTTTGAGCTGCCGAAACGGATGGATTATAGATTTTCCTAACACCTTCCTTTGAATACCACATCGGATTACCAGTTTCCTCATCGACACCTGCCCATTGAAGTAATTTAAACTCACCCAATTTACGGCCAACACTCGCAACAGAATTACCAGAAGGGATATCAGAGTTCGCTGTTATTAATTCCGTTACTCGGTTCTTTATGGCAGTGAAATTTAAGGATGTATTCCATGTAAAGTTTTCTCTCCTCATAGTCTCCATATTAAATGTAAACTCTACCCCCCTATTATACATAGACCCGATATTGGTGTAAATCGATCCTCTTGGAACTCCGACTGTGTAGAGTGGAGTCGCATCTAAAACTAAACCTGAAATATCATTATTAAAATAATCAATTACAAAACCATACTTTCCATCAGCAACTTTAAAATCCACCCCAACATCGAATTTCCTTGTTGTCTCCCACTGCAAATCAGCATTTCCTAATTGATACGCGGAGAATCCATTTTGACTGGCGTATGCGCCCCCAGCGTACAAAGTCCTTGCAGCATAGGGGTCAATACCTCTCGAATTTCCAACTTTACCATAACTTCCCTTAACTTTCAAGTATGATAACCAATTGATAGATTTCATAAATTCCTCTTCTGATGCTACCCATCCGGCGGATATTGATGGAAAATATCCCCATTTTGAATTTATTCCAAAGGCTGAATACGCATCTGCTCGAAACGCCGCTTCAAGTAAATATTTGCCATTGTAAGAATACCCTGCTCTACCAAAGTACGATTCTAATCCAGTAGAAAATAAACCTCCGCCAGAAAGCAACATCACTTCTTCAGTTCCAGGCACTGTACCGGTATATGTATTATCGAGTATATCAGTAAAATATGCATCACTAACATTAGATGCTCCCG
Organism: Sphingobacterium sp. InxBP1; assembly: GCF_026191775.1. NCBI lineage: Bacteria > Pseudomonadati > Bacteroidota > Sphingobacteriia > Sphingobacteriales > Sphingobacteriaceae > Sphingobacterium > Sphingobacterium sp. InxBP1. Next base: position 397,744 of record NZ_JAINDX010000047.1, on the reverse strand, counting down.
CGTAAGTTAATTTTTGTTTAGCATAATTATATTCTGCACCAGCAGTTGCAGAAATGCGATGAGAACCATTAATTGTCTTATCGTAATTTACATAATTTTGCCACACCCAGAGATTATTATCTCTATAATAATCTTGAATTAACCCATTATATGCAAAACCTAGCCCTCCAACAGCCGGATGCCCATATTGATGCTCATAATTGCGTAAATAATCTATACCGAACTTTGAAGTGAATTTAAGACCTTCCAACAGAGTTATTTCTCCGTAAATGTTCGCTAAAAATTGTTCTGGGGTATTTTGATTTAATTGAAGATTTGTAGTAGCTAAGGGATTGGCGATATTTCCTGTTATACCTGTCCCATTAAGAACAGTTATGTTGTTACCTAAACCTAAATAGCCTGTTCCGTTTAAATTATAGCCGTAATCATTATTCGCGTTATAGGGTGAAACAGTTGGAAACGCATTAAGACCAGCAACAGTAGCACCGTTTATATAGCGGTCAGTCAGTACACCGTTGTTCTTAGTTTTTGCATAAGACAAAGAAACACCTGTTTTAAACCATTTATTTGCTTTTAAATCGAGATTTATCCTAGCTTGACCAGTTTTAATATCGTTACCAATTAAAATACCTCTTTGGTCATTATAACGAGCTGAAGCAAAATAATTAACATTTTCAGATCCACCGGAAATTGAAACAGAATTATCAAATCCTGTTCCTTGCCTGTAAATCTCATCAAGCCAGTTGGTTCGATCATTCACACCATCCCCATTCAGATCACTTTCCTTTGCAATAACGTTAGTCACACCTCCAAATCGAGGTGCACCATTCGCTGCCTTTTCATTATTTATCTGAATAAATTGATCTCCATCTAATAAAGAAACTAGCTTTGATGCTTTACTGGTAATAAATTTCGAATCAAAAGTAACAGTATTGAATCCCTTTTTCCCACGTTTCGTAGTAATCATCACCACACCGTTAGCAGCACGAGAACCATATAAGACAGATGCACCAGCATCTTTTAGTACTTCGATCGATTCTATGTCGTTACTATTAATCATAGATAGCGGATTGAAACGCGTCCCATCACCGCTATTTAACTCACTCACATTTTCTACTGTGTTCATAGGGACACCATCAATTACATAAAGAGGTAATGAGCTTGATGAGATCGAGTTAACACCACGAATACGAACTGAAATCCCATCTCCTAAAGTTCCACCGGTAGTACCAATCTGTACCCCTGCTACCTTCCCAGACAGAGCTTGGTCAAAGCTGACATTAGACTCGGCCGCTAAGGCGTTCCCTTTCACAGTCGACTGTGAACCGATTACATCTTTGATTTGACGAACGCCGTATCCTGTTACGACCACTTCCTCAAGTGCATTGTCATTACTGTCTAACGAAATGTTAAAGGTGGATTGCCCCTCTTTTACAATTAATGTTTTGTCCGCATAACCGACTGAGCGGAACACGATAACTTTTCCTGTTGGTACAGATAGCGAATAGTTACCATTCGCATCTGTCTGTGTGGCAACGTTAGATCCTTGAACAGCGATCGTTACACCTGCCAACGGTTTACCATCAGCTCCGGTAACACGACCACTCACTTTCTTTTCCTGCGCGAATGCAACAGAAGTCAGGATCATACTACCCACGAAAAAACTGAGTAATTTGTGTTTCATATGTTTACGTTTATTAAAGATGTTTATTTATCTGAAATACCTTGGCTAGTATCAATATTTTACTTTCCAATAATTTTAATATGCGTCTAGTTAGTAATGCATTTTTCTAAAGCATAGCGCTTGTTAAAAAATGTTAAATACAAAATTATAACTTTTTTTATCTTTTACAATGCAAGCATAACTTTCTAATAACAATAAATTCATAATAAAAATTAAGACACTGTAAATCAACAAAATAAAATCAAGCAATAAAAACGTAATTGTAAATTTTATCTTAACCCGATACTCGAAACTAGCTGTTCATTATATGGTTAGAACGGAAGTTGACCACGCCGCTGCCAGCAAAATATAACATGGAAAACGCTTAGATTTCTATTACAATATCGCCTTCCTCAATGAAATTACATTTACGTAAACGCTATGTTTTTTTACGTTGGGAATGTCAAAAAATCTGCCTGATGCAATTCGGGCCACTGTAGAGCCCACTTGGAATATAAGGCCCATTATGATCCGTGAATAAAAAGTCAAGAACTGATGTATACTCTCAAAGAGCTTGGTACATACGGGACACCATTGCCAATACTGATAACACACCATCGTCCTGACTTTGAGATTCAATACCTGAAAAAGCAGATACTTCCTTTAACGGTTCCAAGGGACAACGTCCGATTGCCGAACCCGGTCACATAGGTAATTGACGTAATAAGGCCCTCAAAAAATGGCATTGTAGTTTTTTGTCCACCCGAAAAGTCGCCCGACCTCCTTATGGACAAGTTAAGGCCAAGTTCGCAGTCACTTCGACTTGTAACAAATGTGCACGCACAGTGAAAGCAGCTTAAAAGGTACACCCAACGTGGACTCACTGTGGACTCACTCCTCTTACAGTTCGAATTTGCTAATAAATTGGTCTCAAGTTGGTCCTTATCAATTAAGCCTCGTAAAATTACAAAACGGCCAAAAGTAGCGAATTAGACATGTCACATCATATAAAAATAAAGCGGCCGTTTCGAATGAAACGGCCGCTCCTAAAGTATTATAAAATACAGTGTTATTTCACATCCCACCATACAGGAGTGTAAATGACCACATTGCCTGGGTAGTTTGCATTCGAAGTAGCTTCGCTATTTGCGTACGGCATACGTAAAGGCATTCTTCCTTCACCTAATGTTGAAGCAATTGACGTTGTAAAGAAAGTAGGATACCCTGTTCTTCTCCATTCCGTCCAAGATTCAAAACCTTGGAAGCCACACATTGCATAATATTTCTGTGTAATAATAGCTTTTACCTTAGCTTCTGTATTTCCCTCAAACTTTGCATCGGGAGCTTGCGCGATATATTTTGTGGCATCGTTGGCGTTGCCGGTCGCTGCGAAACTTGTGGTAATACCGGATTCAAATAATACTTTAGCATCACCAGTACCCCAGCCTCTGACTACAGCTTCCGCTTGTAAAAATTTGCTCTCAGCGGCGGAGAACAATTTCACAGGTGCTGTCGCTGATGTTGGATCTACCGCGCGACCTCCAACAAGAGCCGATGGAGATGAAACGAGTTTAGAAGAATTTGCATTAAAATCACCCTGTAGGATATATGCAATTGTGTCTTGCCCACTTAGTTTCTCATAAAAAGAGAATCTCCTTGGATCATTATTTCTCACGAAAGCTTTAACTACAGTTGCGCTTGCGACAACATTTTGAGTTTTTCCCAAACCCACCATTTCATTATAAAATGGATTCTCGTTTCCACCTGTTGTTGTATAACTTATTGAGACATCGTCATCTAAGAAGGTCGCTTTTTTCGCATAAAGGGCTTTTATACCGGCAGCAGCTTTATTTGAATCAACATTTGAAATGCGTAAGTATGCTCTTAACTTTAATGTGTTGGCGAATGCTTTCCATTTTTCCAAATCTCCATTAAAAATCATGTCCTGACTTGAAACAGGTACTGCTTGTGGCGTTGCTAACAAAGCTAACCCTTTATCAATATAATTGAAGATGGAATCATAGACAACTTGCTGTGCCTCATATTTAGGGTTCAGGTTTCCATCTGCCTTTAGTGCTTCGGACAGAGGAATATCTCCGAAGGCATCAGTCGCTACTTGAAATGTATAGGCTTTCAATAAGTAAGCAATCCCTTTATAATTATCGTTTGCTGGCTCATTCGACTTAATAATCAATTCTGCGTTATTCAACGCATTACGATACAAAATCAACCAAGATCTGTCCATTGCAGTATTCAAAATTTGATACCTGTCAATGGAACGGTATTGTGAAGATGTAGGATTTTGTGTCCAATATTGTCCCCAAATATTTCCATACACCTGAAAGCTATTACCTACAACCTGACTAATTGCAGCTTCCACTGTAGGTAGCAATAAGCTTGGTGTAGCTGTTTCCGGATTATTGGGATTCTCGTTGATATCCAAAAATTTGTTACAGCTAGTTAGTCCTAATGCGCCAACCAAGGCTAGAACTAGAAGCTTCTTAGCATTTCTAAAATTTATAGTTTTCATACTTTACTTGCTCTTAAAATGACACTTTAACATTGATACCATAGTTACGTAATGAAGGTTGAGCCGTAAAGTCAAAACCTTGCGCATTACCGGCACCCGAAGAATTCACTTCTGGATCGGCGTATTTATTTTCACTTGGTGTCCAGATAAATAAATTGTTACCAAATACTCCTATAGAAGCCGCACCAAAAGGTGTGTTTTTCAGCATGTCTTTGGAGAACTTATAGGTAAATGTAAGATTACGCAATTTAATATAAGTAGCGTCGACCACATTAACACCAGCTTCCATGTTCGGGTAATAATCAATCTTGTCGTATGTTGCTGTCGTATTAACAACTGAATTTCCAGCATCGTCCAAGTATACCGAATTTGGAAAAATCTGGCCTATACGATCACCTCCTGACTCAGCAGAAGTACCCACAAAGCCCATGATATCCTTAGTTCTGGAGTAGAATACACCACCTTGTTTAGTATCGAATAAAGCGCTCATCGACCAATTTTTATAGTTCAAACTTGTACCCAACGAAGCCTGAAAATCTGGATTATAAGTCCCTAAATATTCCGGTTTAGAAGAAGCTATCGGCAACCCTGTTTTTTGGTCGACAATTGTACGACCTTGTGCATCGGTAGCATTGGTAACTGCATAAAACTCTCCGTACGGACGGCCGACAGCTGCTACAATGCTCATTCCTGAGAACCCGCCTATAGTAACCTGTTGAACACCATCCATCAATTCAACAACTTTGCTGTTGTTTTTTGTGAATGTTCCAAATAGCTCCCATGAGAAGTTTTCAGTCTTAACAGGCGTTCCTCTCAAGGTTAATTCCACACCACTATTTTGAACTTTACCTGCATTTACCAAACTAAGACCGTATCCTGTCGATAACGGGATAGGAATACTTAGGATTTGGTTCTTTGAATTATTTTTATAATAGGTAAAGTCAGCAGACAAGCGGTTGTTTAAAAATCCTAATTCTGTACCCACTTCGAACGACGTCGTAATTTCAGGTTTCAAATTTAAATTTCCGATGGTATTACCAGACATCAATGCAGATACATTACCGAAGGGAAATGTAGTAGACCCGAAACCTCCGGCAATCGCACTTCTAGAGAAGGTTGAAATCAATTGATATGGATCTGTGTCTGATCCGACCTGAGCCCAGTTCGCGCGAATTTTTGCGTAACTAAATTTACTTTTCAACTCCGGAGAGAATAGCTCCGAAGCAACGAATGATCCGCTTACACTTGGATAGAAAAACGAATTGTTTTTCTTAGGTAAAGTAGAAGACCAATCGTTACGAGCCGTTGCTTGCAAATAAGCAATGTTCTTATAAGACACGTTTAAATCTCCATAAACACCGACCAAACGACGGTTAGTCCAAGTATCCTCGATCAAGTCCAACGGACCATTGGAGTTTGCAAGGTTATACCATCCAGGGACGACAAGTCCGCCACTTGCATTGGTTGCAGTACTGTTAGAAGTCGTTTTACGCTGACGAATATTATTCCCAACCATTAACGACGCTTCCCAATCTTCATTGAAAGTGTGCTTCGCTGTTGCCATGAAATCGTGAACAATTTCATTCACGTTAAATTGATCAATACGATATTGGCCTGGATCAGTCTGGATATTGCCTTCAGAATAATTCCCTGAAGTATTGTCAATTGGCAAGAAGCTATATTTTGGAGACTCTGAACGTCTACGATCACTGTAATTGTCTAGACCGATTCTTTCTTGGAAGGTTAACCATTCCGTTGGCTTATAATTTATATTGAAGTTCCCCATAATACGGTTCACATCATTGAAATTATTGTAATTTTCCAACACCCAATATGGATTCATCGTATATGCGCCATAATAACCGTAAACGTCATTGTGGGCGACACCATTAGCATCTGTATAACCGTAACCGTTATAGGGATTAGACAAGTCCTTTAATCCGACAACATCAATATCTCTCGGCGTCTGCAACAAATTATTATAAACTGAGCCGCCACCTTGACCACCACCAACATTATTACTGTTGATGCGACTATAGTTTACTGAAATACCAGCGCTGAATTTATTCGAAAACTCTGTTGTCCCATTAAATCTAACACCATATTTATTAAAGTTGTCTTTTTTTCCTGGGTAAACTCCGTTAGAGTTCAAAGAATTCAAGCCTAAATAAAACGTCGATTTTTCAGATCCACCCGAAAAGCTAAGGTTGTTATCAGAAGCTATCCCTAAATCAAAAAAGTCTTTGACATTGTCTTTTACTGCAGAATATGCTTTTTTCTGACGCACGCCATTAATCGCTTGGCCCCATTCTTGAATTTCTCCTGTAAAAGGAGCTCCCCAAGACCAGTTTTCTTTAGGATCATTGGTATAGATTAACTCACCAGCTTTATTGTAACCTGATGCACCTTGGCCGTACTGATTTTGAAACTCTGGTAACTTTAGGATAGACGAAAGTGTATTTGTTGAACTAAATGTGATTTCGTTCTTGGATCCTTTTTTACCACTCTTAGTGGTAATAATCAAGGCACCATTTGACGCTCTAGATCCATATAAAGCTGCTGCAGCAGGTCCCTTTAGGACAGTAACGGAAGCAATATCATCTGGGTTGATGTCGTTACCCCTGTTTCCAAAGTCTACGCTTGCTAGATCACTACTTCCGCCCATTTTACTTGTATTATCAATTGGGGTACCATCAACAACGATTAATGCTTGGTTGTTTCCAGAAATAGACGAACCACCACGTAAAACAACACGAGAAGAACTACCTGGTGAGTTTGAAGTAGAGGTAATATTCACCCCTGCTACTTTACCTGCAAGAGAATTGATCGCACTTGAATTACGTCCTTCTGTCAGCTCATCAGCTTTGATCGTCGGCGCTGAGTATCCCAGAGAACGTTTCTCACGCTTAATCGCATTTGCTGTTACAACAACCTCTTCCAGTGCATTATCATGACTCTCCAAGGACACATTAAACACTGTGCTGTTGTTGTTTACAATAATCGTCTTATCGTCAAAACCAACTGAACGGAATACGACAACTTTACCTGCTGGTACGTTTAATGAATAATTTCCATTGGTATCTGTCTGTGTCGCCTGATTAGTGCCTTGCACTACTACCGTCACCCCCGGTATAGCTTTGCCATCAGCAGATGTCACACGACCACTAATCTTTTTTTCTTGTGCGAATGCGACCGAAGTCAGAATCATACCGCCAACAAGAAAACTTAGTAATGTTTGTTTCATGTTTTAGTTAGTTAATTTTATTATTTTTCTAATCCTCTATATTGATATTAAACTATATCCATTATGTAATCGTCTAAACATATATTGCATAGACAATAGACAGCAGCTAGTTAAGCATACCATCACTCATTATTGATAACAGTTGAAGATATTAGTAGAAGTTAACTCCCGGTAGATGTAGAGTCAATCCATTGAAAATACTCAGCTGTAAATTTACCTTTTCAGTATTTACAGTATATAATAGTTAGTGCGATTTCTATTAGCGGTTCCAAATATAGAAAGCCAAAGTTGTTTTTACAAGTTTTTTAACATACCGTCTCAAAAATGAAAAATACTGCAATAAAGACCTCAGTATTTTACAAATTCAGACAAAAGAAACAATTTAGAATAAAAAACCAACAAACAAATATACAACAGAATATTATACGGCTACATCATTATTTAACAAAACATTAACAATGATATAAGAAATTAGTAATAGCAGCATCTTTTCATTTTTTTGATTAAAAAAAATGTAATTTATAAACATTCTAAAGTAACTAGTGGGGTACTACACAAAGAGGCTCTATCCGTGAAGGTAGAGCCTCTTAGCGAATAAGCCAGTCAGTGAAGTTCTTAGTACACAGTCTACTTAGTCAATGTATTCAAACTTGGTATATGGAACCAAAACTTCAGGTATCTTGATACCTCTATCCGTCTGGTTATTTTCCAATATTGCAGCTACAATGCGAGGCAGCGCCAATGCCGAACCGTTTAACGTGTGAGCCAGCTGCATTTTGCCTTCTGCATTTTTGAAACGTACTTTTAAGCGGTTTGCCTGATAAGTTTCAAAGTTAGAAACAGATGATACTTCGAGCCAGCGCTTTTGCGCCGAACTGTACACCTCCATATCGTAGGTTAATGCTGCGGTAAAACTCATATCTCCACCACATAAACGCAATACGCGATACGGAAGGCCCAATTTTTGCAACAGCCCCTGCACGTACAAGCTCATCTCTTCAATCACCTCGTAAGACTTGTCCGGATGGACAATCTGCACAGCTTCGACCTTATCAAACTGATGGAGGCGGTTGAGTCCGCGTACATGTGCGCCATAGGAACCTGCCTCGCGACGGAAACAAGGGGTATAAGCGCAGTGTTTAATCGGAAATTGCCCTTCTTTTACGATCACATCCCGATAGATATTGGTCACTGGGACTTCCGCGGTGGGAATCAGATACAAATTGTCAGTATTAACAAAATACATTTGTCCCTCTTTATCAGGCAACTGACCTGTTGCAAAGGCGGAGTCTTCATTAACCACAATCGGCACCTGAACCTCCTCATAACCTTGCTCTGCGGCCTGATCCAAAAAGAAATTGATCAAAGCACGCTGCAGCTTGGCGCCTTTTCCCTTATATACGGGGAAGCCGGCCCCAGAAACTTTCACACCCAGTTCCAAATCCACAATATCGTATTTGGTCAGCAGTTCCCAATGTGGAAGAGCTTCTTCTGATAAAGCAGGAATATCACCGTTGGTCAGCACCACTTCATTATCTTCGGCACCCGTACCGACAGGTACGGAATGATGCGGCAGATTGGGCAGTTGTACAATCTTTTCATTCAATGCCGTTTCTATCGTTGCCAATTTATCCAAAAGCTGCCTGACCTGTTCCTTATATCCCGATGACTTGGATTTAACGGCTTCAGCTTCTTCTTTTTTGTCCTGGCGCATCAGATCTCCAATCTGTTTTGCTGCCGCATTAGCCTCTCCCGAAAGCGCGTCCGATTCAGCCTGGATCTTACGGCGGTCTTCATCCAGACGGATGATTTCGTCGACCAACCCAATTTCCTTGAAATGCTTGACAGCCAATCTTTCGATAACCGTATCCCTGTTTTCACGGATATAATTCAATTGCAACATAATGTGATATATTATTAAAATAGTGAACAAAGATAGTGAAAACTGATTTTAACCGAAAGGGAATCGTAGATTATTCATCAGCTACCCTATTCGAGAGAAAGAAAATGTTTTTCGGAGAAGTTATTCCCGAAAAACACTTCCGTCGGTACCCTCTTAACAAACTAGGTAAAGGCAAAATTCGCGGGCCACCCCCAGCCAATATTCGATCGAACTTCTGTTATCCACTTGCTTGCTTAGGCGATAGTAACCTCGTTACATAGGTACACATCCTGAATGGCATGCAGGAGCTCTACGCCCTCCTTCATAGGTTTCTGAAAAGCCTTACGGCCCGATATCAATCCCGTTCCTCCTGCTCTTTTATTGATGACAGCTGTCTTCACAGCTTCCTGGATATCATTTTGTCCGGAGGCCCCACCGGAATTAATAAGTCCTGCCCGGCCGGAAAAACAGTTAAGAACCTGATAACGACACAGATCGATTGGATGGTCAGTAGATAGCTGGCTATACATGCGTTCATCCAATTTTCCATAGGCACTCTTGCCCATATTCAGCGCTTTAAATCCGCCATTTAGCTCGGGCAGCTTTTGTTTGATGATGTCAGCCTTGATGGTTACCCCGAGGTGGTTGGCCTGCCCTGTCAGATCTGCGGACAGATGGTAATCCTGTCCGTCTACCTTAAATGCAGTATTGCGTAAATAGCACCACAATACAGTTGCCATGCCAAGAGCATGTGCTTCCTCAAAAGCTCTCGCTACTTCAATAATCTGACGGTCAGATTCTGCTGAGCCAAAATAGATGGTTGCTCCGACAGCTACAGCTCCCATGTTCCAGGCTTCGCGTATCGTACCATATAAAATCTGGTCGGCCCGATTGGGGTAAGTCAGCAGTTCGTTGTGATTGATTTTTACCAAAAACGGTATCTTGTGGGCATACTTCCGGGACACAGCTCCCAGTACACCAAAAGTAGAAGCTACAGCGTTACAGTTTCCTTCCAATGCCAGTTTAACAATATTTTCGGGGTCAAAATATTGTGGGTTGGGAGCAAATGAGGCTCCTGCACTATGTTCTATGCCTTGGTCTACGGGTAATATAGAAAGATACCCGGTGTTGGCCAGGCGTCCTGTACCAAACAATTGTCCCAGACTGCGCAGCACCTGCGGGCTGCGATCACTCCTTCCGTATACCTGATCGATAAAAGCGGCATCTGGAAGATGAAGCATATCTCTGGATACTGCGGGTTTATCAAACTCCAGCAAATCACTCGATTCGGCACCTAGATATGCCTGAATTTTTTCAATGTACTGCATAATTTATCCTTGCATTTATATAGAAAATAACCCGAAAACGGATAGAATGTTTTAGCTCCTATTATCTAGCAAAAAAAACTTAACTTTGACCATGTTATATTTAGTCCCAACACCTATTGGCAATCTGGAAGACATGACCTTTCGTGCGGTCAATGTCCTGAAAGAAGTTGATATCATTTTAGCAGAGGATACCCGGACCAGTGCTCCTCTGTTAAAACATTTTGGTATTGAAAAGAAAGTATTTGCGCATCATCAGCATAATGAACATAAAGCTGTTTCCGAAATCATCAAGTTTCTGAAAGAAGGACAGCGAATTGCCCTGATTTCAGATGCTGGGACACCCGCAATTTCGGACCCGGGCTTTTTACTGGTACGGGAGGCTATCAAGGAAGGGCTTGAGGTTCAGTGCTTGCCCGGAGCCACGGCATTCGTCCCTGCATTGGTCAATTCGGGACTTCCGAATGACCGCTTCTGTTTTGAAGGCTTTCTCCCCGTCAAAAAAGGTAGACAGACGCGATTAAAGGCCTTGGCAGAGGAAAAAAGGACGATGATTTTCTATGAATCACCGCATCGCATTCTGAAAACCATTGATGAATTTATCTCTATTTTTGGCCCGGAAAGACAGGCTTCAATTTCAAGGGAATTGAGCAAATTATATGAAGAGAATGTACGTGGCACATTGACGGATTTAAAATTACACTTCGAAAACAATCCAATTAAAGGAGAATTTGTATTTTGTGTAGGTGGATTGGAATAAACTTTGACAATCTTTAATTACTTTAAAACGCATCTAACATGAACATGGAACAATTTGCACAGGACGGACAGGATATCAAGATCATTGAAAAACTGATCACCAAAGTCCGGGACATGCTTACTCCAGGAGAAAAAATAGATTATATTGCTGTTCAGAAGAAGCCAGCAGTAACCATCTTGCCCGATAGCATCACGATCAGCAACAAGCGCATTTTTATGTGCGAATTCACCAAATTGGGACTGGCAACGGATTTCGAAATCTTTGGCTGGCAAGATATCAAAGATATTGCATTCAAAGAAGAAATTTTCGGCTCTAAAGTTACGGTGATTCCTTTTACAGGCGAAAACCTGAGCATCGACTATATTCCAAAAGTACAGGCAAGAAAGCTCTACCAGTACATCAAAGCGGCACTGGAGAATTATAAAAAAGCGGAACTGGCTGCTGAAAAGGAGAAAATTGTAATCGCTCCCGCAGCCAAAGAAATCGTCCCGGAAAAAACGGAACATGTGACTCCGGCTCCTGCTCCGCCATCCACACCGCTTTCGCAGCCTACACCGGTAATTGCTCCAGCTCCAGCACCCCCCGCAGCCGTCTCCAGTACGCCTGTCAAAGAGGAAGAAGAGGATGAAATTACGCTGAAGCTTAAGAAGTTAAAAACGCTCTTTGATAAGCAACTGATTACACAGGAAGAATACGAAAACAAGAAAAGGGAAGTTTTGTCGAGTTTATAAATACAAGCGGGAGAAAAACGATTGTGAAAAATAATTATCTATTGGCACTTTTTAGTGCCTTTTTACTGTGGCTAGGCTGGCCACCTATCCCCTATTCCAGTGTATTGCTCTTTATCGGGTTTATTCCCTTGCTTCTTGCGCTGGAAAACATCATACAGCATGATTCCATGACGAAGAAAGGAAGAAAAATCTTTCTTGTTGCAGGACTCACCGCACTAATCTGGAATACAGCCTCGATTTATTGGGTATACAACTCGATTTCGTCGGTTATGCCGGCCTTCGCAGCGGTGCTGATCAGTTTGATCCCCTTCTGTCTTGGCGCCCTCTTGATGGCTGCTGCCTTCTGGTTATACTATCGATTGAGGCGTAAAGCCAACCTCACTCTGTCGCTTTTTGGTCTAATGGGGTTCTGGATAAGTTACGAACTGCTGCACGCTTCCTGGGACCTTGCCTTTCCCTGGATGACGCTGGGAAATGGTTTCGCCACTTTTCATCAGTTGGTCCAATGGTACGATATCACTGGCGTGTACGGCGGTTCCATCTGGATCTGGGCGGTCAATATTTTAATTTTCACACTTTATCTCCACTACAAAGGCCGATATACCCTCAAAAACAAAGTAATTCACGCTATAAGTCTTGGGCTGGTCATGATCGTGCCAGCAACATACTCGCTGCTGCGCTATTCGAATTATGAAGAGCACCAAAATCCTGCGCAGCTCGTGGTCGTACAACCTAATATCGATCCTTATATCAAGTTTCAGCTCAGTCCGGAAGAGCAGCTAAGGACGCTGTTTGCATTATCCAGTTCTGTAGCTAAACCAAATACAGAGTTCTTTATCTGGCCCGAAACGGCTCTTTCGCAAAATGGCTATTTTGATGAAGAAAGCTTTCGGGACACTTATTCTTATAAACAAATCTTAAAATTTCTGGACGCTTATAAAAATGGTAACGTGCTGTCGGGCATAGAGAGCTACCAGCTGTACAATTATCCCAAAACACCGACAGCCCGCCAACTCGCTCCGCACGTCTATCAGGACAATTTCAATGCGGCAACGCTGATCGATTTCTCGTCCAAATTACAATTTTACCACAAGTCTAAACTGGTCCCGGGAGTGGAACAGATGCCTTTTGGTGCGGCAATGGAATTTTTAAAACCCTTATTTAAAGCATTTGGTGGTACAACTGGGGGATATGGCAAGCAGGCCGAACCCTCTGTATTCTATTCGCAAAGTGGCATTGGTGCAGCTCCTGTAATCTGCTATGAATCTATTTGGGGTGACTATGTGGCTAAATATGTAAAAAAAGGCGCGCAATTCATTGCCATCATCACTAACGACGGCTGGTGGGGCAACACCTCGGGCAAAGATCAGCATATGCAATATGCCAAACTCCGCGCCATTGAAAATAGAAGATGGGTTGCGCGGTCTGCCAATACCGGCATCTCCGGATTTATCAATCAACGGGGCGATATCGTCCAGCAAACAACATGGTGGCAGCCGGCTGCTTTAAACCAGGAGATCAACTTAAACGAAGAAATCACTGTTTATACGAAAACAGGAGATATTGCAGCCTATCTGGGGCTCGCTATAGGATTGGGCGGATTGTTGATTATTTTGTTGAGAAAAAAACAGTAGCGGCAGGAATCTACAGATAACATACACAGGCCGTTGGCGTTTGCGCTGTATTCATCAATAATTCTTATGTAAATAAGTTATTTAATGCATCTGATTTACTTTTTAGATTTGTAATTTTGCGCCATGCAAGTATATTTTGACAATGCTGCGACTACAGCTTTGGATCCTGAAGTGATAAAAGTCATGGTCGATGTCATGGACCACAATTTCGGAAATCCATCTTCCATCCATAGTCACGGAAGACAAGTGAAAACTATCGTCGAGAAAGCCCGAAAGACAATCGCCAGTCTTCTCCACGTATCTCCAGCGGAGATCTTCTTCACCTCCGGTGGAACAGAAGCGGACAATATGGCTATCGTTCGGTCCATAGCCGATTTTGGCATAACGCATGCCATTACATCGCCGATCGAACATCATGCGGTGCTGCATACCCTGGAGGAGCTCAAGAAAGAAGGGAAGATACAGCTTGACCTCCTGGAGGTCGACGCGAAAGGCAATTTAAATCTTGATCAGCTTGAAGTGCTTCTGAGTAACAATCCGCGCACCTTTGTTTCGATCATGCATGCCAACAATGAAATCGGAAATCTCAACGACATCGAACGCATCGCTGCTCTATGCCAGCAATATCATGCGATATTCCATTCGGATACGGTACAGACAATGGGACATTACCCGCACGACCTTAGCAAACTCAAAATAGATTTTATTACAGGTGCCGCCCATAAGTTTCACGGACCAAAGGGGGTTGGTTTTCTTTATATCAACGCCAACAATAAAATCAAACCCTTAATCTATGGCGGTGCCCAGGAACGTAATATGCGCGGCGGTACAGAAAATGTCTATGGTATTGCCGGACTTGCCAAAGCTTTGGAAATAGCATATGAGCACATGGAAGAGCACCATGCTTATATCCAGGGCATTAAATCCTACATGATCAGCGAACTTCAAAAAGCGATTCCAGATGTGACATTCAATGGTATTATCGATCCTGACAAGTCTCTATACACGGTATTGAACGTATCCTTTCCCTGCAGCGAGCTGGCCGATATGCTGCTGTTTAACCTGGACATTGCCGGCATCTCCTGTTCGGGCGGAAGCGCCTGCAGTTCAGGCACAGACATTGGCTCGCATGTACTAGGAGCTATCCGTGTAGATGCCGACCGCCCGTCGGTACGCTTCTCATTCTGCAAACATAATACAAAAGAAGAAGTGGACTTTGTGGTTTCTACCTTAAAAGAACTTTGCGCGAAAAAAAGATAACTAGATTCATTTAAGAGAAAAAGCCGAAGGTATCCCCTCCGGCTTTTTTTATTGCTCCGAATCTTGCCTCGCGGTAAGCTTCAGTTTTTTGTTAGCACATAGTATTTGGAAATATCACCGGTAATATCGTTACCCGATAAATCCAATTGACTTAATACATGGTTGCCTAGTTTGAATTTGTAATCTACCCCGTCCAATGTAATGATATTGCCGTCGAGTTTCCATTTACCCTCACGAACAAAGACATCTTCGCTCTTGTTTAGATATTTGGATGAATATTTATAGGTATTGTCTGGGTGCAGCGAGATCAGGGTTTCTATTCCATCGCAATCCGCACAGGGCATTACTCCCCTATATTCTCCAATGACAATCTCGGCCTTATCTCTTCCTTTCAGTTCCTGTAAATTATCTTTATAAGCAGCCACACTCTGTTTGGGATTGTCACATCCCCCCAAAACAAGCGTTACCAACACTCCCACTGTCCAAACAAACGTTTTCATCGCATTCCAAATTCAAAAAAATCAGCATCTAATATATTCTCTCGGAATTTACATAACAAATTAAATACCAAAATTTTAGAATCTGCTAAAAATCATCCTCATCCTCGTCTGTCAAAAAGGACAACGCGCCCTGTAATTCACCTAATGCATGAAAATTACGGCTCTTTCGAGCAATTTCAATTCCTTTTTTGTATGTAGAAATAGCAGAATCGGGTTGTCCCAGTTTTTCATACAGCTTAGCCAGATGGTAATAGGTGCCCACATAATCGGGATTGCTGTCTATTAATTGTTCAAAACGCCGGCGTGCCTCCTGCTCGTCATTCAGTTTTAGGTATTCGGCGGCAATGGCATATTTTAAAAAAGGATCTTCTGGTGTCTCCTTTAGAAATTCGTTAAGCTGATCCAATCGTGTTGACATAGTGTTTTTATTTCAAACTTAGCAATTTTGCGAGGATAAGCAATGATCTTGAAAAGCGTCCTTTTTCTATAATACTATGCTAGCATATAAAATGACATTTTACTGACTCACCCTCCGCATTGGAAAAGTATACAGACTCCGTTTAAAATATTATCAATTACACAACGGAAACACTAATAAAATAAAAATTTTATATATTTTAAAAGAAATTCCGAGTAAAAATTTAAAAAACAACAATATAGTAACGATCTTTTCATACAGAATTTTAGACTGATTACCTCTTTTTATTTGGGAGAAAATATGGTAAGTTTGGGTAAAAACCAATCGCATATGAAAATATTAGTTTGTATAAGTAATGTCCCAGACACTACATCCAAGATCACTTTTACAAATGACAACACCGCTTTTAACACCGCTGCGGTGCAATTTATTATAAATCCTTATGATGAAATTGCTTTATCCAAAGCCGTGGAATTAGCTGAAGGCGGAAAAGGTGCCGTTACTGTCATTAATGTGGGGGACGCCTCTACTGAAGCCACGATCCGTAAAGCATTGGCAATTGGTGCGGACAATGCCGTACGTATCAATGCGACACCACGGGACGCTTGGTTTGTTGCTCATCAGATCGCAGCATACGCCAAAGACAAAACCTTTGATCTGATCCTCACAGGACGGGAATCCATCGATTATAATGGTGCTCAGGTGGGGGCTATCGTCGCTGAACTGTTAAATATTCCGTCAGTCTCGATCGCGAAAAAGATTGACCTGTCTGCCGACAGTGTGAGCATCGAGCGGGAAATTGAAGGTGGCAAGGAAGTTTTGACCGCCAAACTACCGATTGTTGTCGGTACCGCGGAGGGCGTTGCTGAACCCAAGATCCCCAATATGCGGGGAATCATGAGCGCGCGCACCAAACCATTGGAAGTTCTGGAGCCTATATCAGTGGATTCATTATCCCATATCGTCAAGTACGAGAGTCCAGCACCACGTGGCACGGTCAAGCTGGTCGATGCTGCCGAAGTGGAAAAACTGGTTTCCCTTCTTCATGATGAAGCCAAAGTTATTTAATTACTAAATCTGAAAACATTATGTCTATATTAGTATATGTAGAAAATACGGATGGCAAATTCAAAAAATCGGCTTTCGAGGTCGTTTCTTATGCTAAAGCCATCGCTGATAACATCCATACCGACCTTACGGCTCTTTCCATCGGCCATGTTTCTCAAGACGAACTTGCCCGATTAGGTAATTATGGGGCATCGAAAATACTCACCGTCGACAATGAACAACTATCCACTTTCGTCAACCAAGCGTATGCGAGCATCATCGCTGAAGCAGTGCGGAGTACAGGTGCACAGCTACTGGTGCTTTCCAATTCATTTTCCGGCAAAGGGCTCGCACCACGGGTGGCCACAAAGCTGCAAGCTGCGCTTGCCGACGGCGTCCTGGAGCTGCCATCCATCGAAGGTGATAAACTGACGGTCAGGAAAACAGCATTCTCGAACAAAGCATTTGCCACGCTCGAACTGACCGCAGCCATTAAAATCATTGCGTTAAATCCAAACGCCTACGAGGCAAAAGAAACCGGCGGTACCGCTACCGTGGAGCAATTTAAGGCAAACTTAAACGCCAGCGATCTATCGACTGTCGTGAAAGAGATTGTGCGCGCCACAGACAAAGTCTCTTTACCGGAAGCGGAAATCGTTGTGTCTGCAGGACGTGGACTGAAAGGACCTGAAAATTGGGGCATGATTGAGGAACTTGCAGAGGTCCTCGGGGCTGCTACCGCCTGCTCCAAACCGGTATCCGACGCAGGCTGGCGCCCGCATGCTGAACACGTTGGCCAAACTGGTATTGTTGTGAGCCCCAATCTCTATATCGCAATCGGAATCTCAGGAGCGATTCAGCATCTAGCAGGTGTCAGCTCTTCCAAAACAATAGTCGTTATCAATAAGGATCCCGAAGCGCCATTTTTTAAGGTTGCAGACTATGGAATTGTGGGCGATGCGTTCGAGATTGTCCCTAAGCTGACGCAAGCTTTGAAAGCATATAAAGGGAATTAAACTGCTTATTCACACTTTATTTTCCCCATTTATCCTCGAGATAAATGGGGAATTTTATTTCATCATTGAATATTTGCTTTCGACCGCTATAAAAGGTGCCTAACAGCTGATGGAGGTCGGGAAATTTGTTCACCGCTAACGCAATTTATAATTGCATATAAAAGCAAATTTATCTAAGTTTGTAGACCGCTTTGGAATTAAAATGAAGAAAATCAGATTAGATATCGTTGGTTTATCCTATAGTCAAACGCAGTCTGGGGCCTATGCCCTTGTATTGGGAGAAGTGGAGGGCAACAGAAGATTGCCCATCATCATTGGCAGCCATGAAGCCCAGGCCATTGCTATCCGGATAGAAAAAATGATTCCTAGCCGCCCACTTACCCACGACCTATTTCAGTCTTTTGCAGAATCTTTCGGCATTAAACTTATTGAGGTATTGATCTACAATCTGATTGAGGGTATCTTTTATGCCAAAATCATCTGTTCTGACGGCAACAAAATTGTGGAAATTGATGCACGTACCTCCGATGCGGTTGCATTAGCCGTCCGCTTTGAAGCGCCTATTTATGCGTATGAATTTATCATGTCCTCTGCCGGAATTATTATTGAAGGCCATGAATTTGCATTTTTGGAAAATTTAGACAAAGCCAGCAAATCACAGGATCCCAATGTTATGGAAGTCGAAGAAAAGACTCCATCGAAATCACCCACCAACCCATTTTCTTCATTGACAGACGAACAATTGGAGCAAGCGCTCAACCAGGCTCTGGCTGATGAGAACTATGAGCAGGCAGCGCTGATTAGGGACGAAATTTCCAAAAGAAAGTAATTCCTTTCGTCATTGCGAAACAAAAACTCTAAATAATATCGTTTTATGTCTATTAAACTAAGATTGACCATTATGAGCTTCTTTCAGTTTTTCGTCTGGGGAGCATGGTTGATTACAATAGCCAATTATTGGTTCGGCACGAAGCAATGGGATGGTACGCAATTTGGTGCCATCTTTGCTACCATGGGCATCGCTTCGCTGTTTATGCCGACATTAATGGGTATCATCGCTGATCGCTGGATAAATGCGGAAAGGTTATATTTTATTCTGCATTTATGTTACGCAGGTGTTTTGTTCTATTTACCCCAGGTGAATGATCCAAACACCTTTTTTTATGCGATGCTGGCAGCAATGTGTTTCTATATGCCTACATTGGCGCTTTCCAATGCAATCGCCTACACAGCATTGAATCAGAACAACTATGACCTGGTCAAAGCCTTTCCGCCCATTCGTGTGTTTGGCACAATCGGATTTATCGTCGCTATGTGGATGACCAATCTAACCGGAAATAAAGCAACAGCTTATCAGTTTTACATTGCTGGTGCAGCGGCTTTGGCCTTAGCGCTGTATGCTTTTACGCTGCCGAAATGTCCTCCAAGAAAATTACAGCAGGACAACGCCTCCTGGACGCAGCTATTGGGTCTGGAAGCATTTAAACTCTTCGGCAACTACAAGATGGCGCTGTTCTTTATTTTCTCTATGTTTTTGGGAGCAGCCTTACAGCTGACCAACGCCTACGGCGATGTATTTTTGGATGAATTTAAATTTTTCCCAAAGTTCGTGGACTCTTTCGTAGTGAAATACTCCACTATTATCATGTCCATTTCGCAGATTTCAGAAACACTTTTCATTTTGGCCATTCCTTTTTTCTTGAAGCGATTTGGCATTAAGAAGGTGATGTTAATCTCCATGTTGGCCTGGGTACTCCGTTTCGGTCTTTTTGCTTTTGGCGATCCTGCAGGCGGGCTCTGGATGATCATCCTATCTTGTATCGTTTATGGAATGGCATTTGATTTCTTCAATATCTCCGGTTCATTATTTGTTGAAACATCGACGACCTCAAGCATACGCAGTTCGGCTCAAGGTTTATTTATGATGATGACCAATGGTATTGGCGCTGTATTTGGTAGTTTTGTATCAGGATGGGTCATCGACCACTATTTTACCAAAAGCTTCCAAAACGGACAGGACCTTGCACAGTATCTGGATACCTCGGTCAATGATGCCCATTTTCTGAATTTCATAAAGGAAAAAAGTGTTTCATTGCTGCCTGATGGCACGTTGAGCAACAGCCTTATGCTCAAAGACTGGCACCATATCTGGCTGGCATTCGCGATCTATACGCTTGTTATTGCGATACTTTTCGCAGTATTCTTCAGACATAAGCATGAGCGTGAACCGCAATATTCGAAATAACAAAAAGCCGCAAATGCGGCTTTTTGTATATTTGTAAGATGCAAAACACAACAACAGCATTATTAAAAGATCCGCAATCTCAAATCTACAACTGGACATTTCAATGGATTAAAGGCCTCGGTCTGGACAATCAGACCAGCCATTTTCTCAACTCCATTGTATTATTACTTGCCGTCATCCTTTTTCTAGTCATTGTCGACTATTTTAGCAAAAGAACTCTTCTGCTATTAACCATTAAAGCAATCAGGAAAAGTACCAACCGTTTTGATGATCTTCTGATCAGGAATAAGACCCTTAAACTCATTGCCCATTTCGTTCCCATCCTGGCAGCACAATATATCATCCCCATGATCTTTATGGGTTTTCCGACCTGGAAAGAGAACATCAATAAGGTGCTCGCCATTGCAACAACGATTGTGAGTTTAATGATCATCCATTCGCTGTTGAAAAGCGTGCGCGATATTCTTCGCACGCGTAAATCCTTTGCCGACAAACCGCTGGAAAGTTATCTTCAGGTCTGCCAGATCATCCTCTTATTCATCGGGGGAACCATCTGTTTCTCGATCCTGACGGGCAACTCTCCATGGTCATTTCTGCTGTCTCTAGGAGCGGCTTCAGCTATCCTCATGCTGGTTTTCAAAGACACGATCTTAGGTTTCGTCGCAAGCATACAGGTCTCAGCCAATGACTCTATACGCGTGGGAGACTGGATCGAAATGCCCAAATACGGGGCAGATGGAACGGTCAGGGAAATCAACCTCAACAATGTGAAGGTACAGAACTTCGATAAAACGATAACCACCATCCCCACACATACCTTGCTATCGGACTCCTTTAAAAACTACAGAGGTATGCAACAGTCGGGCGGACGCCGACTCAAACGGGCAATACATATCAAGATTTCTACTATCCGATTTCTGGAAAACGAAGAAATCGATAAGCTAAAGAATATTCAGATCCTACGTCCTTATATTGAGGAGCGGGCGGCCACGATTGATGCCTACAATCTGAAGCACCACATCGATCCCTCCACTCCGATCAATGGTCGCAAAATGACGAATCTAGGCCTATTTAGAGCCTACGCACTCACGTATTTACGGCAAAATCCGCAGATCCACAAAACAATGCCTCTGATGGTACGCCAGCTTGCATCAACAGAACACGGCGTTCCGCTGGAACTATATTTCTTTGTCAGCGATATTCGGTGGGAATTTTATGAAGGTATCGTATCCGATGTCTTTGACCACTTATTTGCTGCAATAAAATACTTCGATCTTGAGGTGTTTGAAAATCCTGCTTCAGACGATTTCAGGCATTTCGTAAAGGGACAACACTTCAGTGTACTGCACTGAGCCGGCTAAACGGTCTGCCCTAAAAGAGTGAAAGGTAATCCGGGGAGATTACCTTTTCACTTTAAAAACAAACTAAATTTTCAGACGTGTTTCACAACAGATCTACACATTAACCCTAACTCTTTATGAATCAAAAATTACTCTATACAAATATAGTTCTACTATGTTAAGTGCATCTTAAGTTAACTTTAAACTTAAAATTATTCGACCACAACATCTTTTGTGGCAAAATGTTCACGGTTAAACATATCGACAGCTTTAATTTGAACCTGGTATTTCCCTGCTTTCAGCTTTGGAAGGTTCGTCATCCATAAGTGACTTGATTTTTCGGGGTTGGATGGCCGGCGGGTCGTAAGCAGCTGCTTCGCCGTGTCGTACTTTGCCAAGGTTCCCAAAAAAGCAGGATCGTGTTCATTGACGTAGCTCATTTCTTTCCACTCCCCCTGATTAATACGCCACATCACCTTATCGCCTTCTTTTCCGATAAAGAAATTGGCATAAATCGGATAACGTCTGCTATACTTTTCGGGTATTATTGACGCTCCGTAAAGCTCGATCTGGTGACTTGCAGGCTTGCCGACAACGCGATAATCAAAGCTATATTGATTACCATCAATCTTTAAAATCGCATAGCCTTTTGGCGTACCGTCGCGCATGGTGGAAACCGGAATTCCTTTGTCATTCAGTTCACCCGAATACCAGTCGCCCGAAGTCGTGCCTACATTGTATTCATGATGCGGTTTTTCCTGCTTCCAGCCATCCTGTTTTCTATAGAAATACTGCCGTTGAAAATGTGTGTGCGCGGACAGCGACAGCGTATATTTAAAAGGAGCCAAAATATCAAATAGGCGCTGCCGGTCTTCATCGCGGAACACATCTGAATTTTGGTGGTACAGAGGAATGTGAAATGCCAGCACAACGAGTTTATCCTTATCGACATGCTTCAGATCATTTTCAACAAAGTCCAGTTGGTCCCTTCGAAAACCGCCCAAGTATCCCTTTCCTGTGCGTGGATTTGGATAAATAATATCATCCAGTACAATGAAATGTGCGTTGCCATAGTTGAACGCATAATTGTTTGGTCCAAATGTTTTTTCAAAAGATTCGTCCGAGAGACTGTCCGCTTTAGCATCATAATTCATATCATGATTGCCCATAACATTGTACCAAGGCAGTCCCATAGCAGATATAACCGATTTATATTTGGGCTGCAACGACAGATCGTCTCCTACCAGGTCGCCCAAGCTAATCCCAAATCGGGCAACCGATTTATCCGTAATTTCGTTGATTATACCATTCTTGAAAAACGCTAGCTCTTCCTCCGTATAAGCCTGGGGGTCGCCGAAGATAAAAGCTGAAAACCCAGGGCTTTCCTCTTGCTCATACAACGCAAAATCAATGGCTGCCGGAATTTTTCCAGTTGCGGCGACACCTGAGTATTTGGATTGTGGACTTCCCTTTGTTTTGTGGATGTAATAGAATTTTGGATGGTTATCAGTGTCCAGCGACAAGTTGTATCCACTCGGTTTAATCACAAAAATGATATTGTCGGCACCGACAGGTAGCTTATAACGGCCATCTTGATCGGTGATGACGACTTCGCGGCCGTTGCTAACGGAAACGCCAGCTAATCCTTTTTCATTTTTATCTAATTTTCCATTCTTGTTTATATCCAGATAAACCTTACCCTTTGCGAGTTCCTGAGCCTGCATTGACTGGGTCAATACGCAGGCGGCGGCGATTGCTAAAAATGCTTTCATGTGAAATGTAGTTTTGCCGCTAAAGTACCCTATTGGGATTAAAAGAAAATAAAGGGAATATAAAGTAATTATAAAACACCCATATTTTTACTATCGCGCCTGCGCAGTCGCCAGCATACGGTTGACTTCGTCAATCATTGATTTGGCCGCATCATGCATCCGGGGATTGCCAGCAAAGTCTGCATCAAGCGTAACCGCTTTTGACTTCTCTTGATAAGTATATTTCAAATAAAAACGCGGCACGGTAGAGTGTGTAGAATCTTCTTTCCACTGCGGGCCAGTCATGTCCGTATCTAAATTCCAGAAGCCTAATTCCATCGCTTTACGATGCAGGTATAATAGGTCATCTTTGGTGAATTTTACGGTATCGGTGATCAGCGAATCCTGTTTGTTCAAATATTTATAGATGCGTGTTTTTGAGTTGTATTCATTGACCATGTGGTTGGGTTCACCGTATTTGAATTCAATCGATTCAAAATCCGCAAAACGGAAAGGTGCGTTCTTGATCATATTGCTATAATAATAGACACAATACATCAAAAATGGCACAATAACACATAGGCCCAAAAAAATCTTTTTACTTTTTATTGTCATTTCTATAAAATTTTGACAAAAATAAGGATTTATATACCGTATAAAAGATTATATAAACATATGACATAAAACCTACATGTCTTCAGCTTCAAATCTTTGGTGATCCAGCATCAACAAAGGTTTTGGCATACCAGCTGTCCGAAAGATCCGATATGATGACACCCTTACGTGTGGAGACATGCACAAACTTGTTATTATGTAAGTATACGCCGACGTGGTCGATTCCTTTTCGACCAAAAGAGAAGAAGACCAGATCTCCTTCTTCCAGCTTTTCGGGTTTCTTTTTTTTGACGATGCCCTCCATATCCCTTGATGTACGCGGCAGGCTTCCTTTGTACACTTCTATATAAAGGAGGTTTACAAAACCTGAGCAGTCCACTCCGGCTTTCGTCTGTCCGCCCATGCGGTGCGGTATACCCATCCAGTCATCGATAAAGGAATATAATTGGGGATTAAGCTTTTTGGGACTCACGTCGAGTAATGCCGCGTAATTGTCGAGCCTTGACCCGGAAAACGTCTTTCCACGCGCAGTACTGGCATCGGTCAATACCGAACCCGAAGCGTGGGAATTGGAACTGAGTATTTTTCTCTTCGTTGAACAGCTAGTCAACAACAATAACGTGCTCAAAAAGAAAATGTAATAAGATCTAGCAATCATCATAGCCGATATCATTCCGGTAAAACAAACATAGAAAAATTGCTTTTTTTCCACAAGTTTTATTTCAGTGTCTCACCGCCGAACAGACGATGATGCAGAGATACATGTACTTCCTAAAAAAAGCGGCAAGTAGAAAGTCCTTTTTCTGTCAACAAGAAGGTCTGGGCGAGGAAAGAATTGTTCAGAATCGTAACTTTGCCGGCTAATTTATTTGTGAATGGAAAAATTAAAAGGTGCATTAGCCGTCTTTTTAGGTGCAAGCAGTTTCGGGATATTATCTACTTTTGTAAAAAAAGCCTATGGTCAGGGGCTTACGCTGGGGCAGGTAACAGGAATCCAGGTATTGTTTGGCATGCTGATTCTATGGATTATCTTGATCCTGATGGACGTATTTTCGGCCGGTCCAACAACTTCGGAAGCTCGAAAGTCATCCTGGGTCAAAATTCTGGTCAGTGGCACATCCACCGGCTTAGTCAGTGTATTATATTACAAATGTGTACAGCTTGTTCCAGCTTCATTGGCTATTGTATTGCTGATGCAGTATATCTGGATTGGTGTGGTCATTGAATTTATTTTTTTCAGGACCAAGCCGTCCAAAAACAATTTGATCGGGATCGGAATCGTCCTAATGGCCACGTTGTTGGCGACCGGACTGATTGAAAAGGGACTCAGCCAGCTTAATCTCACTGGAATTGTATTTGGCTTGCTTGCTGCCACGGCATACTCGGTGTTTATGATTGTAAATGGCCGCGTGGGCAATGATTATCACCCAGTACAAAAAAGTGCAATCATGGTAACAGGTTCCTGTGTGCTCATCTTTACCCTATTTCCCCCTGTTTACTTATTCAATGGACAATTTGATCATCACTATCTATATTTTGGGCTTATCCTTTCGCTATTCGGCACCGTGATCCCACCGTTACTATTCGCCTACGGCTTACCCAAAACGGGGTTCTCATTGGGCGGAATATTAAGTTCTGCCGAACTTCCGGTGGCGACGTGCATGTCATATTTCATCCTGCATGAGTCTGTGACATGGCTGCAATGGCTCGGCGTATTGTTGATCCTCGGCACAGTCATCTGGCTGAACGCCGCCAAAGAGGAAGCACATTAACGGTCTTTAATTCCGTAAAAAAGAAGCTGTTCCAGACTCAATAAAGGGAAACCTCTGAATACAACATTTTGAAAGGCTGAGAAAGGTATAGGCGTTAATGTGCCAAGGTTTCAGGAATTTCTTCCACCTCAACTTCACAGCTATCTGTTACTTCCATAAACTTCACAGGAATAACCTCATTGACCAACAATGGATCATAAAGAGAGCGTACTTTGACGTAATTTTTGGAAAAGCCATGCATATAACCGTCTTTTTCGTCCGCTTCAAACAGCACATCACCAATAGCCCCCAACTGCGATTCATAAAAAGCACGGCGTTTCTTCTCAGAAAGGATATGCAGCATCTTGCTCCGGTCACTCCGCTGTGCCCCCGGAACTGCTCCTTCCATCTGAGCCGCAATGGTATTTTCACGTTCCGAATACGTAAACACATGCAGATAAGATATATCCAGTTCGTTCAGAAAATTATAGGTGTCGATAAAGTCCTCACGGGTCTCTCCCGGAAATCCTACAATCACGTCCACGCCAATACAACAGTTTGGCATCAGATTTTTGATAAATTCTACACGTTCAGTGTACAGCTCACGTCGATATCTCCTGCGCATCAGGCCCAGGATTTTATTGCTCCCCGATTGCAAAGGCATATGAAAGTGTGGTACAAAACGTTTGGACTGGGCCACAAATTCAATGATGTCATTGGACAGGAGGTTGGGCTCAATGGAAGAGATGCGGATGCGGTCAATTCCTTCTATTTCATCCAAGGCTTTTACCAGATCCAGAAACCGGTCTTCGCGTTTACCGTTGCGAATCCCAAAATCACCGATATTGACTCCTGTGAGTACGATTTCTTTCACTCCGGAAGCAGCAATTTCTTCTGCCTGACGTACGATATCATCAATTTTGCCCGAGCGGCTGCTGCCCCGTGCCAGCGGGATAGTACAAAAAGTACAGGAATAATCACATCCATCCTGAACCTTTAAAAAGGTACGGGTACGATCACCTATCGAGTAAGCCGACACAAACTGGTTGGTCTCATCAATCGGGCCATTATAAACAATCGTTTTCTCCTGCTTGGTCAGGTCATTGATATGTTCGATAATATTAAACTTTTCAGCCGCTCCTAGCACCATATCGACCCCCGGAATCTCCGCGATTTCCTTCGGTTTTAATTGTGCATAGCAGCCTACGATCGTAATATAGGCGTTTGGGGAGTGCTTTAATGCCTCCTTGACCACCTTTCTACACTTCTTGTCTGCATTGTCAGTGACAGAACAGGTATTGATCACATAAACATCTGCCCGGCTGTTGAACGCAGTGGTCTCATAGCCCGCATCCTTAAACAAGCGGCCTATGGATGATGTTTCTGAATAATTCAGCTTACATCCAAGTGTATAGAAAGCTACCTTTTTATTCTCCATAATATTTTGCAAAATTACATTTTTTTTCAGTAACCCCTCCTATCAATTTAAGTTTTGACTTTCTCGTTATAGGGATTTTCCTTAGTTTTGACTGTCCCGGTAGAAATCAGCAACCAGCCCTGCAGGCGGCTGGCCCGCATGTTGCAAATCAGGGAGATTAAATTCACGTTATAGAAATGTAATCCATGAAACAATATTTAGATTTACTCAGGCATGTTTATACAAACGGTGTAGTAAAGACAGACCGTACCGGTACTGGTACCAAAAGTGTCTTTGGATATCAGATGCGTTTCGATCTCCGGGAAGGCTTCCCTTTGGTGACGACAAAAAAATTACATTTACGATCAATTATCCATGAGCTGATCTGGTTTTTGAAAGGTGAAACCAATATCAAGTACCTCAAAGAAAACGGGGTAAGCATTTGGGACGAATGGGCAGACGAACAGGGCAACCTAGGCCCAGTGTATGGCTCACAATGGCGCTCCTGGCCAACGCCGGATGGCCGTCATATTGACCAGATCGCGCAGGTCATAAACCAGTTAAAAAAATCTCCTGACTCCCGTCGTATCATTGTGTCGGCATGGAATGTCGCTGAAATCGAACATATGGCACTCCCGCCCTGCCATGCCTTTTTCCAATTTTATGTTGCCCCAGCGCAACCTGAAAAAGGCATATTGAAGCCACAGTTGTCTTGCCAGCTTTATCAGCGGAGCGCGGATATCTTCCTGGGGGTTCCCTTTAATATCGCCTCTTATGCCCTATTGACGATGATGGTCGCACAGGTCTGCGACATGGAAGCGGCAGAATTTATTCATACATTAGGTGATGCCCACATCTACAGCAATCATTTCGAACAGACCGAACTGCAGCTGAGTCGCGCACCAATGTCACTTCCGCAGATGAAAATAAATCCGGAGGTCAGGGACATTTTCGATTTCAAATTTGAGGACTTTGAATTGTTAAATTACCAATCGCACCCGCATATTAAGGCACCAGTCGCCGTATAATATTATCGGAGGATAACATACATTTGCCAGCAAGATTCCGCTTATTCATAGCATTTTGCGCACCACAATTTAATACAGATAAAACGATGAGTAACCCAACGATAACATTAATTGTAGCTGCATCAGAGAACAATGCCATAGGTATCAATAACCAAATGCCATGGCATTTACCCAATGATTTCAAATATTTCAAGAAGAACACGCTGGACCATTCGGTGCTGATGGGGAGAAAAACATTTGACGCTATCGGCAAAGCATTGCCCGGACGAAGGAATATCGTTATTACCCGAAACGCCGAATTTCAGGCCGATGAAGTGGATGTGGCCAACAGCATCCAGGAAGCGCTACTCTATTGCCGTGATGAACGTGAGGTATTCATCATCGGGGGAGCGAATATTTATCAGCAAGCGCTGCCTTTGGCAAGTAAAGTATTGCTGACCCGTGTTCATACAACGATACCCGGCGATGCTTTCTTTCCTTCCCTATCGTCAGAAGACTGGGAACTCGTTTCCTCAGAATTGCATGCTGCCGATGATAGGCATGCCTTTGCCTACACTTTTGAAGTGTATATAAAAAAGTAAGAGCTTTGACATAATATGCATAAGTGTTTTTTCTTATTCCTTGTCTTTTTTATGACACACAGCTATGCGCAGCAGATCGATACGGTCTATTTAGAAAAGCTGCTCCGGAGCCGGCCCGATCTTTTTCAGCCTATATTGGATCATCCAACAAAAAAAGAGGTTCAGATCCTCTACACGCAGATAGATCGTGACGAATCCAACATCCCGCATTTTAGATCATATAGTTATAGGCTGAATCCAAACTGGTACTTCTATCCAGCGAGCACGGTTAAACTTCCGACGGCCATTTTTGCCCTTGAGAAACTCAACGACCTGAACCTAGCCGAATTGACCAAAGACACTCCGCTACGCATTGATACGGCATTCGAAAGACAAACAGCAGTTGCAAAAGATGAGTCCGCCAAAAACGGCCTCCCTTCCATAGCACAGTATATAAAAAAAATATTATTGACCAGCGATAACGATGCTCAAAACAGGTTGTTTGAATTTATTGGCCGTGCGCCACTAAATGCGAAGCTCCAAAAACATGGGGCTATGCACAGCAGAATTGTCAATCGCCTGGCCATCGGCGACAAGGGAATATGGTCCAGACACACCAACCCCATTACATTCTATAAGGGCAATCAGGTCATCTATCAGCAGCCAGCGCAATATGATCCAAAAGATTATGACATTAAACTTGAAAATACACTTCAGGGAAAAGGTTATATAAACGACCGGGAACAGCTGGTACACGAACCCTGGAGTTTCGAGGGGTTAAATGCATATGCGCTGGAAGATCAACAGCTCATCTTAAAAAAACTGCTGTTTCCCGAAGCTTTTAAACGTAATGAACGTTTTAACCTACATCCGGATGATTACGCGTTACTTTACGATTATATGTCGCGTTACCCGTTTGAATCCGATTTTCCCAAATATGATACCACGGAGTTCTGGCCAACATACAGCAAATTACTTTTCTATGGCAGGGACAAAAATGCGTTTTTAAATCCAGATATCCGGATCTTCAATAAGTACGGAGATTCGTATGGATATAATATCGACAATGCTTACATTGTTGATTTCAAACATGGTGTCGAGTTTTTGCTTGCGGTCGTGGTACAATCGAATGAAAATGGCATCTACAACGACGGTATCTATGAATACGAAACGGTCACCTATCCTTTCCTGAAAAATATCGGGCAATTGATCTATCAAGAAGAATTGAAAAGAACAAAGACAATCAGACCGGATCTATCCAGATTTGATTTTAGAAAATAATATAAAGGCATTCAGTTCATGAAAGCCTTTATATTATTTTCTGCTATATTTTTTTGCAGAGGCAATCGCTTAGACCGGACGCTTCAAGGCACTTTCGATGAGCTCGGCGTAAAACTCCCCTTCCTTCATACCATAAGCACGGACTTGTTGTGGAATAAAACTCTGTGCTGTCTGTCCCGGGATGGTATTGATTTCGATGAAATAAAACTTATCGGTACCGCTTTCCAAAAAGAAATCTACACGGACCATCCCTTTGCAGTTCAGACGTACATAAATCTCCTTCAGAATACGTGCAGCGCGTTGCTGCTGCTCTACAGTTAGATCTGCCGGTGTTATTTCTTCTGTCAGCCCGGGTACATATTTGGCTTCATAGTCAAAAAATTCGCGTGTGGTACGTACCTCTGTTGCCGGTAAGACTATCAGCTCGCCCGCAGCATTGCGAAAAATCCCTTCTGAAAACTCCCGCCCCGTCACAAATTCCTCAACAATCACCTGTTTTCCCGTATTTTCAGCATCGAAGGCTTTATCAATGGCTTGCTGCAGCTGGGAAGCTTCTTTCACTTTGGTCATTCCGATGCTGCTTCCACCAGCATTGGGCTTCACAAAATAAGGAAGGGACAATTTACTTTCCACGATACGGATAGCATCCACCCGTTGCGACTCGAACAACA
The DNA here is from genome assembly GCF_026191775.1 of Sphingobacterium sp. InxBP1. NCBI lineage: Bacteria > Pseudomonadati > Bacteroidota > Sphingobacteriia > Sphingobacteriales > Sphingobacteriaceae > Sphingobacterium > Sphingobacterium sp. InxBP1. Next base: position 367,075 of record NZ_JAINDX010000047.1, on the reverse strand, counting down.
ACACGGACTTGGCGAGAAATAACTCGGGAATACCGCTTAATACCGCTTTGGTGTACCCTTTATTCATTGTCAGTGCCGACGTCAGCGCATCACATGAGGTATACGGTATGTTCAGCAGATCAAAATAACTTTGCAGCCTGCCGTCTTCCCCGGGTACGCCATGGACCATGATAAAGGCCAGATCAAAGGTGATGGTTTCCTCTTGTAGTGGAAGTGTAAAATCTTCCTTAGCAACGGAATGGCGTTCACCATTCGGATCTTCATAAAACCAAGCCTCCTTACTGATCGTAATCCGATAAACATCGTATTTTTCGTGATCTAGCTGAGTGTATACAAAGGCTGCACTTTTGAAAGAAACTGCCGCCTCCTCCGTGTAACCTCCGGTTATTAATGCTATTTTTGCTTTCATAAATTTTAGCGATTCGAATAGCAAATATAATTTGCTATACACGGAAAAACGAATAATTTTGTGACGAATAATTTTAATTTAACCATTCTGCTAAACTGGCGTCAATATTGCGGTCTTATGCAGAATTCATCTTTAATATTATATATAGAAAATGTCCAAAATCGTACAATATCTTCAGACGCCCACATTCAGGAAGAATCTTATTGCCGCATTTATCGCGATAATCTGTCTATTTCTGGCTATATATGTTGGACTGAAAATATATACTAAACATGATGAATCGATAGCGGTTCCAAAAGTAAAAGGTCTACATATCAATGCTGCGCTGCAGGCATTGGAAAATGCAGGACTAGAGTACCAGATCGACTCTGTTTATCAGATGGATGCCAAACCCGGCCTGGTGATCGAACAAGATCCCGAACAGGGATTTCACGTGAAATCGGGTCGGACAATATACCTTACGATTATCACACAGGTGGCTCCCGAAGTTGCTTTTCCAAATATTAAAGACAAAACACTCATTGAAGCAACAGCCATTCTAAAAAATCATAACCTTAAAATAGGTGATACATCCTATGTGGCAGACATCGCCCGCGATATCGTTTTAGATGCCCAGTTTGCCGGTCAGTCGATCCGAAATGGCCGAATGATACCGAAAGGTTCGCGTATTGACCTGGTGCTGGGCAATGGCCTTGGGGCAAACGAAGTGGAAATTCCGAACCTGATCGGTCTGCCGCTGAATGAAGCTAAATTTGCGCTTTCGGGTGCAGGCCTTGGCTTAGGTACTGTCACGTACGACCCCAATGTCACCGATACAACGACTGCCGTGATCAGTGCGCAGTCACCGGGAATAGAAAAGGGATTAACGAGCCTCGGGGCTAAAATTGATGTCACGCTTTCTCTTACGGCTCCCGCTCCTACGGCAACTGGAACACCGGGGACGACAGGTATGTCCAAGCCGCAAACTAATCCGTCACAGACAAACCTTCCGGTTAAGTCTACAGTCCCAGCAAAACCGACGACAACAGGCTCACCGGCAAAATCAACAAATCCACCAGGGGCAACACAAAAAAAGGAAAATAAAAGCAATAGTCTGGGCTTCTGATGCTACGGGAAAGGATTTGACCGGCAGCCTACGAACTATAGCGCAGGAAAATACCGTTAATACATAAAAACAATAAGCTGATGAAGCAAAACAGTGATAATCTTGGCTCTGGGCAATTATCGGACTAGCGTACCTGAGTTTCTTGCAACTGAAAATATAAATGAATGAAAAATAAAAAAGGAATACCAAGCTGGCTAAAAATTGGGTTAGTCATCGTTATCGTGATCGGCGGCTATTTTGCCTGGATCTTTTACCGTGCATTTTTTGCTTCCAACGTATCTGGAGAAAAGAAATACCTTTACATCCATGAGGGTGAAAAATATGAAGACGTCCTGAAATCAATCCGGGATTCCAATCTGCTGGATGATATCGCATCTTTTGAACGGGCAGCACAGTATAAAAAATATGCCCAAAGTATTAAATCAGGCCGATATTTGTTAAGCCCCGGTATGAACAACAGGCGTCTGATCGGAAATCTGATGGGCGGCTATCAGGAACCCGTTAAATTTAGGTTCGCCAACGTTCGCCTAAAAGAGAATATGGCTGCATTGCTCGGCAAAAATTTCGAAGCTGATTCAGCAGCGTTTATCGCGATATTGAATGATGAAACTATTGCACAGAAATTTGGTTTTACCAAAGAAAATTTTATTTCAATATTTATTCCCAATACCTACGAGATTTATTGGAACACAAGTCCGGAGAAGATCATCGCCCGCTTTGACGACGAATGGAAAAAGTTCTGGAACGCTGAACGGATGACCAAAGCAAAAGCCCTTAACCTGACTCAACAGCAGGTCAGTACCTTGGCGTCCATTGTAAAAGGCGAAGCCCTGCACCAGGACGAGATGCCTATGATCGCAGGGTTATATCTGAACCGTCTGAAAAAAGGCATGTTGCTTCAGGCCGACCCGACTGTGATCTTCGCCAACAACGACTTTTCCATCAGAAGGGTACTCAACAAGCATCTGAGAATGGATAATCCTTATAACACATACATTTATAGAGGATTGCCTCCGGGGCCTATTTCCATCCCCAGCATAGCTGCTATAGATGCCGTACTAAACTTTAAACAGCATGACTATATTTATATGTGTGCCAAAGATGACTTCTCGGGCTATCATAACTTTGCCACAACAGAAGCCGAGCATTTAGTCAATGCCCGTAAATTCCAACAGGCGCTAGACGCAAGAAATATCAAAAAGTAATGTTTGTATTTGATCATCAGATTCGTGTGCGCTATGCTGAGACGGACCAAATGGGTTATGTCTATTATGGGAATTATGCTGCATTTTACGAAATTGCACGGACCGAAATGCTCAGGAGCACAGGCATATCCTATAAAGAGCTGGAAGAGATGGGCGTCATGCTTCCTGTCACGGAGATGAAAACAAAATATCTCAAGCCGGGAAAGTATGACGACCTGATTACAATACGAGTTACGATACGCAAAAAGCCTGCTGTACGCATTGTTTTTGAATATGAGCTTTTCAATGAGAGCGGTGAACTGCTCAACCAAGGGGAGACTACACTGGTATTTGTGAATATGGAGAAAAACAAACCCTGTATGCCACCACAGGTCTTCCTCGATAAAATGAGTAAATATTTTAATTGATATGGGGAAATTCCACCAATGGCTATTAAGATTTGAACCTTATTTTAGACTGATCGAATGGAGTAAGCACATCATACTGCCGGGATTTGGATCACTCCCCTTATACACCGTTGCGGTATTTTTTTTTCAGGAGCTTTCCAGAGACTCTATCGTGAGCAAGGCATCTTCCTTATCTTATAGTTTTTTGCTGGCTATATTCCCCGGTATTATTTTTCTGTTTACTTTGATTCCCTATATTCCAATCGACAACTTTCAGGAGCAGCTACTGGATTTTCTCGCAGTAGTAATCCCGAAAAATGCGTTCCTTGTCGTCGAGACCACATTGGAAGATATTATCAAAAACCAGAACGGTGGGTTACTTTCCTTTGGTTTTTTGTTTGCAACATATTTTGCCACCAACGGAATGGCTTCATTGATGAATGCCTTTAACAAGGCTTCTTTAATGACAGAAAAAAGACCGTGGGCAAAAAAACGTGTCATTGCCTTGGCCCTGGCCTTCCTGATTATCTTTGCGCTGACTGTGGGCATGACCATATTCACTATTGCTGGTATCACCATCGACTACCTGAAGGAAACAACAGGTATCAAATCCAGCATGTGGGCTATATTATTAAAAATCGCACGCTGGATGATCATTTTCGCCATTTATTTTTTTACGGTAAGCTGCATCTATAAATTTGGTCCATCTACCTCCAACAGATGGAAGTTATTTAGTCCGGGAGCATCCATGGCAACTATCCTCGCCATTCTGACATTCTCTATATTTACTTTTTATATCAACCACTTTGGCGCATATAATAAATTGTACGGGTCTATCGGGACTTTGATTGTGATCATGCTCTGGATCTATTTAAACACACTTATCTTATTACTGGGATATGAATTAAATGCTGCCATTGCCCTCTCCAAACAAACCATAGTCATCGCCAAACCTCGGATTTTCAACTCATTCAAGAAAGATGCACGCTAGCATCTTTCGTAACTATTCAAGATGTTCTGGTCTTTGCAACGGTGTGCCAATCGACTTTATAACGAGGGCTGCGACTATATGGATACCTTTCCTTTGGGATAAGTGGAAGTCTTTCAATAAAATATAGAAAAATAAAGTTTTGGAATAAAAGATTTTTTGTACCTTTGCAACTCCTACAACGTAGGAAAAAGGAGAAAATTAATTAATGGCAAAAAAACAAGAAGCAGAAAAAGAATTAGCAGCGAAAAACGCGGAGCTACAAGGTGCTGACACTAAAGTAGTGAAAGACACTGAAAAAATTGAATCAGAAGCTGATTCAAACTTAATCGACGAAATCAAATCAAACACTTGGATCACACCGGAAGGTGAATTTGACTGGGATGCGAATGATAAAGGTTTCGGAAATTATAGCGAAGCTGAACGCGCTAAACTTGAAGCACAATACGCTGATACTTTCAACCAGGTTAATCAAGGTGAAATTATCGAAGGTACTGTAGTTTCTATCAACAACAAAGACGTTGTCTTAAATGTTGGTTTCAAATCTGACGGTTTAGTCTCTTTATCAGAATTCCGTGACTTACCAGAATTAAAAGTTGGTGACAAAGTTGACGTATTTGTTGAATCTCAAGAAGATGCTAACGGTCAATTAGTACTTTCTCGTAAACGTGCTAAAACTCAAAAATCTTGGGAAGCTATCAATGAAGCATTGGAAAACGATGCTATCATTACTGGTTTCGTTAAGAGCCGTACTAAAGGTGGTCTTATCGTTGACATCAAAGGTGTTGAAGCATTCTTACCTGGATCTCAAATCGATATCAAACCTATCCGTGACTACGATGTATACGTAGGTAAAACAATGGAATTCAAAGTTGTTAAAATCAACCACGAATTCAAAAACGTTGTTGTATCACACAAAGTATTAATCGAAAACGACTTAGAAAACCAAAAATCTGAGATCGTAGCTAAATTAGAAAAAGGTCAAGTATTAGAAGGAACAGTTAAAAATATCACTGACTTCGGTGTGTTCATCGACTTGGGTGGTGTTGACGGTTTGTTACATATCACAGATATCTCTTGGGGCCGTATCGAGCATCCAAAAGAAGTTTTGTCTCTAGATCAAACAATCAACGTTGTTGTATTAGACTTTGATGATGAGAAGAAACGTATCGCTTTAGGCTTGAAACAATTGTCTGAGCATCCTTGGGAATCTTTAGATACCGCGTTGGAAGTTGGTTCTAAAGTTAAAGGTAAAATCGTAACAGTTGCTGATTACGGTGCTTTCCTAGAAATCATCCCTGGTGTTGAAGGTCTGATCCACGTTTCAGAAATGTCTTGGTCACAAAACCTACGTTCTCCTCAAGAGTTCTTGAAAGTGGGTGATGAGATCGAAGCTCAAATCTTAACTTTGGACCGTGATGAGCGTAAAATGAGCTTAGGTATCAAACAATTGACTCCAGATCCTTGGAAAAATATTACTGAGCGTTACCCTGTAGGTTCTAAACAAACTGCTGTAGTTAAGAATATGACTAACTTCGGTGTATTTGTTGAACTAGAAGAAGGTATCGACGGTCTGATCCACATCTCTGATTTATCTTGGTCTAAGAAAATCAATCACCCGAACGAATTTACTAAAGTTGGTGAAACATTAGACGTCGTTGTTTTAGAGCTAGACGAAGAAAACCGCAAATTATCTTTAGGTCACAAACAATTGGAAGAAAACCCTTGGGATACTTTCGAAACAATCTTTACTGAAGGTTCTATCCACGAAGGTACTGTGATCAAAGTGGGTGATAAAGGTGACATCGTAGCTTTACAGTATGGTGTTGAAGGTTTCTGTCCTTCTAAACACTCAGTTAAAGAAGACGGTTCTTCATTGAAAGTTGATGAAGTTGCTTCATTCAAAATCATCGAATTCAACAAAGAAAACAAACGTCTAGTAATCTCTCACTCTCGTATCTGGGAAGAAGAGAAAGAAGAAGCTCGCAAAGAAGAGTCCAACAATCGTAAAAAAGACGCTAAAGCTGAATCTTCAGCTGTGAAAAAAGTAAAAGATTCTGTTGAAAAATCTACTTTAGGCGACTTAGACGTGTTAGCTCAATTGAAAGAGCAAATGGAAAATGATAAAAACGCTAAGTAATTAGCTATTTAAATCCATAAAAAGAGGCGGTCCACATATGGACCGCCTCTTTGTTTTTAACGGTCTGCTTTGTAAATTTGTGTCTATAAGTGTTATTGTTATGTCATTCAAATCAGCCTTAATTAGCCCTGCGGAACTTCAGGAGGCACTAACAAAAAACGACCACCTCATCCTACTCGACTGCACGATCGATAAGGTTGGCCAATCGTTACAAGATGCTCCATTAGAATTACTTCCCAATTCACTATTTTTCGACATTGAAGGAAAATTTTCCGATCCTGCCTCTAAATTGCCACATACTTTGGTTTCCGAACAGGTTTTTCAACGCGGTGTGCGAGCCCTAGGCGTTGATCAAGATAGCACAGTGGTTTTATACGACCGATGGGGTATCTATTCCAGTCCAAGAGGCTGGTGGATGTTTAAGGTAATGGGATTCAATCAGGTATATATTCTAAACGGTGGTCTTCCTGCCTGGAAAGAAACAAAGTATCCATTGGTAAATGGCTATCAAGAGAACATCAAAAACGGTAATTTTGAAGCGCATTTTCAAAAAAACTTATATGCCGATAAAGAGTACATTTTAGCACATTATAGATCATCGGAAGTCAGTATCTTCGATGCCCGCAGCAAAGGACGCTTTAATGGTTTAGTAGCTGAGCCGCGTAAGGGGCTCAATGGTGGGCATATCCCCCATTCCAGAAACCTACCCTTTGAAGAAGTACTTGACGGTGTTTGCTATAAGGATGTCGCTGAATTAAAACGACAATTCGAGCATTTTAAAACAATGGAAAAAGAACATGTGTTCACCTGTGGCTCTGGGATCACCGCCTCCATACTGGCTTTCGCCTGCTATCTTTCGGGGCAGCACAACATTCGCGTTTACGATGGATCATGGTCTGAATGGGGCCGTGAGGAACTAAACCTTCCTACAGAGAAATAATCAGAATAACGTGTTCCAGGAATAGAGATTTGCCTCCAGACGGATGACCTCAGCGTCAAGTAGCTCACGAATAATCTCTATTCTTCTTTTTTCCGAGCCAACCGTCAGACCACCGACAAGATCATGCAGGCTTTTGGGTCCGGCCAATAAGCTGACTTTAACTTCTTGCTTGATTTTTGCTCGCTGGTTTTCCTGATGATTCCGGATCAGGCACAGGTCACAAACCTGACAAAATCCTGCATTCTTTTCTCCGAAATAAAGCAGCAAAGACTGACTACGGCAATGTGACTTTTCGATATAACCAATCATTCCATTGACCTGATCTTCTTTTACCTGATGGCGTTCGCGGATAAAAATATGATCGATATGCAAGTGTTTATAGTCAACGCGATTCTGTAAAAAAGTTAGCTGTGGAGCGTCAGTAGACGGCAGATAGCTTGCTATCTCCAATCCTTCCAAGGACTTTAACAGTTCGACAACCTTTGCATAAGGTATCCCAAGCTTGTTGGCAAACTCATATTCATTGATCAGAATATAATTTTCAAATACACCACCATAGGTACGCAAAATTGCCTTGATCAATTTATCATATTTTGCATATTGTACCTGCACCTTGTACAGTTCGGTATGATCTATCTCAAATTTAAACCGTGAAGGTATTGTTACTGCTTCGGACAACGTGAGCCAGCCATCACGTTCCAGAAACTTCAGCGCGTTCATCACCGGAACCAACGGCAGCTGATACTTCTTCGCAAATGTAACTACATCAAAATCCACGGTAATCCCTGCTCCAGCCCCATAGGGAATCTGGAAGTGGTTACATAGGTAATGATAACTCTGCTGGATAAAAGGAATATCCGGAAAACTTGCCTGCAGCGTGTCAAGCAATTTTTGTTCATCATTTTTCTGGTAGAGAATGACCGGATAAGCTTTTTTTCCGTCCCGTCCTGCCCTACCAGCCTCTTGATAATAGGCTTCTAAGGAGTCAGGTAGATCCAGATGGATCACAAATCGCACATCAGGCTTATCGATCCCCATTCCAAAGGCGTTGGTCGCAACAATAACACGAATATTGTTATTCATCCAGGCATCTTGTTTTTGGTCCCGTTCCGGTCCGGGTAGGCCCGCATGATAATAATCTGACGAGATACCATTGTTGATTAATATTCGGGCGATTTCCAGTGTCTCTCTGCGATTTCTGACATAAACGATACCAGAGCCGCCCAGCTTATGGATAATACGCACCATGCGTCCCATCTTATCTTCCTCCTCGATTGCCATATAAGCCAAATTGTCCCGCAAGAAACTTTTGACAAATACATTCGACGCCGGAAAACCTAACTTGCGCTGTATATCAGCAATAACCCGCTCTGTTGCTGTTGCCGTCAGGGCCAAGAAGGGGACGTCGGGATGCAGTTCTCTGAGCCTGGCCAATTCCAGATACGGTGGGCGGAAATCATAGCCCCATTGGGAGATGCAATGTGCTTCATCAACAGCAAAGAGATTAACCTTCATATAACGTATACGCTCCCTGACCAAATCACTATAAAGCCGTTCGGGCGAAAGATACAAAAACTTGATCTGCCCGTAGACACAATTGTCTAAGGTAATATCGACTTCCCGTTTTTTCATTCCGGAATAAATCGCCACTGCCTGAATACCATTTTTTTGCAGATGTTCGACCTGGTCTTTCATCAGGGCAATAAGTGGGGTAACAACAATGCATATCCCTTCTTTCATCAGAGCCGGCACCTGAAAACAAATAGACTTTCCCCCGCCAGTTGGCAAAAGGGCCAGGGTATCTTTACCCGACATGACCGATTGGATGATTTCCTCCTGTAAAGGTCGGAAGGATTCAAATCCCCAATATTGTCTTAAGATGGATAGACTATCTAATGTCATAAGTTCTCCTTATTCCAAACATACGCAAAATTATCTTTTAAGATATAATAGGATACACCCAAACTGTCAAGTTCAGTCTTTGTCTGCTGTACATACCTCAAGGAATTGGATCCATCAACGATAATCAGTTTGGGTCTGATTTGCCCAATGAGAATGGATAGCTCTTTGACGGCGTTCTTTCGGACAATGGCCAAATCAGCCTGCGGAAGCCGATCACTGCGCTGCTCGATAACGGCTATTTTACCTATAGGAAGGGAGATCAAATAATTTTTTCGCCTATCGTTGGTCAAAGGGATAAACTGGACTTGATCGCCCGCTGTCAGCGCAGAAATCTCCCGTCCGCAAGCATATTGCAGGGCAGTATGCTGTAAAGAATCAAAGGTACTATAGATCAGCCCTCTCCGGTGCCTGAAGTAGGCTATGGTCAGCTCATTTCGGGTATTATAAACCCGAAATTGTTCACTATCGATCTTCGTTGTACGATCATGGAGATCGATCAGTAGCATTGCGACTATACAAAAAAGGCCTAGATAAGCGTATTTCTTATCTCTCCATTGATACGCATATAGCAGCAAAAAGATAGCGAAGTAGGAAAGCAGTAGAAAACCGATATCGATGATATCATACCTGACTGTCGAAAATGCTAAGCGCTCAATATACTTTAAACAAGATAATATTACCGCAATCAGATACTCTAAAACATCACCCAGCATATGGTTGAGCCACTCCAATGGGCTGACGGTCATCACGAAACCGAGGTACATAATCAGGCTGGACGGAAAGTCGACAAGCAGGTTGGCAAATAGAAAATAGGTGGGAAACTGACCAAAATAATAGAGACTGAGTGGTGTTGTCAGCAGCTGGGCAGCGATGGAAATACTGAATGTGTCCCTTAGAAAGCGGAACACAGGACTTGTGACCACTATGACCCGTTCGAAAATCGGAATAAGCAGGGTCATACCGAGTACGGCTAGAAAAGAGAGCTGAAAGCCAACATCCATGATGGAACGGGGGGCACAGATCAGAATAAGTAGTGCAGCCGCTATCAAGGTATTGAACGTAGAACGGCTTCGTCTAAAGTGTTCGGCACATACGATGAAACTGATCATGATGGCCGCTCTGGCTATGGGGGGATCCAATCCAGCAATAAATGCATAAGACCAGATAATCAAGAGAGTCAGTAGAAAGGGCAGCCATGAGGCTGGCCCCCGCCAGCTGATCCGTTTAAAAATTAGCGATAGAAATCCGAAAAGTATAGCCACATGCATACCCGAAACGCTCAGCACGTGAATGGTGCCTGTATTGGTAAACGCACGGATATTATCTTCGCTGATATCGCTACGGAAACCGTACAACAATGCTGCGGCTATTGAAAAATACTGTTCCTCGGAGAAATAAGGATACAACTTCATCAGAAAGTGCTGGCGGATCCGCAACGCCATTCCCCTGATATCAAAATAGCTGGGCAAAGCTGACCCAACAATTCTATATTGTCCGGATTTCAGAAAAAGTTGATGATGGATATCCGATTTTTTTAAATAGCCACGATAATCAAACTGCATAGGATTATAAGGGGGATCTACAACTTTTGCACGGCCTTGTAACCATAGCTTGTCTCCATATTGCAGTAAGTTTTTGGATGTGTCGCGGAGGCTCACCATCATCTTACCCTTTAAAGCGATAAAATTGCCCTGCATATATCCACCGGTAACTTGTGCGGAGAACCGGATGAAGTCAGATTTCACTTTCGGTTCCTCATTCACCTCGACGACATAGCTATCGAGATTAAAATGCGAAAAATGATCTTTGACATAACGAGGGTCATTACGCCAATATTGCCAGACTCCAAACAGTAGAATAACGATATAATAAAATATCGGATAACAGCGTCCCAGCGGTCGACTACCTAGAAAATAACAGCACACTGTCAGCAGCGCCATGACCTGCAGCCCAGACTTCAGATATGAAAAGGATACCACATCAAACCCAAACAGCGGCGCCACAAGCAGCGCCATAACGTATACAATCGCGATCTTCAGTAATGGAACCCGCTCCAGCGTTTGATCGAAACTTAAATCACTCATAGCTGCCACCTTAACTGTATCTTGATTTCCGATTTTCGGCCGCCATTGATCTCATCTAGCCCTGATCCGATCGTCTCCATCCCCGGGTAAAAGTATACCCCATATTTTGCCCATATATCCAGACGATTACCGACGCGGTACCGTACGTTCATGTAGGTCCGCCAGCCCGTTGCGGTATACATGCCAAAGCTAGATCCGTAAAGTACGTCATTCTCGTATGCATACATGCGGTTGTCGTAGCTGTCTGTCTGAAAATACGCCACCCTTGAATTCAGCTGAATTTTGCCAGCGGAGGGCTTCCAGAAAATGTCCTGGTAAAATAAGTATCCGAAGGTGTTTTCTTCGTGTTCTTTTTGATACAGATTGGCCTCTGCGCGTGTACGGATGGTCCATACACGGTCCAATTTATACTGAAATTCGAGTCTCACTTGTTGTTTTGCCGTATTCACCAGCCCTGTTTCGGTATTTCCTTCTCCGGAGTAATTTACCTGTTTCAGCCGGTTGCGGTACCGGAGAGAAAGCTGGCCTTTTTTATACCACATATATGTGAGCTGACTAAAAATATCAGCTCCTAACGAGCTTGTATCTGCTTGATATCTGGCCTCGGGAAATCTGAATATGTCCACATAGTTGGACCAGAGGAGTTTTCTTGCAAGCTGATAAGTAAGCCCGAGGTAAGCGCCCTGCTCATTTGCAGTATTACTCGATTCACCAAATCCCTGTCCATAGAACGTATGGAAATTCCTCTTGTAATCGCGGATCAGCAACACGGAGGATAGACGTTGATGTAAGCTCATAATCGTTCCGAACAACCAGGCGGTCCCTCCATCGAGACTACTTGCGAACTCGCCAAATAGATGTAAGTTGCGAAACGTATAGTTTGTATATAAAGAAACATTCCGCAATAAGTCTCCTTCAAAATCGTATTGTTGCCTTAGACCACTCCCTTTTACTTTAATGGCATCCAATTGGGATTGATTGACATTGACACCGATTTTCATGCGGTTGTAGCGCCACAGTATATTTATTCCGTAAGTCATCTGATGGGCAGCATTCCGGTAGCGAAGTTCTGTAGGCGTGCGGTGCAATCCTGACACCGCGATAGTCTTAAGGATACGCTCCCCATCCTGATCCGTAACATTGCCATCAATAGATCGATAAGAAAAGTAAGGAGTGATCTCCAATGGCTGTAGCTGTATAGTTGCTGTCAAGCCACGCATAAAATTGGTTTCATTCAGTGAGGTATACTGTTTGGCGCCTATGCCCTGTCGGGCGGTGTTCTGTACAAGCCCGCCCTTGCCGAAGCTTAGACCGTTCCACATGCTGATACCCTGTCCGAATTGCAAGGCATAATCTCCGATAATGAGATTGTTTATCCGGCCGGCTTTCTTTACGGCTAAACTCACACTGTAGAAATCGAATCCCAATTTTTGCCTACCCGAAAAAAAAGGTTCGCCAGCATCTTTTTCCATATTGATCGCCAGTCGGATCTTGTCTTTAAGCGCCGCCCGGTACCGGACCGCATATTTATTGGCATCGCCAAGGTAGCGGGACCTGCTCGTATCGGTGATCTGGTATCCTTTTGCTTTTTCGAGAAGCTTCCCATAGCGGATCATCAGCTCATGGGAAAAATCTCTTAATTTAGCGTCTTTCAGTGGGCTCGTTTCTCCCACACGGACAAACGGAAGCAATAGATTTACCAACCTCGCATCAAAGCCCTCAATCGACTGCAGTTCCAGTACGTGAATAAAATTGCCGGAAACCTGACGATGCTCCAGGATACGCTGCAACAGCAAAGGGTTGAGAAACTGCAACTCGTTTAATGCTGTTCCATCGGTCTTATTGAGATCAATAGGATGTTTTAGATAGTAATACCATTTTTCGCTGATTTCGCTTAAGTCGGTATCTTCAGGAAGTTCTTCCGACAAGCTTTCAAATAACTCTTCAGGATTGATGTTCTCTTGTGCTTGCGCCATACAGGTTGATCCAACAAAACAACCTATGATGAGCAAAGTTTTGCTGCAATAGTTCATAACAGGTCTTATTCATATTGGCTACGTGTTGGCTTAAATAAGAAGCATATATCTCGGCATGATAATGATTCTTCACTATGAAGTTAGAAAATTAAACACAATAAAAAAAGGCTTGATGAAAAATTTCTCAAGCCTTTTTATTTTATTTAAGAAACGATACTAGATATCGATCTTCGCGTAACGCGCATTTTTTTCTATAAATTCACGTCGGGGAGCAACCTCATCGCCCATCAGCATGGAGAAAATACGGTCACATTCAGCTGCATTTTCAATGGTGACCTGACGCAGGGTACGTGTTTCAGGATTCATCGTGGTTTCCCAGAGCTGTTCTGCATTCATCTCTCCCAGACCTTTATAACGCTGTACATGAACGCTGTCTTCTTTACCTGTACCTTTTAACCGTTGAATAGCATTGATGCGCTGATCTTCATTCCAGGCATACTCATGTTCTTTTCCTTTTTTCACCAAGTACAGCGGAGGTGTTGCGATGTATACATACCCTCTTTCGATTAGCTCTTTCATATACCTAAAATAGAAAGTCAAAATCAGTGTAGTAATGTGCGAACCATCCACGTCCGCATCGGTCATAATAATGATGCGGTGATAACGTAATTTTTCCAGATTCAGCGCTTTTGCATCTTCTGGCGTCCCGACACTCACTCCTAAAGCGGTAAACATATTTTTGATCTCTTCATTTTCGTAGATCTTATGTTCCATTGCTTTCTCCACGTTCAGGATCTTACCGCGCAATGGCATAATGGCTTGATGTTTTCTATCGCGCCCGGACTTGGCAGTACCACCGGCGGAATCTCCCTCGACAAAATAAATTTCACATTTTGTGGGGTCGTTATCTTGGCAGTCTGCCAATTTACCGGGTAATCCAGATCCTCCCATCACGGTTTTGCGCTGTACGAGGTCGCGGGCTTTGCGAGCAGCCGCGCGCGCCTGAGCGGCAATCACCACCTTTTGGACAATGGCTTTCGCTTCACGGGGGTTTTCTTCCAGATAGACACCCAAAATTTCTCCTACAGCGACATCAACCGCTCCCATTACTTCAGAGTTACCCAATTTGGTCTTCGTTTGACCTTCAAATTGAGGTTCGGCAACTTTAACAGAAATAACAGCGGTCAATCCCTCACGGAAATCATCCCCAGTGATTTCAACCTTTAAGTTCTTAAGCAAACCTGACTTATCCGCATATGCTTTTAAAGTCCGTGTCAGACCACGGCGGAAACCCGCCACGTGTGATCCTCCCTCAATGGTGTTGATATTATTAACATAAGAGTGCACATTCTCCGAATAGGTATCGTTATACTGTAGCGCTAGTTCCACAGGAATCCCCTGTTTAATGCCTTCTACATAGATTGGTTCTGGTATGAGGGCCTGACGAGTGCCATCTAGAAACTTGACAAATTCTTTAAGACCGCCCTCAGAATAAAATGTTTCTTTCTTTTCGGAGCCGTCATCATTGGCTTCACGTTCGTCTTCCAGCGTTAAGCTGACGCCTTTATTCAAAAAGGCCAGTTCACGAAGACGGTTGGCCAAGGTGTCATAATTGTATACCGTGGTTTGCGTAAAGATAGTAGGATCAGGATGAAATGTTACAATAGTACCTGTTTTATCAGATACGCCGACTTCTTTCACATCGTACATCGGCTTACCGATTTCGTATTCCTGCTGGAATATCTTTCCTTCGCGATGTACTTCAGCTTTTAAATGAGTGGATAATGCGTTGACACAAGACACCCCTACACCATGCAGACCGCCCGAAACTTTGTAGGTATCTTTATCAAATTTACCACCAGCGTGCAATACCGTCATCACAAGCTCCAGAGCTGATTTGTTTTCTTTTTTGTTAATTCCTGTAGGGATACCACGACCGTTGTCCCGTACTGAAATGGAGTTGTCTTTATGAATCGTAACAAAAATCTCTGTACAATACCCTGCTACAGCTTCGTCGATTGAATTGTCTACTACCTCGTATACCAAATGGTGCAGTCCTTTGACACCGGTATCACCAATATACATGGATGGACGCTTACGAACCGCCTCTAAACCCTCTAATACCTGAATATTATCGGCCGAGTAGGTGGATGCATTTTTCTTTTCTTCGCTCATTGAAAACCTCTTAAATGTAATATTCAAAAATACGAAATTTAGCCCGATTTAACAAGCCTCCGGCTAAGTTTAAGCACATAAACGGAATCACTAAAATAGAGGGTAATTTCACTTTTTTGATACGAAAAATTAGAATTTCAATTTTTTTATGTTAGGTTTGTTTCAATAATTATCTGCAAATAACAAAAAGATGAACACTATAATCTCCGTTGTATCGAAAGTTTCCTTCGGCCTCTTGCTGGCCGGAGCCATTGTATCATGCAATCAGCAGGGAACAAAAACTTCCAGTGAACCTGCTAAAAATGACGCGAATGCAGTAAGCAAAGAAAGTCAGGACGGCAATAAAGATAAAATCGTTTATATAAATTCAGATTCTCTCTCAGAAAAATACCAGTATTTTAAAGACATCAAATCGAAGCTCGAAGGAAAGGTAAAAAAAGCACAAGCTGATTTACAGTCAAAAAGCACAGCATTTCAACGCGAGGTTGCTGAATACCAAAAAAATGCAGCCACAATGTCTGCTGCTGACAGACAGGCTACCGAACAAAAATTGGCCCGTAAACAAGACGAACTTGCCCGCCTGGATCAGACAGCCTCTTCTTCCATCGCAAAAGATGAATCGGATGAATTTAACAATGTTTATAACAAGATCACTGAATTCCTGAAAAAACATGCTACGGAAAATGGGTATAAACTGGTGTTAACTTACTCGAAGACTAATCCGACGGTACTCTACGCTGACCCTTCCTTGGAAATCACCAATGAAGTGATCAAGCAGTTAAACGAAGAATACAAATCTTCCAAAAAATAGAAATCACGGTTAGATAGAAGATATCACATAACCGAATAAAATAGGGCTGTTCAATATTTGTGAACAGCCCATTTTTTTAAAGGACCGCTGCATTTTTACGAACTCTCCCTGCCGACCCTTGAATGGATTGGAGCAAACAAAATTGTTTCTTATCTTGTCTTTGCAAAAATCAGATTTATGGTCAGAACAATTGTTGAAAAAGATATTGCCAGTTACGAGTGGATCGATATCTCCGAACCCACTACGGAAGATTTCGCATTCATCAAGGAACGATATGATCTCAATGAAGCATCGATAAAAGACTCCAGAGAACCTGAACATCTGCCTAAAATAGAAGAATTTGAGAATTATACATTTATTATTCTTCGGGTAATGTCTGATAATTTTAAAGAGAATTCTGACAGCATAGGCGAAGTTACAGACCGATTGACTATTTTTTATGGCAACGACTTTGTCATTACTGTCCATAAACGGCGTATTGAATTTCTGGAAAAACTTAAAAATATAGAGTTCACTTCCATCAAAACAAAAAATAGCCGGAAGCTTGCCGTCTTTATTACGACCGCTGCCGTCTTTACGTTCAGCAAGACGCTTGAACAGCTTTCCACACGAATCGATTCCTATGAGGAACTCATCTTTCTGAAGCGCATGAAGCAACAGCCCGTTCTAAAAAATCTGTATTTTATAAAAAGGCAGATTGATGTCGCCAGGAAAGTCATTTTTCTTTATAAAGAAGTTGTCGAACATTTTCATTCCTCATCCAAAAAAGATGTATATACACGTGACCTGAAGGATCTACAGATACGTACTTCGACCTTATATGAAAACCTATCGGAAAATATTACGCAGCTGCTGAATGTATTTTTTAATATATCATCGAATCATACCAATGAAATCATGCGCATCCTCACCATATTTTCTGTGTTCTTTATGCCGATCACTTTTGTGGCTGGGATCTATGGGATGAATTTTAAAAATATGCCAGAACTGGAGTGGTATTACGGCTATCCCATAGCCTTAGGAATAATGGTCGGGATATCATTAGCTATCTACCTCTGGTTTAAACGGAAAGGCTGGCTATAAGCCAACCTTTTTCTTTGCCGCTGTTACGATAAAGTCTTTAAGATAGAAGGGTTCAAAGTAGGCGACATCCTCAAACTGTTTAAGCCGAAACTTATTAGAAGCCAGCTCGGATAGGAAAGCCGCAGAATTTTTAAATTCCTTGTGCACGACAATATGATCCATCCCCCGAAATAGCTCGTCAAATTTATCTGCCCCCGAACCAAATAAATGGATACGTTGGTATGTATTCAAGAGTGCATCATAATGACTTTCATTAATGATTTCGGCTGAAGTATGTTTTATAAGTTCAGCTCTATCGTTGTAAACAGCTCCGTACACCTCCATTCGGCGTGCATCAATCATCGGAATATAAACTTCATTATCAAGCAGACCAAATTGCTCTCTATATCCCCAAAACAAGGCCTCTAGCGTGTTTACCGCTACCAAAGGTATGTCTAAACCGTAGCAGAGACCTTTCGCTGTAGATACGCCTATACGCAGCCCTGTATAAGAGCCTGGCCCCATGCTTACCGCAATTGCTGAGAGTTGACTAAAAGCACAGCCCGCTTCGTGCATCAACCGCTCCATTAAAACGGTAAGCTTTGCAGCATGGGCATTAGGCTCGTCAAGGTTTATGACTTCCAGTGTCCGCCCGTTTTCACTTAGGGCTACCGAACACACAGGAGTGGAAGTATCGATCTGTAATATTAAATTATTCATGGTTCTCTTTAAATCAAGGGACGGGATCATGTCCATGGCCACCCCAGGGATTGCAGCGTACGATTCGTTTTAAAGCCATTAAACCACCTTTAAATGGGCCGTATTTAACAATAGCTTCCTTACCGTATTGGGAGCAAGTAGGCGTATACCTGCAATTGGCACCCAAAAAAGGTGATAGAAACAGTTGATAGAAACGAATAATGGTCAGGAAAATAAAACTAAAAAAAGGTTTAATTCCTTTTATCCAAATAAGCTTGAGCACACTCATCCTGCAATTTTTTCAGCGTTTTATTCATTGCGGCATAAAACACATCAAAGGCTAAGATCTGTTTGCCGACGTATTGAATCGCCAGATACAAAGTTACATTATGTTCTATCAAAAAGGGAATTAAATCGTTTGATTTTTGTAAGCGATAGCTCTCTCGCAACATGCGTTTAATTGCATTTCGGTCGACCGCTCTTTTAAATCTACGCTTGGAAACGGAAATAATAGACTGACAGGGGGGATTTTTTTCAGTCTGCTGGCTGGTTTCAAAAATAAAAACTACTCTAAACGGATACAAAACAAAAGAAGAACCGCATTTAAAAAGCATATCGATACGCTTTTTCGCACACAACCGTTCTTCTTTTGTAAATGTATTTCTCATACGATGACTTAATCTTATCAGAAAAAGTTCCTATAAGCGGCCACCGATCCTTGTCAAAGACTAGCCTTTGTGACGGTATTCGTCAGACACTGTAAGACGTTTTCTACCTTTAGCTCTACGTGAAGCTAATACTCTTCTACCGTTTGCAGAGCTCATGCGCTCTCTAAAACCGTGTTTGTTTCTTCTTTTTCTTTGCGATGGCTGAAATGTTCTTTTCATGACGCTATTATGCTAATTTGTTCTTACTTCAATTAAATACAAAACTCCCCAAGAGGAATGCAAAAGTAAAGTTTATTTTAGATAAAAACAAACAATATTAAGAACATTTAAACTTTCAGTGAAAGAGGCGACCTAAAGCATTCAGCAATAAGACACTAACCGACGCAAACCAAAATAAAAAACAGGGGAATTAAGTTCCCCTGCGCGGATCGTAAATTCAGGACGACTCTGTTATTTGTTTTTCAGAATGTCTCTGATTTCAGTCAACAAGGTCTCTTCTTTCGTTGGTGCAGGAGGAGCTGCAGGTGCGGCTTCTTCCTTACGTTTCAAGGAATTCAAGGCTTTGATAACACAAAAAATACAAAATGCAACAATCAAAAACTGAATAACCACATTAATAAAGTTACCGTAATTAATGGATACCTCTGCCTGTTTGGCCGCTTCGTCTGCAGCTTTCAGGACAATTTTCTTCGACGAGAAATCAACTCCACCTGTTAAATATCCTATGGGCGGCATGATAATATCGTCAACCAATGATGTAACAATTTTACCAAATGCCCCACCGATCACAACACCGACAGCCAGATCAACAACGCTCCCGCGCATTGCGAACTCTTTAAACTCTTTTAAAAATCCCATATTAAACCATTTAATCTGTTAAAACTTAGTCAAAACTACTAATTGTCATATAAATCTAATCAAAATATAACAACTTTTATAATGCATTCATAATTGTCCTAAATTTTTATTTCTTAAGTCTTAGTTTCAAAAATAGAATCTAAAACGATATTCTTCAGTTTTTTATAAACTTAATTTGTTATATTTGCACGTTAACTAGGGCAAAATATCAGGATATATTGTATATTGATAGTACTTTAAATTTAAACGGTAACTAAAAAGCCCAGAATAAGATAAAGTATCTATGAAAAAGATTCTTATTGCAGACGACCATGGCATTGTACGATTAGGAGCTTCTGTCATCATCAAAGAAACCCTTAGACAAGCCGAAATCTTTCAGGCCGAAGATTTTGATGAAGTACTGGAAAAAATAACAGCAGAAGATTTCGATCTGTTATTATTGGACATTAACATGCCCGGAGGAAATAACATTAAGGTGGTTGAAGAGATTCTACAAATCAGACCGGGCATCAAAATTTTGGTTTTTTCTTCCTATGATGAATCGCTTTATGCATTACGTTATATTGAAGCAGGGGCCGCTGGCTATCTGAACAAAACGACGGCCATGGCCGAATTGAGCCACGCCATTTTGGCTATTCAGGAAAGGGGCAAATATATGTCCAGCAATGTGCAGGATCTGTACGTGCAGAAACTTACTCAAAGTAAATCTGAGTTAACCAAATTAAATCCTTTGGCCCGTCTATCTAATAGAGAAGTGGATGTGGCCAAGCAGTTGATCAAAGGCTTGGGAATTATCGAAGTATCGAGCTTACTGGAATTGAGCCCATCAACCGTAAGTACGTATAAGAGCAGGATATTTGAGAAATTAAATGTTTCCAATATACCCGAGCTCATCGAGTTATTCAGAATACACTCCAACAATTAAGAAGATCGTGTTGGAGTGCATTTTATGTTAAACCAGGTCATCCATAGTGACTACTGGGATATCCTTCACATTAAAATCTTTCAATGGCTCGGACTTTCGGTACGCATACCCCACCTCAGCTTCGAGATCCCATAACATCGGCGCCAAAAAGTTCAGACAAGTTGTGAAGCCCTGTACCGTCGCTGAAAAATCACCTGTGTCTTTCGAATTTTTAGCCTCATTTTCAATCTCAAAAGGACCATCGAAACCACGTTCCTGCAACAGGTCCACAAATCCACGCCAGTCCATGCTGTCTGACCCACCGAATCCGGGAAGCATCGCTTCATAATGGTGTCTGTCCCAGTCGTGCACGGGAATACTTACATTTGCTTTCTTCGCAAGTTCGGCATCGACGTGCTGCATGGGATACATGCCCCCCCAGTCTACACGGGCAGCCGTTTCCAGATTGCGCGTAGTCTTTACGTGGATTCGTTGCAAACGCTTGATATCCGTATTCCGGATCACCTCAATCGGATTCGTATTTTGCCACACATCATGTGAGGGATCGTAGATTTCACCGTGGGCCTGACTTGGTATCATTGCATACATCAATTTACGGGCAGCCAAAACAGCAGGCAGGTTATTATAAGTTGAACTGTAACGCGATGAACGCCAGCCTTCCATAGGGCAATTTTCATAAAGGATGGTCACTCCCAACCCTTCCGCATAGCGGACAATAGGTTCAAATATACGCTTGTACTCATCCAGATTCTTCTGAAATCCATCGATCTGATTACCAAGCTCGTGGTTATAACCGACAAAAGTACCCACTTTAACATTATTTTCATCTCCCCCAAGCAAATGGGCAATACGAATTAACTTTAATAGATGGTTTTGGTTTTTCACACGTTGCTCAGGATCTCCACCGATCATATTTTCAAAGGCTCCAAGAGAAAGCTTCAAGTCAGCTTGATTAAATAGTTCCAATGTTTCTTTCGCCTTTGCCGGTGTAAATCCATCGTAATCTAAATGTGTAGCTGTATGATCTTCTCGCGTACCATCTTTTCTAAACACGCAAAGATCTATCCCACCAGCACCGATCCGTTTTGTCGTTTGAATCAATTCAGGCAGGGACAATTTGTCAAAGGCAGAACTCATTACCCATACAGGGTTATTTAATTTTGTAGTCATAGCTTATATAATTGTATTGTATCGGTTTCTAAAGATACTAAAAAAGCCATCCGATCGAATGGCTTTTTTTGTTTTATGTCAATTACATTAATCTACATTGTCATGGAGAAAGGAATTATTTGGCCGGATTTCCGTGTTACCATCTTCAAAAGAAAGTGTAAAGCGGGACACCTGCGATTGCGAAGAATGAGGTGTATCTTCTAATGACATTTGCTTCCTTTTATATGCAGGCTCGTTTTCGAGTTCATGTAAACCGTTTGAAGACTTCAATTTCATGCTCAGCTCTTTCAAACGTAAAATACGTTCTTTGGTACGCACCAGCTGGTCCTCAAAGGAAACCTGTTCTTCTTCTACTTGTGGTAGTCCTACGTGTTCATTGGTTGTGCTGGAAGAAAAACTTGTCTTTTCTTCGTAGTCCGAAGCTGATGGAGTCGTGTACGAATCAAAGACAGTAGGCATTTGAAACTGAAAAACTGAGGGCGAGGTTTTTAACTGAAATTCGTTTTCATCAAATGACGCTTCCTCCTCGTATGCACTATCATGGCCTAGATCGTGGCGTATTACCTGCGGTTCTTCAACAGCCACTTGTTGCTGTACCGCATTTTTCGGAGCAGTGAACAGGTCAGATTGCAATGTATTGTTTGGGGTCGACGGATTATTTGTCGAAGGAGCTGCAGTTTCCACGCGGTGTACCGGAGTCACAAAACTATTTGTAGCAGGTGTTTCCTTTGGAGCAACCTGAGATACAGGCTTCACAAAAGAATTAACGGGCTCCGGTGTCAAGGGCATAGACACCTTTGTATTTTCACGTTCTTTGTCACGCTCTTCCGATGTCTGGAAACCTGTCGCGATGATGGTTACCGATAGCTCGTCCTCAAAGTTTTCGTCGATACAGTTACCCCAGATTAAATCCGCTGACAAACCCGCTTTCTCCTGGATGTAATCCGTAATGATGGCGACCTCATCCATCGTCACCTCTTTAGTTCCGGAAGTGATGTTCAACAAAATATAACGCGCGCCTTCGATTTCATTATCTTTCAATAATGGCGATGCCAAAGCACCTTCTACAGCTCTAAGCGCACGGTCTTCACCTTCAGCAACGGCATTACCCATAATGGCAACTCCGCTATCATTCATTACAGTACGAACATCCTTGAAATCGACGTTGACATAACCGGGGATAGTGATGATTTCGGCAATACCTTTCGCTGCAGTAGTTAAGATATCATCTGCTTTCGCAAAAGCGGCAGTCATGGTTAAGTTTCCAAAAATTTCGCGCAGACGGTCATTCGAGATCACCAGATAGGAATCCACATATTTACGCAGTTCAGAAAGCCCTTCTTCAGCCTGAGAGCGACGGCGCTTTCCTTCAAATGTAAAAGGAGTTGTGACAATAGCGACAGTGAGAATGCCCAGTTCTTTGGCTGCTTTGGCTAATACAGGACTTGCTCCAGTACCGGTACCGCCCCCCATACCTGCTGTGATAAATAACATCTTAGTATTGGTGCCCAACATACGTTTGATCTCTTCAATACTTTCGATCGCCGAATTTTCACCTACATCAGGATCTGCACCAGCGCCCATACCTTCGGTCAGACTTATCCCCAATTGAACTTTATTGGGAATCGGGCTCAATTCCAACGCTTGCGCATCGGTATTGCACACGATAAAATCTACCCCGCTAATCCCTTGTTTATACATATGGTTGACCGCATTGCCGCCACCACCGCCGACTCCAATAACCTTAATTATTGAAGATTGCTCTTTTAACATTTCAAACTGTATTGACATAACTTATCCCTATTTAACTTATAATGAACACGATACCGAAGTACGCCAAGCCCACTATATGTAATGTAATAATAATATAATTTCAACAAAAGTTTTCCACATTTGTGAAATTGTGGAAAACTTCAATCATTGTGGAAAACTTACTTTTTATCTAAAAAACTTGCATCATCAATCTCATTTCCATCCTTAATAAACCGTTTGAACCAAGATAGCAGTCCCTGCTCCTTTTGTTGCTGTTCGGACACTTCCTTTGTGGTCGCTGTAGGTTGTGACTTCTTTACCGGAGCAAGCATTTCCCTACGGCTATCTTCTTCCTCTTCGTGGGATTGAATACCTTTGATCAGCAAACCAATACTGGTCGCATACAAGGGGCTCTTGAGCTCTTCAAAAAGAGGCTTGGGCAGTACTTCGTTCTTGGATAGATATTCATTTGGGAACCCCACCCGACAATCGATTCCTGTGATATATTCGACAAGCTGCACAAGATGTTTTAGTTGTGCCCCACCTCCGGTGATAACGATACCACCAATAAGTTTATTCTCGTAACCGGACGATTTAATCTCATAGTATACGTGTTCGATAATTTCCTCCATACGGGCTTGTATGATATAAGCGAGGTTTTTGACGGAAATTTCCTTCGGTTCACGGCCTTTTAGTCCGGGTACACAGATCACTTCATTTTCTTTGTTCTCATCAGCCAGAGCAGATCCGAACCGTGTCTTTAACAATTCGGCTTGGGAGCGCAATACAGAGCAACCTTGACGGATGTCTTCGGTCACAATATTACCCCCAAGAGGAATAACGGCCGTATGACGGATAATACCCTCATGGAAGATGGCCACATCTGTCGTTCCACCACCAATATCAACTAATACAACACCAGCATTCTTTTCATCTTCATCCAATACAGCTTCAGAAGATGCCAACGGTTCCAGGATCAATTCAGCAACTTCCAAATTGGAATTATCAATACATTTCTTAATATTTTTGATATCGGTAACTCGTCCCGAAATAATATGGAAATTTGCTTCTATGCGACGACCGGCCATGCCGATGGGTTCCCGTATACCGGGTTCATTATCTACCGTAAACTCTTGAGGCAACACATGTATAATTTCTTCTCCTGGAGGCAGTACCAGTTTATACATATCCGAAATCAAGCGTTCGATATCTCTCCGAACGATTTCATCATCACCATCAGTCTTGGTAAATATTCCACGATGCTGAATACTCTTAATGTGCTGACCGGCGATCCCCACATTAACCACTTTAATATCCACATTAGACTGTGCCTCGGCTATTTCAACCGCCTCCAGAATACTTCCCACAGTTTTCTGGATGTTGGCGACAACTCCTCTGCTCACACCGGCAGATTCGGCTTTGCCCACACCTAATAGTTCAATTTTGTTTCCTGAGCTACGTCTCCCAACCGTAACACAAATTTTGGTAGTACCAATATCGAGTCCCACGATAATTGGGTTTTCTCTTTCAATTTCTGCTGCCTTTGAGTTCATAATTTCCTGTATTGTTGCTGTATTACTATAATGTATTATTTGCTATTTTTTTTGTTTGGTCATCCGAAAAACTCCAGTTTCCACGTTTTTCACAGATGATCTGACCCCCATATTTTACATTCACCACTCCATAAGCATTTACTCCGACTTTAGGCATTATCTGCGTATAGAATGTTTTTAATAATTCAAATTTCTGTTCCAAAGAATCCGCTGAGCCGACAATTAACTGCTGCGATCCCACACGGGGCACGAGCTCAATGTCCTGATCCGCGTTGACATAGATCTGCACAACCTGATTGCTCCACAATTCATCTTTCCCTATAAATTCAGCTACTTTCACCAGATCTTTTACCAATGGTGTCGATATGGTGTCCAGCGCTTCATTGTATCCTTCGGCGATGTTACCTGTTGCGACCATAATGTGCGGAATATACTTTAATGTGGTTGGTATCTTTAGTCCTTTTGGATCGACATAAAACTCTCGCCCATTTTTGTTGATAACCCGCATCACAGCCTCGCGCTGATCAATATGTATGCTTACAGTACCGTCCATATCCGAATGGACGCTGGCGTCCGCCACATAGGGCAGCTTTTTCAGGGTCTCCTCGACCCGATGAAAGGGAATATCATTGACTTTTTTCCCGACAAAGTTTCCATAATTCTGTTTGATCATCTTGGAAATATCTGCTTGGTCAATAAAAGCTTCTGTCCCCTCAATAACAATTTTCACTTCTTTACAAGGCTGCTGTTCGTCACGTTTCCCCACAATTGTCATAATCACGACCACAACGATCACCCCAATAAAAAATAGGGTAAAGTAGAGGACACGATTCCATTGTATGTCACGCAATTTTTTAAGCATGCTCAAAAATCTCCTGTAACGGTTTTACCAATTTATCAATATCGCCAGCGCCGACTGTAACGAGAAGTTCCGGCTTTTCATTCCTTGCAAAGTCAAGAACCTCTGCCGCAGTTGCAATCCGCTTTTGCGGCGCCGTAATTTTCTCCAGCAGCCAGCTTGAGTTAACGCCCTCAATCGGAAGTTCCCGTGCGGGATATATTTCCATCAACAACAGATTGTCTGCCATGGACAGCACCTCGGCAAACCCGTCCACGAAATCCCGTGTACGGGTAAACAAATGGGGCTGAAAGACCACATTTAGTTTCTTTGCTGGATACAGCTTTCTCATTGATGTCAGAAACGCACGCAGCTCTTCGGGGTGATGGGCATAGTCATCAATATAAATGGCTTCGGGCCTACGAACGATATATTCAAATCTTCTTTTAACTCCTTTGAAAGTCGTCAACGCTTTTTTGATGGCCGCGTCAGAAATATCCAATAACCTTGCGACCGTGATAGCAGCGACGGCATTTTCCACGTTGTGAATTCCAGGAATACCCAAATGAATGTCTTCGATTTTTCCTTTAGCATCCTGATAGTCAAAGAAGAACTCGCCATCACGGACGTGCACATTAGATGCATAAGCATCGGCAGCCTCCTGGCCAGAATAGCTGATCTGTCCTTTAAATTCAAGCCCTTTCTTTATGATCCGGGTACCATCTTCCACCACTTTATCCAAAAACAGCTGAAAAGATTCGAGCAAATGGCTCTTATCACCGTAAATATCCAAATGATCGGCATCCGAAGACGTCACAATGGCTATATTGGGATGCAGCGTCAGAAACGAACGGTCAAATTCGTCTGCCTCGACTACCACGGTATTGTTGTTACCATAGAGTACATTCGTTTCATAATTCGAGCTGATACCACCTAAAAAGGCCGAGCAATCGTAACCAGAGTCTTTTAGCACATGAGCAACCATCGTTGAGGTGGTCGTCTTGCCGTGGGTACCTGCAACGGCAATGGTATATCTGCTCTCACTTATGATACCCAGTACTTGGGATCTTTTATAAAGTATATGTCCCCGCCCCTCAAAAAAAGCCTTGATCTTGGAATCTTTTGGAATCGCTGGGGTGAAGATGACCAGTGTAGCCTCGCTCACGTTGTGAAAAATGGGATCAATAGTCTCCACATCATCTTGGTAAACAATTGGAATCCCTTCCTTGACCAGCGTCCTGGTCAGTTCTGTCTCCGTCCGATCATATCCACACACCACACAGCCCAAATGCTTAAAATAGCGTGCCAGGCCACTCATGCCTATTCCGCCTATTCCAATCAAGTATACTTGTTTTATTGCATCCAGATTCATACCTATCCTCGATTTTTATTTGCTAATTGATAAACTTCGGCAGCTATCTGCTTATCTGCATCCAACTTTCCTAGCTTCTTTATCTGCTCGCCTAACCCCGCAGCCTGTTGATGATCCTTTAATAATTCCAGGGCAGCCGGAATCAAATCTTTCTCCGCATCCCCATCCTTAATCAACACGGCTGCCTGCTTGTTGACCAAGGCCATCGCATTCTTAGTCTGATGATCTTCGGCAACATTCGGTGAGGGGACCAAAATCACCGGCTTACCAATTACACACAACTCAGAAATAGTTCCAGCACCTGCCCTGCTAATAATTAAATCGGCTGCTGCATAGGCGTAATCCATCTTCTGAAGGAAGGCCATCATCTTGACATTACCTGGAATTTTTCCTTCCAATTGAGCACGCAGCCCTTCTATATAAAAACTGCCACATTGCCAGATAAGCTGTACGTCTTCATCACGCAATAAGTCCAAATAGGCGACAACGCTTTCATTTAATGTTCTCGCGCCTAAACTACCACCAAGAACCAGAATTGTTTTTCTGCTCTGCTCGAGACCAAAGAAGGCTATCGCCTCTTCTCTTTTCCCCGCGATATCAACAGACTCTCTTCGTATCGGATTACCTGTCAGCAACACTTTGTCCGCTGGAAAAAATTGATCCATTCCTTCATAGGCAACACAGATGCGGGCGGCCTTAGCACCTACTTTTTTGTTGGTGACACCGGCGTATGAATTCTGTTCTTGTACCAGAGTCGGAACACCGACTTTATTTGCTGTCATCAATAACGGTCCTGAAGCAAAACCGCCCACACCGACAGCAACATCCGGTTTAAACTCCCGGATCACTTTTTTGGCCTTATTCAGACTCTTCATCAATTTAAATGGCAAAAGGATATTTTTCCAGAGCTGCTTTCTATTGATACCCTGAATATCCAGTCCAACAATGTCATACCCCGCAGCAGGCACTTTATCCATTTCCATACGGCCATTGGCACCCACAAATAAAATCTCATTTGCAGGATCCATCGCTTTCAACGCATTTGCAATTGAAATCGCCGGAAAGATATGTCCTCCGGTTCCACCCCCACTTATGATTACACGAATTGCCATGCTTACTCTATTAGGCCGGAATTGAGCCGATCACCACTTTCTTGGGTTTCGCTTTTTCTTCCAACTGTTCTTTTCCTTTTAATTCTTCAATATTTCTGCTCACACTTAGGATAATCCCTAGTGCTACACTAGTGAATAAGATTGATGTACCGCCCATACTCACCAAAGGAAGCGGTACACCGGTCACAGGCCCCAGACCAACCGCTACAGCCATATTGGCCAGCGCCTGTATAGTCAAACTAAACCCCAGCCCTGCAGCCAAAAACGTCCCAAACGCTTTAGGGCTCATGGTCACAATACGGATGCAACGATACATAAACGCCAAGTATAGGAAGAGCAGAATAACACCACCAATAGTACCATATTCTTCAATAATAATGGCGTAAATGAAATCTGAATATGGATGGGGCAACACATTACGCTGCACACTATTGCCCGGCCCCTTACCCAGCAAACCGCCTGTTGCAATCGCTATTTTCGCATTGTTCGCCTGATAATTTTTGTCATCTTGGAAGGATACTGTTTTCTCTACTTTTTCGGTCTGGAAAAATGATTTCACCCGACTGATATAGGTCGCCCGGCGCGGACCGAAAAAAATAACCATCAACAGCAGCACTCCGCCACCACAGCAGACAATCGCAATCTGCTTAAACGAAATCCGGCCGATCAGCAATAAAAGTACACTCACACCAAACAACATTAATGCTGTCGAAAGATTCGCCAAGGCGATCAGAATAAAAACGCCACATACAGAGCCCATGATTGGTAGAAAGGATTTTTTAACATCCTTTATCTCTTCCTGCTTACGGGACAACATGCGTGCGAGAAAAACAATAAGCGATAGCTTAGCTAAATCCGAAGTCTGGAACGTCAATCCAATACCGGGTATGGTCAGCCAGCGGCTGGCTTCGTTCACTTTACTTCCAAAAAGTAAAGTGAACAAAAGCAAAGGGATCGTTATTCCCATCATTATTTTTGAAATACCCGCATAATAGCGGTAGTCCAGCTTGTGAGAAAGATACATCAGCACAAAGCCTATGGCAATGATGGAAAAATGCTTTAACAGATACATTTCCGTACCCTTACCTTCCTTATAGGCCAAGGTGCCGACCGAACTATATACAGCCAAAAGAGACCATCCCGAGAGGATAATCACTATGATCCATATCCATCGATCACCTTTCAATTTAGACATTATGTTCTGTAGCATATCCTTATTCCTGTGGGTTATACTTTTATAATTCCATTACTGCCGCTTTAAACTTGTCCCCCCGGTCTTCATAATTTTTAAACCAGTCAAAACTTGCACAAGCCGGAGACAATAATACCGTATCTCCTTTTTGCGCCAGATGAGAAGACAGTACCACTGCGTCCTGCATAGAGGTACTATTGACAATAATCTCCACATCCTGCTCAAAAGCCTCGTGTATAGCTGCAGTATCTTTGCCTAAGCAGACAATCGCACGTACTTTCTGTTTTACCAGATCAGCTAGCATGCTATAATCGTTCCCTTTGTCAACCCCCCCCAGCAACAACACAATTGGCGTGGAAAAACTTTCCAGTGCATACCACACTGAATTGACATTGGTAGCCTTTGAATCATTGATATAATTTACACCACCGATACAGGCCACATGCTCCAGACGGTGCGGAATATTCACATATGAACCCATGCTCTCCTTCATCGCTTGATTCCTCAACTCCTGCACTTTTGCAATCAATCCAGAAGCCATGCTATTATAAATATTGTGCTTCCCCTGCAATGACAATTCCTCAGTTTTCATAGTGAACGTATCGTTATTTGGTGTATTAATAATCATTGTTTTATTGGCGGCCAAATAAGCACCCAATTCAACAATCTGCTCTTGTGTAAAAGGCAAATAAATCCCCTTACTATGATGCCTATCCAATCCCTTGACGGTCTCAGGATCGTCCAGACAATATATAAAGTAATCTTTCTCCGTCTGATTCCGGATTATTCTGAATTTTGAATCGACATAATTTGTCATTTTATGATCATAACGATCCAGATGATCCGGGGTAATATTTAGTATCACAGCAATATCTGCCCTAAAATGATACATATCATCCAGCATGAAGCTGGATATTTCCAGCACATAACAGTCAAAATTCTCTCTAGCAACCTGCAGGGCAAAGCTTTTTCCGATGTTACCTGCCAAACCGACGTTAAGCCCGCCATGTTTGAGCATTTCGTAGGTCAGCATGGTTGTTGTCGATTTCCCATTGGAGCCTGTTATACAAATCAATTTAGCTTCAGTAAATTGTGCTGCAAACTCGATCTCGGCTACTACAGGAATATTTTTTTCCTTCAGTGCGACAATCAGCGGTACAGTTTCCGGAATTCCGGGACTTTTTACCACAAGAGCTGCATTCAATATTCGTGATTCTGTGTGACTGCCTTCCTCGAATGCAATTCCCTCAGCCACCAATTGGGCCTTATAATGATCCGCAATAAGCCCTTTATCTGACACAAATACGTCATACCCCTTCTCTTTTCCAAGGATAGCGGTACCAACACCGCTCTCACCTGCCCCTAAGACGACGAGATTCCCAGACTGTGGATAATATGTGGTTGCGATATTTGGCATCGTTATCTAATTTTCAATGTTACAATAGTCAAAATGGCCAGTATAATACCAACAATGACAAAGCGCGTTACAATTTTCGCCTCGTGGTAGCCTTTTTTCTGAAAATGATGGTGCAAGGGCGACATTAAAAAAATTCTTCTCCCCTCGCCATATTTCTTTTTGGTGTATTTGAAGTAGGAAACCTGCAGGATAACGGAAAGATTTTCCAATAAAAAGACACCACATAAAATTGGAATCAATAACTCCTTACGGATCAGAATGGCGAAAGCAGCAATGATGCCGCCAATAGCCAAACTACCTGTATCCCCCATAAACACCTGTGCCGGATAGGTATTATACCACAAAAAACCCACGCAGGCACCTACAAATGCTCCGGCAAAGATCACAAGCTCGCCCGAGTTGGGGATATACATGATGTTCAGGTAATCCGAAAAAATCACGTTACCCGACACATAAGCCAAGATCGCCAGGGTCACCCCGATGATAGCCGAAGTACTCGTAGCCAAACCATCAATTCCGTCTGTGATATTGGCACCATTGGAAACCGCCGTTACAATAAAGATCACGACCACCAAAAAAACTACAAACGTCAGGTAATCGCTCTGCAAGCCAAATACTTTGAACACTTTCGCATAGTCAAACTCATTATTTTTGTAGAACGGGATATTTGTTTTGGACGATTTTACATTTTCTGCATATGTTTTTTCACCGGTCCCCTCATTAATAACTACCTCCACTGGCTTGGTGGAAGTAGGCTTATCCACACCCTTACGTACGACGATATCCGGATGAAAGTACATGGTACACGCAATGATCGCTCCCAGCCCCACCTGGCCAACAACTTTAAACTTTCCGGCCAGACCTTCCTTATTATGCTTGAACACTTTGATATAATCATCCAAAAAACCGATAGCACCCATCCAAAGTGTGGTTATGATCATGATAATGACATATACATTGGTAAGTTTGGCAAATAGCAATGTGGGAATCAATATTCCGGCAATAATGATAATTCCACCCATAGTCGGTGTACCAGCTTTCTTTTTCTCTCCTTCCAGTCCCAGATCACGAATTGTCTCCCCCACTTGTCTATTGTGCAGGAACTGGATCAATCTCCCCCCAAAAACCGTGGTAATAATCAAAGAGACAATTACAGCCATGGACGTCCGAAATGAGATGTACTGAAACAATCCCCCTCCGGGTATATGAATGTATTCGCTCAACCACGTAAATAGATGGTACAACATATTTCTATTTTTCGTTAAATGTATTCTCTAAAACTTCTTTATCGTCAAAATGATGCTTCACTCCGTTCACATCCTGATACTTTTCATGACCTTTTCCGGCGACCAGAATAATATCACCCGGATTGGCCAGCTGAAAAGCAACTCTTATCGCTTCTTTGCGGTCGGCGATAGATAACGTTTTCACCTTTTGATCCGCCTCTACCCCTGCCTCGATATCTTTGATAATCTGATAGGGATCTTCTGTGCGCGGATTATCGGAGGTAATCAAAAAGCGGTCACTATAGCGCAGCGCCGCCTGCGCCATCTCCGGTCGTTTGGTCTTATCACGGTCCCCGCCACAGCCCAATACCGTAATGATTTTTTGCTCCGGCCTACGCAGCGAACTAATGGTTTTTAGCACATTTTCCACAGCATCAGGTGTGTGCGCGTAATCAACGATTCCAAATACACCATTGGCTGATTTTACCGTTTCAAACCGGCCTTCAGCCCCTGTCAGAGTACTCAGCGCAGTCAATACCTTGACCGTTTCCTGCTCCAGCAAGATAGCTGTCGCATAGGCTGCCAACAGGTTATACGCATTAAAATCACCGATCAGTTTTACCCATACCTCCTGCCCGTCTATGCTCATCAGCATACCATCAAAATGACTTTCAATCACTTTCGCTTTAAAGTCAGCCCCTGAACGCAAACCGTAACTCTTTTTATGAGCCACCGTATTCTGTAACATCACACGTCCATTCCGGTCGTCGGCATTTGTCAGAGCAAACGCATGCGCATCTAAATCATCAAAGAACTTCTTTTTCGCTTTGATATAATTATCAAAGGTTTTATGAAAATCGAGATGATCGTGTGTGATATTCGTAAATATGCCGCCGGCAAATACCAATCCTGCGACCCGTTCCTGCACTACAGCATGTGAACTGACTTCCATAAAAGCATAATCACAACCATCATCGACCATTTCCCGCAAAAGACCGTTGAGCTGGATCGGATCCGGTGTTGTATGTGTTGCCGGTATTATTCTCGTACCGATCTGATTTTGTACAGTCGACAATAAACCTACGTGATAGCCCAATTCCGTAAACAGCTGAAATAACAGTGTCGCCACAGTAGTCTTGCCATTGGTTCCCGTTACGCCGACCAGTTTAAGCTGTTCAGATGGATTACCATAATAATTGGCAGATGCAATACCTAGGGCATACGCAGAATCCGCCACCAGGATATAGACAACCGAGTCCAGTGTTTCTACTGGCAGCTCCTCCACAATCACTGCGCGGGCACCGGAAGTGATCGCTTTATCAATGAATAAATGACCGTCAGTTTGGACACCTCGAACAGCGATAAACAAACTCCCCAGCTCCACCTTCCTGGAATCAAAGCACAAAGAGTGCACGTTAACCTCTTCGAGGTTACCCACCACCTGTTGCACAGGGATAGCATGCAATACCTTTTTTAAATCCATCGTTACTTAAGTTCTAAATTTACCGTTGTCCCAAATGGCAACCGCTGCCCGACTGTTAATGATTGCGTTATTACTCTACCTTTCCCTGAAACATGCGTTTTAAATCCTGCATTCTCCATCACATATAAGGCGTCCATCAGCCCCATTCCCAAAACATTAGGAACAACCCCTTCTTTATATTTCAAATCCATAAAAGGCACCCCTCTGTTGGACGTATCTATCGATCCTCTTGCAATCATATTCCAGTTTACCGTACCGATCCCAAGTTTTTCGTATACCTTTTTACTCGCTTCCCGCGAACCTTGCAAGGTTAACGGCAATCGACCACCTACATTAACCGCTTTAAACGTTTTTTTCCCTTGCATCTCCATATCATTGGCATAGACCATATCTGCGAGTTCTTTAAAAACAGGCCCTGCTACCGAACCACCATAGTAACCATTCCGCGGATTTCGGATCACCACAATAATGGAGTACTTCGGATCCTCGGCTGGGAAATACCCTGCAAACGAGGATTGATACCGTCTGGCACCATAACCCCGTGCACCGTCCGCCATCTGCGCCGTCCCCGTCTTACCACCGGAGGTATATAACGGACTCGCAACACTTCGTCCTGTACCCTCAGTCATTACACCTTCCATCATCCCTCTCACTTGAGCCAGTGCCTGATCGGAAGCGATCTTGTCGTTAAGCACTCTGGCCTTGAATGTCTGAATCGTATTGCCTAGATGCCTAATCTCCTTCACGAATAAAGGTGCAATCAGCTTACCGTTATTCGCTACTGCATTGTAAAACGTTAATGTCTGCAATGGCGTAATCTTCATTTCATAGCCATAAGCCATCTGCACCAAAGAAAGTCCGCTCCAGCTTTTGCTTTTAGAGGTCTTCACTAGCGGAACCCCTTCTCCAGGAATCTGTAGACCCAAAGTTTTTCCAAATCCAAAGGAATACAGTTTCGAGGTAAACTGATCAGGATTATCCTTATAAGCCTGGTAGACAAATTTCGTAACCCCGACGTTCGACGATTCCTCAAAAGCTCTCTTTGCACTGATCACAGACTTTTTAGGCGCATGCGAATCTCTAATAGTATGCTTATAAATCGGCCACGTACCATTTCCGATATTAACCGTTGTACTGGAGTCAATTTTTTTATCATCTATCAATGCTAGATAGGAAGCTAATTTGAATGTTGACCCCGGATCAGCACTCTGAGCAATAGCCAGGTTGAACTTCTCCCGATAGACCCCATCCTTATCACGCATGAAATTTGCAACTGCCCGCACCTCACCAGTTTTGACCTCCATCATCACCACACAACCTTCATCTGCATTGCTGATGATCATCTGCTTCTCCAATGCCCGTTGCGCCATATCCTGCATATTCACATCGATTGTAGAGATGATATCCGACCCATCAACCGGTGCTACCTCAATATCTCTGTTAACCGGAATCCAGACCCCACCAGCAATACGCTGCATCAATCGCTTACCGCTTTTTCCGTCAATATACTCACCGTAAGCACCCTCCAGCCCCACATGTATATTTTCCTTTACATTTTTATAGCCTATGGTCCGTGCCGCAAGATTCACAAAGGGCAAAATCCGCTTATTGTTCCTTTCTGTAATCAGTGCAGCCGGATACCGGTCTTTACCGACACGGGCAGCCTTAAATAGTGGAAACTGCTTCACTTTTTTCAAATCCTGATGCGACACATTACGTTTAATCAGTACATAACGCTGCTTTTTATTGCGTGCCTGTTTTAATAATGTCAAATATTGCCGCGATGATTTATCCTTAAAAAATTCAGCGAGCTTAATAGCTAACGAATCCACTTTTAGATTGAAGTAATCACTATCCTCTTCCGGAACAGCCATGGCATCAAAACGAAGCTCATATTCCGGAACAGAAGTAGCCAATAAGCTGCCGTCGTTGGAATAAATATTCCCACGTGCCGCTTCCACCTCACGCTCCTGAATAGAAAGACTATCTGCCAGAGCTCTCCAATGCTGCCCATCTACATACTGCAACTTCAGCATTTTTCCAAACACCAGAAATGCAAGCAGCACAATAAGTCCAAAGGCAAAATAGACGCGTACAAGAATCGTATTTCTGATGCTCATAATTCTCTATTTATCTTCTTTTTTCTCTATTACTTCGATCTTGATCGGTGGCTCCAATCGTTCTTTCAGCCCCAAAGAATCCACCCGTTTCGCAATCTCCGTCTGGGTAGACATTTTCATGAGTTCGGCAGAAAGCGACTTATGGTCCCAGCCCAGTTCTTTGACCTCTTTGCTCACTTTATCGATGCTTCGAATGGTCCGCTCCGCAAAATGACGATTTGAGATATACAACAGCATAAGAAAGGCGATAAAAGCTCCGAAAGGCAGATACTCCAATATTTTGTTTAAGGAAAGGTCTCCAACGGTAAAAAGCGTTTTAATAAACGCTTCTGTTTCCTCTGCCTTTTCCTCAACAGTTTCTTGTAGTTCATCCTGAACTTCTTCGCTCAATTCTTTCTGTCTTATTGTATTCCTGCTCATCTTTCACCCACTTTAAGACAAATCCAACTTTTCAGCAATACGCAGTTTCGCACTGCGCGATCTATTATTCACCGCCAGCTCATGCGGCGAAGCCGTAATCGCTTTACGACTCAATACATGAAATGGCTTGATCTCATTTCCATAAAAATCTTTGTCCACCTCTCCTTTAAATTTCCCTTTGGCCATAAAATTTTTGACCAAACGATCTTCCAACGAGTGATATGACATCACTGCAAGACGACCTCCGGCACGCAAGCACCCCACTGACTGCAGTAGAAATTCCTGTAAAGCCTCCAGCTCACGATTGACTTCTATCCGCAATGCCTGAAACACCTGCGCGTGGTATTTATGCTCCTTCCCTTTCGGAACCAGACGACGGATCACCTCCTTCAGCTCCGCTACTGTATGTATTGACTGCACCAGCCGTGCGGTAACAATCGTCTTAGCCAGCGACTTGGCATTCATAATCTCCCCATACATCCCGAAAATACGGTGCAGCTCCTCCTCCGGATAAGTTGCCAGCACTGTTTTTGCATCCAGATCACCAACCTGATCCATACGCATATCCAGATCTGCATCAAAGCGGATTGAAAATCCACGATCCGCCGCATCAAATTGATGTGACGAGACACCCAGATCAGCCAAAATACCATCCACATAACGCACACCATACAAACGGAGACTATTTTTTAAAAACCTAAAATTCTGATGAATCAAGGTAAAACGAGGATCATCAATCACGTTCGCTAACGCATCCGGATCCTGATCGAATGCAAAGAGCTTACCCTCAGGCCCAAGCCGGTTTAAAATTT
Source organism: Sphingobacterium sp. InxBP1 (assembly GCF_026191775.1). Taxonomy (NCBI): domain Bacteria; kingdom Pseudomonadati; phylum Bacteroidota; class Sphingobacteriia; order Sphingobacteriales; family Sphingobacteriaceae; genus Sphingobacterium; species Sphingobacterium sp. InxBP1. The sequence goes on along the minus strand of NZ_JAINDX010000047.1, from coordinate 330,275 downwards.
CACGGGAATGGCCACCCCCACCGAAAGTCACGTCCACATAAATACCGCTGGGCTTGATAGCCAGCGCATCCATGCACTCTTGCAACATTACCGGAACATGATACACACTCTCCATATTCTTACATTCCAAAATCAATATCTCCCATGACTTCTGCTGCCAAAGCCGAAATATCTTCTATTCCGCCATCACCCATCAGATCATCATAACCTTGTTTAGACCATACCTCAATTTTATTAAACTGACAAGCCAGCACCAGCTCGGTTGTGATACCCGCAAACTCCAACAAACTCTTTGGCAGTAGCACCCTTCCGGCGGCATCCAATGTCAGTTCGTTCGCTCCACGCGTAAAAGCACGTACAAATGCCCGCACTTTCGGATCAAACTGATTTAACTTAGCCAATTTAGCAGTCATTAAATCCCATTCCTCCCGTGGATAAAAAACCAAATGTTTCTCAAAACCGCGATTCACTACAAGCCCATCTCGCTCAACATGAGGCATCTGCCTCTTGAGCGCAGCCGGCAACACCATCCTTCCTTTGGCGTCTAGCTTGCATTCGAATTCTCCGATCAACTGAGTCATGTCGTCAATTATCCTATTCTAATTCAAATGTAAAAGTATACACTTTCTCCCACTTTCCCCCACTTTGCTACATAAAAAAGTTTTCCACATCGAAAAATAGCTACATAACAAAAAAAAGAACAGCGGCAAAAGAACGAATAAAACCTTATTTACAAGCAGTTAAACCGCATTTTTAATCACTTCTTTCTGACAAAACTGTAGCATATTATTTTTCTGCTTTTTTTTAATAAGTGCACGTGAATTGTAAAATCTTCGGCTGCAAAGATTCGCTTTTAAGTCTTATCTCGTAAAAAAGGGGGAGAAAGTGGGAGATCATAATCACGGGACGAAATGAGTGGAGTAAAGTGGGAGTCCGAGATCAAATAAGCTAACCTTAATTCGTTATTGTCGACTAAAACCAATAATTTTGCGTAAATTTTTATTACATTAAGATATGCACAGAACACACACTTGTGGAGAATTAACGCTAGCTGACTTGGGGAAAACGGTTACCCTAAGTGGATGGGTTCAAAAATCCCGCGATTTAGGCGGTATGACTTTCATCGATGTTAGAGACCGCTATGGTATCACACAATTAACGTTCAATGCAGATGATGATGCGTCATTGCGGGCCAGTGCTCGTGAACTGGGCAGAGAATATGTCATTAAGGTAACTGGAGAAGTCATTGAGCGATCCAGTAAAAACCCAAAGATTCCAACAGGCGACATTGAAATTAAGGTGTCAGACCTTGAAATATTAAATGCAGCAAAACTACCACCTTTTACGATAGAAGACGACACAGATGGTGGTGATGATATCCGGATGAAATTCCGATATCTTGATCTACGTCGCAATCCCGTGCGCGAAAACCTTATTTTGCGTCATAGGACTTCGCAGGAAGTGCGCCGATATCTTGATTCACAGAACTTTTTAGAGGTAGAGACACCCTACCTGATTAAATCCACACCTGAAGGAGCACGGGACTTTGTCGTGCCTTCGCGCATGAACCCCGGTGAGTTTTACGCCCTGCCCCAATCACCGCAAACCTTTAAACAATTGTTGATGGTTTCCGGATTTGATCGCTATTTTCAGATTGTCAAATGTTTCCGGGACGAAGACCTACGTGCCGACCGGCAACCGGAATTCACGCAGATAGACTGTGAAATGTCTTTTGTCGAGCAGGAAGACGTACTTAATATTTTCGAAGGGCTTGCAAAGCATATCTTTAAAACCATCAAAGGCATAGATTTGGGTGCGGTTCCACGTATGACTTACGCCGATGCTATGCGCTTGTACGGTTCGGACAAACCGGATATTCGTTTCGGTATGCAGTTTGTCGAGTTAAACGATGTTGCGAAAGACAAAGGTTTCCCCGTGTTTGACAGTGCAGAATTAGTTGTTGGTATCAATGCAGAAAACTGCGCACATTATACCAGAAAGCAGATCGATGCCTTGACAGACTTTATCAGACGACCGCAGATAGGTGCTACAGGACTGGTCTACGCACGTATCAATGAAGACGGTTCCGTCAAATCTTCAGTGGACAAATTTTTCAATTCCGAACAATTGACAGCGATCGCAGAAAAGTTCCACGCGAAACCGGGGGACCTATTACTGATCATGGCTGGCAGCAAAGATAAAGTGCGTAAGCAACTCAATGAATTACGTTTAGAAGTAGCCTCGCAGCTTGGACTCCGCAACAAAGACACCTTCGCGCCATTATGGGTCGTCGACTTTCCATTGCTCGAATGGGATGAAGAAAGTGGAAGATACCATGCGATGCACCATCCATTTACCTCTCCAAAGCCTGAAGACATACCACTTTTGGACAGCAATCCGGGGCAGGTAAGGGCGAACGCGTATGACTTTGTCCTCAATGGTGTCGAAGTGGGAGGAGGATCCATCCGTATCCACGACAGAGAATTGCAGTCGTTGATGTTTAAACATTTGGGCTTCACTCCTGAAGAGGCAAAAAAACAATTTGGCTTCCTCATGGAGGCTTTCACCTATGGCGCGCCGCCGCATGGCGGACTGGCATTTGGCTTTGACCGTTTGGTTTCGCTATTAGCAGGTTTGGACACGATCCGCGATGTGATCGCCTTCCCTAAAAATAATTCGGGGAGGGATGTCATGATCGACGCTCCGGCAACCATCCATCAGGAGCAACTGGATGAATTGAGCTTAAATATTGATATAAAAGAATAAATTTTAAACTCGGCTTTCGAGAAACAATTTATTAACAGTATATTTAAAAGTTGGTTGGAAATGACCAACTTTTTTTTGTGAAAAAGCAGCAGATTAGATGTCAGAGAGTACCGCTAATACGTTTTTAAAGGAAAGTGCACAGAAAGCATTTGATATCCGGCACCGCGATATTATCAATTACAATATCGACAAATACAGCATGGCTTTCGAGAAAGGAAAAACCAAATTTGCGGATCTTGAAAACACGAAGATTAAAGCAAATTTGCTCAAGTGGAAGGTGATGGAAAACCTGGATCGATATCTGCTACAATTTGAGGCAAATTTCACTGCACGCGGCGGTAAGGTGATCTGGGCCAACCATGCTGAGGAAGCACTTGAAGAAATTCATAAAATTCTCGAAAGAAAAAAAGCGCGGTCGGTTGTCAAATCAAAATCAATGGCCACTGAAGAAATCGGGTTAAATCATTTTTTGGATTCGAAGAATATTAAAGCTATAGAAACCGATCTTGGCGAATATATTATACAACTGCTCGACCAAAGGCCTTATCATTTTGTGACACCGGCTATGCATTTAAGCCTGGAAGATATTGCGAAGCTTTTTCACGAAAAATTTGGCACACCGCTGGATGCCTCCGCTGAAGAGCTGACATTAAAAGCCAGGGAATTACTCAGAGAAAAGTATCTAGCAGCAGAAGTCGGCATTACAGGCGCCAATTTCTTAATCGCTGACACGGGCAGCATTGCCATTACGGAAAATGAGGGTAATGCCCGACTGACTTCCACATTTCCAAAGACACATATCGCTGTTGTCGGCATTGAGAAGATTATTCCAGAACTTCAGGATCTGGAAATATTTTGGCCACTTTTGTCTACACATGGCACGGGGCAAAACCTGACTGTCTATAACACTCTACTGACAGGTCCCAGACAGCCCTATGAGTCTGATGGTCCCGAAGAAATGTATGTTATCCTGCTGGATAATGGTCGCAGCAATTTATTAGCTCAAAAAGAGCAGCGTCAAGGCTTATATTGCATTCGTTGTGGAGCCTGTCTAAACGTATGTCCTATTTATCAAAATATTGGCGGACATACCTATGAAACAACGTATCAAGGCCCGATCGGATCATTGATAACTCCGCATTTAAATGGAATGAAGGAGTTTAAGCATTTAAGCTATGCCTCTACCCTATGTGGCAAATGTACCGAGGTCTGTCCTGTCGGCATTGACATACAGCGAATGCTGCTTATAAACCGAAAAGATGCGGTCGAAGGGGGAATAGCCTCCAAAACAGAAAAAAAAGCCTGGAGCTGGTACACATATGCTATCCAACGGAGAAAATTAATCGATTTTTTTGGAGGAAAATTCAAGAACTTCTTTCTTAGAAAGTTTTTTGGAAAAACCTGGGGCGACCAACGGGAACTGCCTAAAATCGCTGAAAAATCTTTCTCCCGTCAGTGGAAGGAACAGCAAAAGAATAGGGACTGACAACAAGTGTGCTGCGTTAAAAAAAGAGAGGACCTATGGTCCCCTCCTCTTACTAACACTCACCAATTATTAATATGAAAACTATTCTATTCTTGTGCACTAGCTTGCTTTTTGCTCTGTCTCACTGTCCCTTACGGCATCTTGTTTTTTAAACTCCTGTTTCCGCATTTCTCGCCCTTTTTTCCATTGAAATCTGTGCGTTTTACGGTTCTCAGCATAAGCATCTTTCAATGTTTGTTGCTGCTCAGGTGTCAACAGGCTCATCATCTTTTCATGATCCGCTTTACGCTGCTTCCGCATCTTCTCCCGGTACAATTTACGCTCGGCCGCGATCTTCTTATGATCCTGCGCCTGTCTTAGATGAAAGGCATAAATCTCTTCCCTTTGTTTATCCGTAAATTTCAGTTTCTGATCCATGCGGTCGGTTTTGATCTTGGCCACCTCCTCAGGCGTTTTGTTTTTTAAGCTATCATGTTTCCGATCCCGATGCTTATGCGCAGCAACATTGATTCCCTTTGCTTCTGCCTTAGTATCCTTTTTTTCCTGTGCGAAACCTGTTAACATTAATCCAGATAGCGCCAAACTTAACATCAATCTTTTCATCGTTTTACTTTCTTTTATAAGTTCAACTCTTACTTTATTAAGGGCTGCTTTTTCAACCTATTTATCTATAAGAGTGTTGACGACTATAGAAAGTTTAATGCGGCATTTGTTAAATAACGTTAAGAGGACTTTATTGCGACACAGCGCTCAGGCGGATGGGCAAGGTATAGGCAACACGCACTGCACGGCCGTTTTGTACACCGGGTTTCCATTTTTTTGCCTTCTTCAACAAATCTATTGCTGCCTGTCCAGTTCCAAAGTCCATGTCCCGTTTGATGGCAATATCAGTCAACGTCCCATCCCGTTCGACCACAAAAGAAATTTCAATGACCCCCGATAATCCTTGATCCAAAGCATGCTGCGGAAAGCTATAGTTTTCAGAAACCCACTTCATAAAAGCTTGCATGCCTCCCACTGGGCTTGGCATGACTTCTACGGTAATAAAAGGCTCGTCCAGATTCGCTTCCTCACTTCCCCCCGAAACAATGCCTTTTGTATATCCAGTGATCGCACCATCTTTTTTTGACGGGCCGAACTCTCCACTCGCCACATATGTACCTGCAGCATTTGCTTTCAATGTTATACGCGCTGTCATCGTATTGGGTTTGTTCAGTTCTTCCTGGCTAGCAACATCTTCAGTAACCCTATGCGCCTGCGCTACTTTTGGTTCTGACATACGTACCAAATCAAACTTCGAAACATCCTGTGCAATTTGCTGCGGTGCTTTGTCCGGCATCATTACCGGCTCTTCTTTCTTGTCGGCTTCCCTTGGGATTTCATTTAAGTCCTCCGGTTCCAACACGGCAGATGTCAATTTTACGGCAGGTAACTCCTGCTTAAAATATTTATTGTAGCTATAAGATCCAACAATAAAAACCAATGCAAAGGCAACTACAATTCCTAGACCGATATTGGTCGCCCGATCAGACAAGTTCCGTAATTCATATGCACCATACATTTTGTTGCGGCCAGCAAAGACAACATCTAACCACTCCTTACGGTAGATATTCAATTTTGAGTTCATCATCATATTAAAGTTTAAATGTTTTCATTATGATGCACGAAAGCCTTATATTACATAAAATTTTTGAACACACCTATGAAATCACTTTTATTAGCTATTCTACTATTTACCGTATATGCTTGTGATAATGCTCAAAACCAATCCCGGACTGCGGTAACCAAGGCGGAAAACAACGAAAAACTGGTTTCGCCTTATTTCGGTTTTTTAAATGAACAAAAAGATTCGTTAATAGCTCTTCCAATGGATCAGATGATGGAAAGTCCGGAAAAATACAACTATGTCATCGTTGAACATCAGGTCAGTCCCCTGGAATTTATACAGACCAGACCGGACAATAAAGATAGCAACGGTAGACAAACGGCGCAGAATTTCGCCAACAGTGAAGGCTCTCTGTTCAAAATAAAAAACGTGATCACATCTGGCGATTTTGGTATGTTGGTTGACAAGGCTTTCTTAGAACATTATAAGCCTGAGCCTTTTAGCAGGATCCAATCGGCAACCAGTGCCGATATCAGGGACAAGTTAGAAAAAAAATATAAAAGAAAAATCAATAAAAGTACCGCAGTCGCCATGCTGAATGACAAATCCCAGTTTCACCTCACCGTATTTGAACATCAGCAGGACTCCGCTCTTGCTGTATTTTCATACATAAAAGATGAGCAGTTGGTCAGCCTGGATTTTCCGGCCACTTACGATGATATCAGCACCTGGCGGGTAGATGATGGTGGAGAGTTTGACAACGATGCATTCCAGGTTTTAACCGTGCTGCGTTCTACAGAAGGCATCAGTTTCATCAGCATCTTTTGGGGGGCCGAAGGTTATGAATTAAATTTCTATCAACCGCATAAAGACAGGTTCAGTTCAGGTGCCCAGGCGTACGGTTACAGCTCACCCCTGTAGCCCCAATCGTTATTTTCCCGGTAGGTGCCGGGAAAATAACGAGATCCCTATCTTCGAAGGCATCGGCTATAAATGCATGCGTGCCAATGGAGCAACATCCTGTCCGACGAAATCTCCGGCTAGATATTTATAATAACCTGCAATAGCAATCATGGCTGCATTATCTGTACAGTACTCAAATTTGGGGATAAAAACGTTCCAACGATACTTATTTCCCATTTCCATCAACTCTTTTCTTAGTCCTGAATTCGCGGATACCCCGCCGGCAATGGCAATATCTTTTACGCCAGTCTGCTTCGCTGCCTTTTTCAATTTGTTCAGCAGAATAGATACAATACGCGATTGGACGCTTGCACATAAATCAGCAATATTTTCCTTCAGGAAGTCAGGATTTAACCTTATCTGGTCCTGTACAAGATAAAGTATTGCGGTCTTTAATCCTGAAAAACTGAAATCGAGCCCAGGGATTTGAGGCTCAGGTAACTTAAACGCTCCTGCATTACCCTCATGGGCTAATTTGTCAATAAGAGGCCCTCCTGGGTAGGGAAGATCTAGTATTTTCGCGGTCTTATCAAAAGCTTCCCCAGCAGCATCGTCCAGCGTCTCCCCTAATAGTTCCATCTCAAAGTAATCCTTTACAAGTACGATTTGCGTATGTCCCCCCGAAACAGTAAGACATAAAAAAGGAAAACTGGGTGTTGGATCATCAATAAAATGTGCCAAAATATGTGCTTGCATATGGTTTATATCAATCAAAGGGATGTTTCGGGCGAGAGCAAATGATTTTGCAAAAGAGGTTCCGACTAAAAGTGCACCTAATAATCCCGGACCCCGCGTAAAACTCACTGCATCTATCTGATTTTTGTTTATTTTTGCCTGACGAATGGCTTCTTCCACAGTAGGGATAATATTCTGTTGATGAGCACGCGAAGCCAATTCAGGCACAACACCACCATATTTTGCGTGGATAGCTTGGGTGGCAATAACATTTGAACGAATTTCACCGTTTATACAGATAGAAGCGGATGTTTCATCACAAGAAGATTCAATTCCTAAAATAATCGCCATAGCTAAAGGGTAAAAAATTTAGATTACAAAAGTATCAAAAAAATAATTAAAATAATGTCAATAGTACTAGGCAGTGTATTCGTTATACTGCTCGCATTGACTTTATCCTTACAGTTGAAGCCTGTCCAGAATTTTGCCGCACAACGTGCCATAAAATATTTGTGCAATGAGCTGGATACAAAAATCAATCTCAAGAGCATCTATTTCAAGCCTTTTAAATCAATTGTAATTGAAGGTTTTGAAATCTATACACCGCAAGGTAAAGAAATTATAAAATCTGGAAAGATAGAGGCGGCGGTTAATTTATCACAGCTATTTGAGCTCAACAAAATCGTCATCAATAAATTGACGATTGAAAACACTGAAAGCCAATTTGAGCAGTTTAAGGATAGCAGTAACATCTCCTTCCTGATCCGTTATTTTAATCCACCCAAGAAAGAAAAGAAGAAGAGTTCCAATAAGATTGCCTTCGAACTCAAGGAGCTGCTTATCAAAAACAATTCCCTTCGGTATGTCAACCATAATCAGAAACATTATGACAAGGTTGTTGATTTCGGCGATCTGGGTATTTCCAAATTCAATGCTCATTTTGAAAACATTAAAATAGATTCTAACCGCGTCTCGGCAACAATCAAGACCTTTAACCTTCGTGAGAAGAAAGGACTGATCATCAAGGGGCTGCTCGCTCGGGCTTCGGTAAGTAACAGGAGTATCGAAATGCATGACCTTATGCTTGCCACCAACCGCTCCACTCTCAAGAATTACCTGAGATTAGACTATAATCGCTTCGACGATTTTTCGGATTTCATCCATAAAGTCGATGTGAAAATACGCGCACGAGATTCGCGTATTCATTCCGAAGATATCGCCTACTTTTCCTCACCGATGCACCAGGTAAAATTCGATGCAACGATTAAAAAGGGCAACTTAAAAGGTACGGTAGCAGCCATTGATGCCTCGGAAATTGATCTTACCATTGGGAAGAACACCAAATTAACAGGCGATCTGAGGATCGTGGGACTACCCTATATGGATAAAACAAATTTTATAATTCCTGATGTATTTATTTCCACTGACTATCAGGATCTCCAGACTGTTGTTAGCAATTTAGGAAATTTAAAAAACTTCAAACTCCCACAGATCGTCGCTACCTTTAACACGTTTGCCTTTAACGGCAGTTTACATGGTCGGTACAATAATTTCAAAACTGAAGGAACCTTAAAAAGCGATATTGGCAGCATTGATATCGACGGTACCTTTGACATGCGTAAAGAGATCATCTACGCAGGCCATTTCCGGTCTAAACACTTCGATCTCGGAGCCGTTACCAAACGGAAAGATCTGGGAAGCTCGGGCTTTGACCTGCAGCTCAATGGAACTGGCACAGCCCCCAAACACTTAAAACTTGATGTAAAAGGTAATCTTATCAATTTTAATTTTAAACATTATACCTATCAACGCCTCGAGATCGAGGGCCATATAGACAATCAGTTATTTCTTGGATCCGGATCGGTATACGATCCGAATCTCAGGGTGGAGTTTACGACCGACATCGATTGGTCCGCCCAGCCCAGTTATCACCTGGACGCAGCAATTGAGCAGGCTAATTTAAAAAAGCTTCAACTTTTTCAGGGTGACTCCATCACTATTATGGATACAAAACTCCATACCAGCCTGATCGGTGACAACATCAACAATATCACGGGCGAGTTTAAATCGGATAGTGTAAGTTTCACTTCTTCCAAAGGCAGGTTCACGATTAAAAATATCCACTTTTTGGCAGAAGGGGATCAGGAGGCCCGCTCACTCACGCTACAGTCGGCTATCGGACATATCGATCTCAAGGGAAGAATAGACTTAAATACAATTGTTCCCTATTTTAAGTCACTTGCCATGCGTTATGCACCTGCCATAGGTTTCGAAAACAGCAGCTTCAACCGACAGGACTTTGACCTGAATATCAATATCACCTCCTTCCGCCCTATCGCCACCTTTTTTCGGAAAGACGTTTCGCTAGATAGCGGAGCGACATTAAATGCCAAATTTGCAAGCGAAAAACAAACTGCGAGTTTCAATTTCTATGCCCCCGAGTTTAAATATAATGGCATCCGGCTGAGACATTTGATTATTGACCAGAATGCCAGTCTCAAAAATATGGAGCTACAAACCTCCATTGACCAGATCAACTTCACGGACAGCACCTATATTAAGAATGTTAACATTTCCAATACCCTAGTCAATGACAGCCTGCAGTTCAATATTAAGATGTCAGAACTGGAAGCCAGCAATAGCCTTGATTTAAACGGTGTTATCCGCTTTGCCCATGCAAAACCTGCCTTTATCAACTTCTATCCATCCAATATCTTGATCAACAGAGAACAATGGCTTGTCAATAATGATGCCCAGCTGAAAATTTCCAAAGGTAAATGGTATTTCGAGAAACTAACCCTAAGCCATGCCGAACAGAAGGTGCATATAAACGGTATACTGTCCAATGATATTTCTGATCGGATCAATCTGAAATTTGAGGACTTTAACCTTACCTCTTTAAATGGTATTACAAAACCACACGGCATCAACCTTTCGGGCAACCTCAACGGAAGCATTGAGATTAACTCTGTTTTTAAATCCCCTTTTGTTGTGGCCAATATCAAGACCTCCCCCATTCTGTACAACAATATTCCGATCGGCTCACTGTACCTCGACGCCAACTACGACCCTGAAAACCAATTGGTAAAACTGGACAGTAAGATCCAGGAGGGCGATAAATTAATGCAGTTGAGGGGCTTTTATAATCATTTAAGTGAAAATAATAAATTAAACCTGCAGGCATCGCTCTTAAATACCGACGTTTTTGTCTTTCAACCCTTTTTACGTAATCTCGTATCGGACATCAAAGGTAAAATCAATGCGGATCTGGATATTGAAGGTGATATATTAAACCCTAAATTCAGTGGCACGGGGAAACTGCAGAATGCTTCCATGGTGATAAATTACCTGAAAACTCCTTATCGCCTATCGGATGAAATCAACGTATCAAACAACAGGATTTTCCTAACAGGACTCAAAATTTACGACCCGAAAGACAATGTAGCTACTATCGACGGGGTTGTGGACCTCAATAAATTAAGCGATCCAGATATTGATGTGACAGCTGAAGCAAAAAATTTCATGGTATTAAATACTACCATCAAGGACAACAGTATTTACTACGGCACAGCCTATGCTTCGGGCAATTTTGAATTCAAAGGGCTGACCTCCGCCATGAACATCAACATACGCGCCAAGTCCGAAGAAAATACCGTCATCAATATACCGTTTAATAATGCCAGCACCATCTCCGATAGTGATTTTATCTATTTCATCGATAAAGACTCGACCAAAACGAAAAACAAACAGAAGAAACGGGATTTCGACGGCCTGACAATGAATATGGACCTGTTAATCACCCCCAATGCTGAGATCAACCTATTTTCCAGCATGGGTGAACTTTCGGGAAAAGGCAATAGCAATCTTAATATGCGGATATCGTCATTAGGTGACTTTGAGATGTTCGGCGACTTCATTATCAATAGTGGTAAGTTTAATTTTACGGCTCAGGATTATATCAATAAAATTTTCGACCTAAAAGAAGGCGGCACAATACGATGGGCCGGAAATCCGGCGGAAGCAAATATCAATATCAATGCAATTTACCAACAAAGAACTAGCTTGGCCCCATTGTATAATGCGGCGGGAAGAGAAGAAAACCCCGAACGCGTGCTTGCACAGGCCGATATGATTTTAAAGGGACAACTGAGCCAGCCTGATATTACCTTTGATATTAACTTCCCTCAGAATCCCGGTGTCAAAGATGAACTTCAGGGCTACTTTTCCGATGCCAATAACGTCAATCAGCAGGCCCTGAGCTTAATTGTGCGGCGCAGCTTCACACCGGGGACACAAAGTGATTTTGGCAAAGAGGTGAACAACACCTTACTTTCAGCGGGAACTGAAATTGCATTTAATCAAATAAATAACATCATTGCGCAATCACTGAACATCAACTTCTTTGATCTCAATATCAAGTCGCTCAACGATGCCTCTGCATCGCTCCGTCTGTTCAATGACCGCCTCGTCCTTACGGGGGGCATCTCAGACCGCCGCAATCAGGCACTGACAGATTTAAACGTTTTCTCAGACCGCGTATCAACGGACGCAGAAGCCTTATTTTATCTTCGAAAAGATGGACGGCTCGTACTCCGGGCTTCCAATCGTCTTAATACCAGAAATTTTCTGCTCAGCCCAAATGATGGCGAATATATCAGCGCATTTGGCTTACTGTACCGCCAGGAGTTCAATACATTTTCAGAATTTTTAAGACGACTATTTCCAATAGGAAAAAAGAACAGCATCGTTCCGGCCCAGAAAGCAACAGATAAAAATAAACCCCACTAGTTCATCAGGGAGCTGAAGTGCGTGAACACCTTCATTTGGTTATAATAGGAATGAGAGGTGTGCTCAACTATCCGGCCCCACCGTATTGCTCTGCTCAATTATGCAACCAGAAGTGGATAAGGTCAATATTCATAACATAAAAAAGGCCTCTCAATTGTATTGAAAGGCCTTTCTCTAATCATTGGCTTGCTATTTATGCCAATTTTTCGAACTCTTTATACTCAATTTCGCTACTGTTTAATTTTACCAAGCCTTTTAAGTGATCAAATACTTTCAATGCTTTAGCTTCCTCAAACAGACGGTTTCCTTGCTCTCTGTCCTGTAACAACTGGATGGCAAATTGATTCAGTTGTTCATCAGAAGGTTCTTCGTTAATATTGTACATCTTGATCTGCGCATAAATGCGTTCTTTCGCTAAATTGATCACCTCATCATATTTAACTTCAAGACCATTTTCAGTAACAACACGGTTTTCAATGATTGTCCATTTCAGGTTGTTCAGAAAATCCGCAAAACCTTCATTTAATTCTTCGTCAGAAATACTTGGGTTTGTTGCTTTCAACCATTTTTTCAAGAATTCCTCAGGGAAAGTTACGTCAACTTTTTCCATACCAAAAGTATACATATCATTACGTAATTTCTGATCTGAATTCTGTTTAAATAAGTTTTCTACCTCTTCTTTTACTTTCTCAGTGAACTGTGCCTCTTCTGTCACTTCACCTTCTGCAAATAATTTATCGAAAAACTCCTGATTAAGATCAGCTTCCTCTAAACGGTTGATGTTTTTAACAGTCAATTCAAATTTCGTGACATCCAAAGCAGCAGCTTCTTCTTCACTGATACCTAAGATACGTGCCAGATCTTCAGTTTTGAAAGCTTTTTTCACATCAATCTTTACCGTATCATCTTTTTTAAGACCTACTAAAGATTTTTTGATTTTTGCATCTTCAACAATATCAGTACGGATAGAAGTCGTTTTTTCTAAACCATCTTCCTTATCTTGCTTTAATGTAGCATACAATACGTCGCCCTCTTCCGAGACTTCGGGATTCGTCATTTTTCCGTAGCTACGACGTAAATTTTTGATACGGTCTGCCAAAGTTTCTTCATCAGCTTTGATTTCGTAAGCAGTGAATTCCGTCTCAGCAGTAAATGGCAACTCAAACGCAGGAGCCAGACCAATCTCATATTTAAAGTTGAAATTGTCTTTAAAATCCCAGTTATATTGAGCATCGTCTTCCAAAGGAAGAGGTTGACCTAATACTTCCAGTTTATTCTCAGCGATATAATTCGTGATTTTTTCATTCACCAATTTATTGATCTCATCAAATAAAATAGACTTACCATACGTACGTCTAATATGTCCCGGAGGAACCTGACCCGGACGGAAACCCGGCAACTTTGCTTTCTTAGCTTGTGCCTTAATCTCTTTGTCGACTTGAGGATTATAATCTTCAGGTGCTAATGCGACATTGATTACCGCATTGATTGCATCTACATTCTCGTGTGAAATATTCATACTCTTTTTAGCTATATCGCATTCATAAAAAAATCCTCCCGAGGTTTTAAGTTCGGGAGGACATCAAGTGCGGAAGAAGGGACTCGAACCCCCACGCCTTGCGGCGCCAGATCCTAAGTCTGGTGCGGCTACCAATTACGCCACTTCCGCATTAGGATTTCTTTTGATGCCACAAAGATAGAAATGAAAGCGATATCATGCAAGTATTTTTTACTCTTTTTTTGTTTTTTTTCAATATTTTATTTTGCTCTTGCATAATACATTATTATTCATTTACTTTGAATATCAAAGTACTTTTATGGAACAGAAAGATTTATTTAAAGAGCTTGGCCAGATCAGATCACTAATGGAGAAGTCGTCCAAATTTGTTTCGATAAGTGGATTGTCCGGCGTACTCATTGGCTGTTATGCTTTAATCGGAACCGCCTTTGCCGGCTATAGTCTATACAATCCATACCACATCATGGGCATGGTGCGAGGCAATATCAGCATGGTAGATCTGCTGCTAGGCACGGCGATACTTATCTTATTGCTGTCTTTAGTCACCGGCTGGCTTATGGCTCGTAAAAAAGCGAGGAAAAACAGACAGTCCATTTGGAATATTACCAGCAAATCCCTTTTATTTGCAGTTTCAATCCCACTATTAACGGGAGGTATCGTATCTTTGGTACTCCTTGCTGGGGACTATTATCATCTGATTGCAGCCATGCTCCTCATTTTCTATGGACTGGCTCTGTCTGCCGGAAGCATATATACGTTTGCGGAAGTTAAATGGCTGGGCATATTGGAGATCACTTTGGGCTTGGTCGCTTTATGCTTTCCTGATTACGGGTTGCTGCTGTGGGGATTGGGATTCGGTGTGCTACACATCATCTATGGTTTTATCGTTTACAAAAAGTATGAATCGTGAAATTGGACCTCTCTTTATATGACAAAATATTTGAAAACAGAGTACGCCTTCAGATTATGAGCATCCTCGCCGCAAATGAAGAATATGACTTCAGTTCACTAAAAGAGTTACTCGATGTGACTGACGGCAACCTGGCTTCTAACCTCAAAACACTGGAAAAAGAGGAATATATTATCGTAGAAAAGAGCTTTGTTGACCGTAAGCCCAATACAAGATATAAAAGAACAGCCAAAGGATTAAAAGCGTTTGAAAACCATCTTATCGCTCTGGAAAACTTAATAAAACAACAGTATAAATAATTTTTTTTACTCAATTACTTTGAAATACAAAGTACTTTTAAAACAATAAACATGAAAGAAATCCGGTTAAGTCTTATGCTACACCTCTATGATTGGTCATCCAAGGTGTATGCCTCCATTTTTAAATGGAACAAAAAAGCCTGGGGGATTAGCAAAGAGGAATTTTTAGCCTACCCAGCAGGTAGCATTGGCCACCGTCTGGGACTGTTTTATGAGAGCAAAGGCTTCGACGTGATGCCCAAACTGGAAAACCACGATGTTTTCCATATCCTGACAGAGACCGGAACGGAGATTCAGGACGAAATAGCCATGCAGTATTTATTATTGGGCAATGGAAAAATCAGTCTTTATTTGTTCGGAATGATTGTCGTCGGAGGTATACTGTATCCCGAGTATACCAATGATTATAAAAGAGCATTCCGAAAAGGCCGGTCATTACAAAAATTCTATCACATCGACTTTAAAGAAATACTCCATTATCAGCTCAGCGAACTACAGATTGCTCTTTACAGCAACAATGTGCAAATAAACTTAAATAACTGAAATCATGGATAACAATAATTCATTTCATAACGGTCAATATTCGTTATTCGACAAAATCACGAACTCAACAGTCTTAAAATTATTTGTGATTTTATTTCTTTCCCTGATATTGCTCATACCGTTATCTTTGATCGAAGATTTGATCGAAGAACGCAAAACAAGGGAACAGGAAGTATCTGACGGAATCGCACTCAACTGGGGACAGGACCAGGTTGTCTCCGGACCTATTCTTGCTATCCCATATCAGCAAACAATCCGCGAATCCTCAGAGAAAAACCAAAATACCATTGTACAGGAGCACCAAGAAATGAAGTGGATATTCATCCTGCCACGAACCTGCAATATCATGGCCAAGGTCAATCCTCAGCACCTGTCGAGGGGCATTTATGAATCCGTGGTCTACGGCAGCCATATTAAACTCGAAGGTACCTTTAGCAAAATAGATCCAAAGAACCTCGAAATCCCAGAAGAAAATATTGACTGGAAGGGCAGTAAAATCATCTTAGGTCTTGAGGACTTTAAAGGTCTCGGAAAGCGTCCTACTTTATCTTGGAACAACAGTCAATTTACTTTTGATCCTGGCTTGCATAGTTTCAAATTATTTCACCAAAATCTGGTTAGCAACATCCCCCTCGCCGCCGGTCAGAACGAGCAACATTTTACGATCGAACTCGACCTGAAGGGATCTCGATCTTTGAACTTTTTGCCCCTCGGCGAACAGACCAACATTCAGGCAGAGGGCAACTGGGCAAACCCGAGTTTTACCGGCGCATTTTTGCCGGACAAACGAAATACGCAGACATCCAGCTTTTCGGCGTCATGGGAAATCCCTTCCTTTAGCCGGAAGATTCCGCAACAATGGACAGGCGACATCCAGCCTATTTACCATTTCGACGAAAACAACAGAATTGGGGACGGGTTCAATGCGCAACGTACAGATCAGACGGCCCCTGCTGCAAAAGTCGCTGCCGACGAACGGCTAACCAACAGTGATATGATAAGCATCCATTTCCTACCCGATGTCAACAACTATCAAAAAACAACGCGGGTCACAAAATATGGCATTTTAGTCATCGTTCTGACGTTCACATCCTTGCTATTCACCGAAGTCATCAAGAAAAAACGTGTGCACATTATTCAATACATCTTAATTGGTGTGGCCATGGTTCTTTTTTATACATTATTATTGGCGCTATCCGAACATCTCGGGTTTAACCCAGCCTATCTTATAGCCTCAATGGCCACGGTATTGTTGATTGGCAGTTTTATTAGGTCGATTACAAAAGACGGGAAATCAGCTTTATTGCTCAGTGCTATTTTAGCTATTTTCTACCTGTTTATTTATATCCTCATGCAGCTCAGAGATTATTCACTCATTGCCGGTACCATTGGGATTTTCATTATCCTTGCCATCCTTATGCGCGTATCAACTAAAATCAACTGGTATCAATTTGACAATAATCATGCAGATCAATAGGCATCATCTGAGGATGTACTGGATATTATTCCGTATTTTGCTAAAAAAATCATAACGCAATGACAAGTAGCCGACTTCTTTCAACAGAAAACGGCTATTTCTTTACTTCACTTAGCATTTAGTGGCAAAATCTGTAACTTGCGGGGATATTTTTCAGGAATATAGATATGAAAAAACTGACAATACTTACATTAGCAATTATGGCATGCAACCTTAGCAATGCACAAGAACAGAAACAACCCATTTCACCAAGCGGCCTTTGGGATCTTGGCCGTGTGTCGGCTGAAGGACTTTCTGCTGACGGCAAAACGTTAATTTATGGTGTTTCCAATTATAATTTGGAAAACAACAGCAGTGAAAAGAACTTATATACGGTTTCGCTGAGCAACGGAAGCGATACCCAATTTACCGATCAAAAAGGCGGTGAGACTGTCGTGCATATTGAACCCAACGGCGATGTCATTTACTTGCTGAAGGGTCAGCTCTGGAAAAAAAATCTAACGGAGGGTGAGCCAGCTCAATTAACCAGCGGCGAAACTGCACTGGACAATGTAAAATTCTCTCCCGATGGAAAATATATTCTCTTTAGCCAACCCGTACTCGTTAAAAAGTATCATAGCAAGGATAAGTACCCAGAGCTGCCAAAATCAGACGTTTATATCTATGACAACCTGGATTATCGGCATTGGGATACGTTCAATGACGGCAAGTTCAATCATCCATTTATAGCCAGTTACAGCGACGGAAAGCTCGGCGAGCCGATAGATCTTTTAAAAGACCAGCCTTTTTATAGCCCGCAGGCTCCCTTTGGTGGTGCAGAGGATTTTACTTGGTCCCCTGACAGCAAAGCGGTACTGTATGTCTGCAAGAAAAAATTTGGAACAGATTATGCCGTCAGTACCAACACCGATATTTATCGGTATGATATCGCTACCGGAGCAACTACTAATCTCACAGAAGGGATGAACGGTTATGATACCGCTCCAGCATATTCCCCGAACGGAAAAAACCTTGCATGGCTTAGCATGAAAACAGATGGATATGAATCGGATAAAAACGATATCATTCTGTTTGATAAGAATAGCTCCGTACGTTTAAACTTAACAGCGCACTGGGACGGTACGGTAAACGCCTTCCACTGGAGCAGCGACAGCCGAAAAATTTACTTCACGGCGGCGATCAAGGGGACTGTGCAGCTATTTGAACTGGAAGTACCTTCCAACGTTAAATCCCGGAGTCTGCCGCAAATAGAGCAGATCTCCTCAGGCGATTTTGATATTACTGGGATTGTTGGCCAAACTAAGGACAAGCTTATTGTCACCTTGACAAAGTTTACGCGTGCAACTGAAATCTACAGTTTTGACCTCAAAAGCAAAACTCTTTCGCCGATAACCAAAGTGAATGCTTCCAAATACGCAAAAATCGCTGATAACAAGATTGAAAGCCGCATAACAAAAGCCTCCGATGGCGCAGATCTGTTTTCGTGGGTTATCTATCCTCCTAACTTTGATCCTGCAAAAAAATACCCGACTATACTTTACTGTGAAGGCGGCCCACAATCGGCACTCACACAATTTTATTCCTTCCGCTGGAACCTGCAACTTATCGCTTCCCAAGGCTACATTGTGATTGCACCAAACCGCAGGGGTATGCCCGGCTGGGGGGTGAAATGGAACGAAGCTATCTCGCAAGATTGGGGCGGCCAGCCAATCCGGGATTATCTTGCAGCGATCGATGATATATCCAAAGAATCCTATGTCGATACCGCGCGGCGGGCAGCAATTGGGGCCAGTTATGGTGGATATTCAGTCTATCAGCTCGCCGGCGTACATCAAAACCGGTTTAAAACATTTATTGCACATAATGGGCTTTTTGACATGCGTAGCTGGTATGGCACGACCGAGGAGTTATTTTTCGCCAACCATGAACTTGGTGGTCCTTACTGGGAAATGAAAAACGAAAAATCCTACACTCAATTCAACCCCATTGAAAAGGCCAACAATTGGAATACCCCCATTTTAATCTTTCAGGGTGGAAAAGACTATCGCGTTCCTATAGGACAAGGGTTAGCCGCGTTTCAATTAGCCCAGCTCAAAAAGATCAAGAGCAGACTTGTCTACCTACCAGACGAAAACCATTGGGTGTTATCCGGACAAAACGCACAAGTTTGGCAAAGAGAGTTCTTTACCTGGCTGCAAGAAACTTTATAAAGAGAAATCATTTTAACGAAATAAAGCCTGCAATAGCAGGCTTTATTTCGTTAAAATGATAACAGGAGTCTATTGTTCACCCTTTTTACCAAAAATAGAAAGTCGAATATATTTACCCGGTTTCTCTTTCACATCCTTCATCAAATTATCCATTTCCTTGGACGCATTGTTCAGGTTATTGTACAATTGTTCATCATTCAGAAGCAGGCCGATTGAGCCCTGTCCGCTATTGATTTTGTTGGTGATACTCTGAAAATCAGACATCGCTGCATTCACTTTATTCATGGTCTGCTCAAAGTCCAGTCGCGCAGCTTTGTCGGTTATATTATTCAGATTGGCCATGATCGCGTTGATCTTGTCTCCGTTTTGTGAAAAATTGGAACTTATGGACTCCAGATTGGCCATGATGCGGTTCAATCGTCCCTTCTCATTGCCCACCAAGCCTTCTACATCTTTCGTAATCCCCTCAACATTCTTTAACGAGGTCGAAATGCTATGAATACTATTTTTAAAATCGTCCTGGAATTGCTTATCCAAAACCGTATTGACTACAGATAAGGTAGAGTCGAGCTTGATCGTAATGGTTTCAATGCGCTTCTGGATAGGCTCTACTTTGTCCATAATATTTGCCTGTACACCCGAAGTAAGGTAATCACCGTCCTTGGCCATCTCCGTACTGTTTCCCATATCAAAAACGATAGCTTTGCTACCCAGAAGATCCGTACTCGAAATACGTGCGACGGTATTTTTCGGTATTTGATAGTGCGAATGAATCTTAAACTCAGTTTTGATCTTGCCATCAGGCTGCAGAATCATTTTGGAAACCCGCCCTATCTGATAACCGTTAACCAGAACCGGCTTTGACGGAGTCAGCCCATCGACCGCATCATAGGTCGTGTAAAATGTATTATCGCTGCTGAATACGTCGTTGCCCTTCAGAAAGCTATAACCAATAAATAATAAAACTATTGCAACTGTTGCTAATATGCCGACTTTTGTTTCGTTTGATATTTTCACAAATTATTCCTTTTGTAATGCATCCTTAATTTAAGTTTAAAACAGCACAAAAGCAAATCTGTTTAACGCTCGACAGAATTTTTATAGATTTTAATTGCTGAAACCAGATTATTAACGACTTCCTGTTGCCCTTCCTCCGACAGCAGATAGCTCTCCTCCTCCCGGTTGCTGATAAATCCAATCTCAGTCAATACCGCTGGCATGCCTGCTTCTGCCAATACGGCTAAACCCTTTTCCCAGAATCCACGGCTATATCTACCGGCTTTTACATATTCTCCTTCAATCATCTGCGCCAGGCGGATGCTTTTCTCGCGGAATCTATTTTTCATCAGGGAAAAGATAATTGCACTTTCCGGATCCTTTGGATCAAAGCCCTGGTAGTTTTCCTTATAATTTGCTTCCAGTAACAGCGAGGCATTTTCACGTACAGCCGCATCCTGCTGACCTAAACGATGAGATCCCGACACCAGAGTTTCGGTACCATGTGCACTAGCGCCACTGGAATTACAGTGAATAGAAATAAACAAATCGGCTTTGTTGGCATTCGCCAAGCGAATACGCTTATAAAGTTCGACAAATTCGTCAGTCGTACGTGTATAAATCACCTTGATGCCGGGTATATCCTTTTGGATCTGGCGGCCCAGTTTCAAAGCGACGTCCAGGGCGATATTTTTTTCCAGGGAACGACGTCCCTGTGCTCCGGTATCTTTACCGCCGTGCCCCGCGTCGATGACAATAGTTTTAATCTGATAGTCAGGCGGCTGAGGTTGGCCGTTGTTCAATTGGAAAGAATTCAATAAAAAAAATCCCAAAGTAGCACACATGACGCTACACCATTTTCTAATTCTTAAATCTGATTTCATTGAATAATTATTTGCTCTACTATAAACGCAACAAAATGAGTCAATATTATTTCTTCAATAGATAACGATATTTAACATTTTTTCTATTTGTTTTTTGACTAATTTTGTCCTTCGAAGTTTAACATTATTTCACAAAAATAACATTTGTCTTTAATTTTGAAGTCGTTAATCAACATTTTAACACTATTTATCATTCTTGCAATGAGCAATTCAGCCTTTGCTCAAAGTAACATTCCTTTAAAGCAGAACGGACTTCAAAGCAAAGATCCTGTCCCGACAACCCGTCCTCTCCAAGATACATCCAAAATAAAAGCTGTTGATTCAACGGGAAGCAAGGCGGACTCTACGAAGAAAAAAGGCGGTGGCCTTCAAGCCGAGGTCAGCATTATCGCTGTTGACTCCCAGAAATCTGAAGTCGCCAAAAATATTAGCCACTTATACCGGGGTGCAAAAGTAAAATATCAGGATTTCGAATTATCGGCTGATTACATCCGTCTCGATCGCAACCAGAAAAAAATATTTGCTTCGGGGATTTATGACAAAAACGGCAAGTACGTTGGCCGACCAATTGTCATTATGGGTAATGGCGAATCCCCAAAAACGGTCGATTCCCTCTATTACGATTATGAGAAACAGGAGGGCAATACCTATGGCATCATGACCGAGGTAGACGGGGGATATATCCAGGCGAATATCGTGCGTAAAAACATCTATGATGAAATGTCCATCTATAAAGGTCTATACAGTACCTGTAATCTACCACAGCCGCACACACACTTCGGTATACATATTACCAAAGGGATTGTAACCAAAAACCAGATTATCTCCGGTCCTGCCTATCTGGTTGTCATGGGTGTACCAATGCCTGTAGCCTTCCCTTTCGCTTTCTTTCCAAAACCGGACAAAAGAGCATCAGGCTTCCTGTTCCCCTCCTTTGGAGAAGATTATACCCGCGGGTTTTCAATGCGCGATATTGGCTGGTACTTGGCGTTCAACGATTACTGGGATAGCGAAATCCGAGGGTCCCTATATTCGAAAGGTTCGTGGGAAGCATCCATCAGCACCCGATATACAGTAAACTACAAGTTCAACGGTGGTTTCAACATTCGTTATGCCAACACCAAAACGGGGGTAGAAGGTACAGACAACTATGGTTCCAACAAAGATTTCAATGTAACCTGGAATCACACCCAGCGCCAGGAAGCCAATCCGGGCACCTCTTTTTCAGCCAGCGTGAATTTTGGTACCACCTCATTCTTCCAAAATACCGGTACGGGAAGCGTTCAAAACACCTATGAAAATCTTGCCCGCAACCGCATGGGCTCATCAATAAGTTATGGTAAAGTGTTTGCGGACGGAAAAGTGAATCTGACAGCGAGTTTGACGCACAATCAGGATATGGCAACCAGAAGCATTCAGCTCAGCCTGCCAAATGTCAGTTTGAACGTGTCATCGTTCAATCCTTTCGACAGTAAGGACCGCGTAGGTGAGCAAAAGTGGTATCAGCGCATCAATGTAGGCTATAGCTTCCAGGCACAGAACTCTGTAAGTACAACAGACAGTTTATTATTTAAACCCGGAGGCTTCAAAAAATTCCAGAACGGTTTCCAGCACAATATTCCTGTCAGTTTGTCGCTCAATGCGTTCAAATATTTCCAGTTTAACACCAGCGTAAACTATACCGAACGCTGGTATCTACAGAGCACGCGGCAGCGTATCGACAACACAGCAGCCGGCTACACACAACGTATTGATACCTTGCAGGGATTTAACCGGGCTTACGACTATTCGATATCTACTGGTCTTTCGACGAAAATATACGGTATGTATCCTAAAATTGGAAAGATCCAGGCCATCCGACATGTCGTCACTCCATCGATTAACTTTAACTATAGACCTGATTTTTCAGATCCAAGATATGGTTTCTATCAGCACTATATTGATCAGTACGGTAACCAAAATGTCTATTCCATCTTCTCACAGGGAATATATGGATCGCCCTCCGCTGGAAGATCGGCGGGTATCGGATTCTCCATTGATAATAACATTGAAGCCAAGGTCAAAAGCAAATCCGACACCACAGATGGTGGTTTTAAAAAGATACCTATTCTTCAGGGGTTGACCTTTAGCGGCAACTACAATTTTGTTGCCGACTCACTTAAACTATCTCCGATAACATTTTCCGGCCGGACCGCTTTTTTCGACCAAAAGATGAACGTCAACTTTAATGGTGCATTTGATCCCTACACGGTCAACGAAAATGGTGTACGTATCGATAGATTTGCGATTAAAGATGGAAGCCTGGCGCGGCTCACGAATTTTGGTCTATCCTTTGACTACAGTTTAAATCCGAAGGCTGCGCAATCGCGCAACAACAATATAGACTCCTTAAGGAAACAGATGGCAGGCGGCGGAATGACACCGGAGCAGGCACAGGCCTTATCAAGAATCAGTTCCGACCCCAATGCCTTTGTGGACTTCAACATCCCTTGGAACCTCGCAGCCTCGTTTAGCTTTAATATGTCCAAATTTTTTAACACGAGCACGCGAAAAATGGACAATCAGATCACGAGTACGCTAAACTTACATGGCGATTTTAGCGTCACCCCCAAATGGAAAGTGACCTTCCAATCGGGTTACGACTTCAAGCAGAAGGAAGTGGTTATGACTTCTTTCAATATCTATCGGGATCTACACTGCTGGGACATGTCGTTTGGCTGGATGCCTTTTGGACGCTATCGAAGTTACAATGTGACGATACGTGCCAAAGCGTCTATCTTGCAGGATCTCAAGTTAACAAAAAGAGCAAGTTCTGGGGGCGGTTATTTTTAATAACCGCTTTCTTTTTTTGTTCTTTTCCGATGAACGATCCATGCAGCGGCGTCAGCATGAAAACAGATTATTACACGACACAACAACAGCAATTCATAGGAGTTGGGCGTAATTTTAGTAAGTTTATACCATGAAAGCAGAGATCATTACCATCGGAGATGAAATTCTTATCGGTCAGATTGTTGACACCAATTCAAGCTGGATAGCGCAGCAGCTGGGTAAATTAGACGTGGATGTCGTGCAGATGACATCCATTTCTGATACGGAGGCCGCGATCATGGCGACCTTGAACACTGCATCCTCACGGGCAGACTTGATCATTATTACCGGCGGCCTCGGCCCGACGCAGGACGATGTCACCAAAAGGACGGCGGCCAAATATTTTGGCACAACCCTCATCCGCGATCAGAAGGTACTGCAGCACGTGACCGGATTTTTTGAGGCCCGCGGATTGCCCATGCTGGAGATCAATCGGCAACAGGCGGATGTCCTCGCCAACTGCGAAGTGCTGTTCAATGACTACGGCACTGCTCCGGGCATGCTCGTTCGCCATGCACAAAAACAATATGTATTTATGCCGGGTGTACCATTTGAAATGAAGCACCTGATGGTACAGCGTGTGCTCCCAATTCTTGAGCAGCAAAACTCCGACACCTTTATTCATCACGAAACCATTCTCGTGGGTGGTATAGGAGAATCTTATCTCGCGGAGGAAATAAAAGACATCGAAGATGAACTGCCACCAAATATTAAATTAGCTTATCTACCCACATTGGCTTTTATACGTTTGAGACTTTCGGGAAAAAGTAAAAACAAGGTAGATATCTTACAACAGGTAAAGCTTTTTAAAACCAAATTACTCCATCGGTTAAAAGACTATGTGATTGCCGATCAGGATACCAGCATTGAACAGCATTTGATAAAGTCCTTAACCCGTGCTGGATTAAGCTTGACGACGGCAGAAAGTTGTACCGGAGGAAGTCTAGCGGCGTCACTCACAGCAATCCCTGGGAGCAGCGAAATATTTGTTGGCGGCACCATTCCGTACTCCAATAGGCTCAAACAGCTTCTCCTTGGTGTACATGAACACACCCTAAGTCAATTTGGCGCAGTAAGTGAACAAACTGCACTTGAAATGGCCCAGGGTGCAAAAATAAAATTTGAGACGGATTACGCGATTGCCACAACAGGTATTGCAGGTCCCGGTGGCGGCTCCATTGAAAAACCCGTGGGAACCGTTTGGATTGCGGTTGCGGGAAGAAAAAAAAGCATTTCCAGGAAATTTCAATTTAACAACGATCGGCTTATTAATATCGAGCGGACACGCATGAACGCACTTCTCCTCCTATGGAAACTGCTTTCAGAAGAAGAGGCATAAGTTTTTCAAGATTATAAAATATAATTTCATCAAAGAATGCATGTAAAGAATAATATTTTAATTTGTTGAAATTAAACCATAATTTAATTAACTTCGTTTTTCTATACTGATATTGCTAAAAATATGGCTCTATATAAACTTTTACTTCCAAAAATGGGGGAAAGTGTATCGGAAGCGACAATTACCAAGTGGATAAAACAGCCGGGTGATCTGATTGAAGAAGATGACACTTTATTGGAAATTGCAACCGACAAAGTTGATTCAGAAGTACCTTCTCCAGTAAGAGGAATTCTCAAAGAACAACTGTATGCTGCCGATCAGGTCGTCCAGGTCGGTGATGTCGTTGCCCTAATAGAAATAGAGGGAGAAACCGAAACCGCTGAGGCCAGTACTCAGGCAGCGGAAACTGCCGGCGACAGACCGGCTCTATCCGATGAGGCAGAAACAGCTCATCTAGACATCCCCGGAATCAGCCAATTATCCGCTTATGAACCCACTGTTCAGAGTTCGTCCAACGAGGGCGAAATACGTTTTTACTCGCCTTTGGTAAAGAATATTGCCCGTCATGAAGGGCTATCGCAAGAGGAGCTTGACCGCATTCAGGGTACTGGGGCTGAGGGTCGGGTGACCAAAGAAGACATTTTATCTTATGTAGCCAAACGATCGGCAAAAACAGCCGATACGGTTATTCCGGTCTCCCCGTCGATCCCCCAGAAAGAAAGCGCTCCATCCGTAACTCCGACTACCCACACTGTGGTCAGTGGGCATGATGAAATCATCGAAATGGACCGGATGCGAAGACTGATAGCTGACCACATGGTTAAAAGTGTACAGATATCGCCGCATGTGTGTTCTTTTGTAGAGGCAGATGTTACCAACCTCGTCTTGTGGCGCAACCGTGTTAAAGATGCATACAAAAAGCGGGAAGGCGAAAATATCACCTTTACACCATTATTTATAGAAGCGATCAGCAAAGCTCTCAAAGACTTCCCTCTGGTCAATATTTCTATTGATGGGCATAACATCATCAAAAAGAAAAACATCAACATCGGCATGGCCGCAGCACTGCCTAACGGTAACCTGATTGTCCCCGTCATTAAAAATGCCGATCAACTAAGTCTGGTAGGACTTAGCAAAGCGGTCAATGACCTTGCACAGCGCTCGCGGGCAAATAAATTAAAGCCCGACGATACACAGGACGGCACTTTTACATTCACCAATATTGGCGCCTTTGGCAATATTATGGGAACCCCCATTATCAACCAGCCTCAGGCAGCCATTTTAGCGGTAGGCACTATTACCAAGAAGCCGGCAGTCATTGAGACCGAATACGGTGATATGATCGGCATTAGACATATGATGTACCTGTCTCTTTCGTATGACCACCGTGCCATTGATGGTGCTCTCGGCGGAACTTTTCTAAAAAGGGTAGCTGATTATCTGGAAAACTGGGATAGCAACAGAGAGGTTTAACATTGTCAAACATACTGAAAATCAATAGGGCTAACCAAAAATTTTGGATAGCCCTATTTTTATGCACCTCTACACGTGTTCACTACAGCATCATCTCGATATTTGATCTCAAAGGGCTCAGATTGCCCTGTGGACAATGATTATTTTATGTGGCTGTACTGAGATTTGGCATACTCCTACTAAAATTTAGCTCGTTCAAAATGAAGCTTTTTCTTTTTGATCACCAAGTGGAAGCGTAAGTAAAGAAGCAACGAAGAGGTCAGCAGCCCTAAAGTAAGTCCATACCAGATGCCCTCGATCCCCCAGTCAAACATTATACCCATGACATAGCCGCTGGGCAGGCCGATCACCCAATAAGCAATAAACGTGATAATCGTAGGAATATTGACATCCCCCATCCCCCGCAATACGCCAAGTCCCACCACCTGCGTGCCGTCAAATAACTGAAAGAGACCGGCTATAATCAATAGCTGCGAGGCGATGACGACCACTGCTGTGTCGGAGGTGAAAATATAAGGCAGATAATTGTTGAAGAGAGCAAACAGCGAAGCCGTAATCGCCATAAAGAGCAAAACGAGCTGATAGGAAGATACAGCAAAGCGCTCCAGGCGAAACAGATTGCGGTTTCCGTAACTATTGCCCACCTTGATCGTTGCTGCCGCAGCAATACCACTGGCCATCATATAGGTCATTGCCGCCAGCTGTATAGCCACTTGGTGTGAAGCCTGCGCCGTTGCGCTGATGGTCCCAGCCAATAAAGAAGCACCGGCGAATGCGCCGATCTCAAATACATATTGCATGGCCACGGGAGCACCGATCTGTAATATCTTCCGTAATCGGATCCGGTCGATTACCGTAATCCTAAAATGCTGGATATAACTTTTAAATTTCTGCGCGCGCAAGACATAGGCCATCATGACAGACATCATCAGTACACGGTCGATCAAGGTACTATAACCGACGCCCTTGACCCCCATGGGAGCTATCCCGAACATCCCCTTCACAAAGATTATTGCCAAAATGATATTTAGAACATTACCCCATATTGTTACATTCATAGCCTGCTTTGTAAACCCTAATCCTTCGGCAAACTGTTTGAAAGTACTGAACACCATTAACGGCAGCATGGACAAACTTAGGATAAACAGATAAGGTTTTGCCTCTTTCACCACCGCAGGGTCCTGATCCAAATGGTCAATTGCCAGCATCGATCCAAAATAGACTAGGCAGAACAAGAGTATGCCGGTAATGATATTGAGCCAGAAGCTGTTTGACAATAAAGTTCCACACTCCTGCTTATTGTCGCGGCCATTCTCCTGTGCGATCAAAGGAGTGATTCCATAAGCGATTCCTAACCCGACGACCATAACGATCATGAACACAGCATTTACCAGCGAAACCGCTGCCAGCGGAATCGTTCCGGCAAAATGCCCCACGATAACGCTGTCGGCAGTATGTACCAGAGTATGTCCCAATTGTGAGATGACCACCGGTCCGGCGAGCACAATGGTGCTTTTGTAATACGGCTTGTAAGATTTGAATTTTCCCAACATGATCAATACGAAAAAAAATAGGCACAAAAATACAAAGATATTTCTGCTCTATCGTCATATTATAAAATATTTAGCAAATAAATAACCAAAACTTCACGCTACGCAGCACGGTGCCATTAAGTAATTTTTATGTTTCAAATGCCTTAAAATTGTCTTAATTTTACGCACTGGGCTAAAAACTATAGAAATATAAACGTAACTTAGCACTTAGTTAGAAATCAAAAGAAGAGGAAAAGAGTATGTACAATCCAGTAATAGCATTCCTAAACATCGGAACACAAGAAATGATTTTAATCGTGTTTGCCATCCTGTTGCTTTTTGGTGGTAAAAAACTTCCCGAGCTGGCAAGAGGACTAGGAAGAGGGATACGGGAGTTTAAAGATGCATCCGAGGGAATCAAAAGGGAAATCTCCGATCAGATCAATAATTTCGAAAAGGACATAGAAGTTAAACCGGAAGTCAAAGAAGAGACTTTGCCAAACGATGTAAAAGCTGCTGAAGAGAAAGCCAAAGCTGAAACGGAACAGTCTGCGGACACCGAGAACGGTTCTGAGTCAGAACAGCCAAAGAAAAAATATGAGTTTACCACTCCGGCCGGTGTCGTAGAACATAATCCACACAAGCAGCCCGACTATGGAGAAGAGCCCGCCCATATCACTTACGGCTACAACGACCACTTTGCGGAAAATAAAGGCAGTGAAACAGCCGATACAAAGGCTCCTGAACAAGAAGGCACCAATAAACCGGCTTAGTTTTCATTACATTCATTTACAATAAGATATATACAAAAGCTGTTGAATACACTATTCAGCAGCTTTCCTTTTTAACATAACCTATAATGAGCTTATTATCCCACGAAACGATTATAGCTAATGAACTTTCCATTAGCGAAAAACAAGTTCGTACCACTATTGAACTGCTGGAGGAAGGAGCAACTGTTCCTTTTATCTCCCGGTACCGGAAGGAAATGACAGGCAGCCTGGATGAAGTGCAAATCACCGCGATCCGGGACCGCTCACAGCAATTGAAGGATCTCGACAAGCGTAAAGATGCGGTATTAAAATCCATTACTGATCAAGGTAAGTTAACGCCTGAGCTGGAACTACAGGTGCTGGCTGCGGAGACAATGGCTAATCTGGAAGACATTTATCTACCCTACAAGCCAAAAAGAAAGACAAGAGCGAGTGCCGCCCGCGAAAAAGGACTGCAGCCTTTGGCCGATATACTTTTGGCGCAGCAAAACACTGATTTTTTGGCTCTGGCGGAATCATTGGTGGATGAAGAAAAAGGTGTTAAGAACAGCGAGGAGGCATTGGCGGGGGCGAGAGATATCATTGCCGAAATGATCGCCGAAGATGCCACTGTCAGATCCAGAGCTAGAGCTATATTTCTCGAAAAAGGCGAATTTGTGTCCAGAGTCGTACCTGGTAAAGAAGAGGCTGCACTTAAATATAAAGATTACTACGAATGGTCTGAACCGCTGAAAGATGCCCCTTCACACCGGGTACTCGCGATGCGTAGAGGAGAAAAAGAAGAATTGCTATACCTTGATATCGATATTCAGGAAGAAGACATTCTTCCAGCCATTGAGTCTATTTACATCAAAGCTGTCAATGAAGCAGCTTCACAGGTGAAACTAGCCCTAACAGATAGCTACAAGCGTCTTTTAAAGCCTTCTATGGAAACCGAAATCCGTGTATTGACACGTCAGAAAGCAGACGAAGAAGCTATCAAGGTTTTTGCCGACAACGTCCGTCAATTGCTTTTGGCTGCCCCCCTGGGCCAGAAAAGGCTGCTCGCAATAGATCCCGGATTTCGCACAGGCTGTAAGACAGTCGTCCTGGACGAACAAGGTCAGCTAAAAGAAAATACCACCATATTTCCACATAATGGCGCCAATGGGCTCGCTGAAGCACAGAAAACAATTAAATACCTGGTATCAAAATACGATATTCAGGCCATTGCAATCGGGAATGGTACAGCGGGGCGTGAAACGGAAGATTTTGTACGCAAACTAGCGCTCAGTGAGGTGATCGTCGTCATGGTCAACGAAAGTGGAGCATCCATTTATTCGGCTTCTGAAACCGCCCGCGAAGAATTCCCAGATTTCGACATTACTGTGCGCGGCGCTGTATCCATTGGCAGGAGACTCATGGATCCGTTGGCCGAACTTGTCAAGATTGACCCGAAATCAATAGGTGTTGGCCAATATCAGCACGATGTCGATCAAAGCAAACTCCAGACTTCCTTGGACGACACAGTTATCAGCTGTGTGAATGCCGTAGGTGTGGAACTGAATACAGCGTCCAAACAGATTCTGTCTTATGTATCCGGATTGGGTCCGGCATTGGCTCAGCAGATTATTAAATACAGGAATGAAAACGGTCCTTTTGCATCACGCCGTGAGCTCAAGAAAGTACCCCGTCTAGGAGATAAGGCGTTCGAACAAGCGGCAGGCTTCCTCCGTATACGTAATGCTGCCAATCCATTGGACTCCTCAGCTGTACACCCCGAACGCTATGCTCTCGTCGAACAGATGGCCAAAGATCTTGGTAAAAATGTGGAGGATTTGCTAAAAGATGCCGAGTTAAGAAAATCAATACCGCTGAAAAACTATATTTCGGAGGAAGTTGGTTTACCCACATTAAATGATATTATAAATGAGCTGGCCAAGCCTGGATTGGATCCACGTGAAAAATTCGAAGCTTTCTCTTTTACCGAGGGCGTCAACAGCATTTCAGATTTACGCGTGGGAATGAAGCTTCCGGGCATCGTCACAAATATTACTAACTTTGGAGCTTTTGTTGACATCGGCGTCCATCAAGACGGTCTGGTGCATTTAAGCCAACTATCAAACCGATATATCGCTGATCCTCATGAAGTCGTCAAAGTGCAGCAGCAAGTCACCGTCACCGTCACAGAAGTAGACGAAAAACGTAACCGGATCGCCCTGTCCATGAAAACAGATGAAAAAAATGCAGCTCCTAAACATAAAAAAAACGAGAACAGGCGGAATCAGGAGCCCGAAACCGATATGGCAAGTAAGCTAGCTGCGCTGGCCAGCAAATTTAAATAACACAGATCGGCAATACATTTTATTTGACAATTACCCATCCCCCTGAGATAGAACTCAGGGGGCTTTTCTTTGACGC
Organism: Sphingobacterium sp. InxBP1; assembly: GCF_026191775.1. NCBI lineage: Bacteria > Pseudomonadati > Bacteroidota > Sphingobacteriia > Sphingobacteriales > Sphingobacteriaceae > Sphingobacterium > Sphingobacterium sp. InxBP1. Next base: position 298,765 of record NZ_JAINDX010000047.1, on the reverse strand, counting down.
CTTTTTATTTGTATCTTTAATGGACAATATAAGCTGAATTGATATGAAAAATTGTTTAATACTACTAGTCATATTCTCTTTCGTCGCTCATTTTGAGACAAAGGCGCAACTTGCTGACGGTGTTTATTTATCCCAAACAGGCAAAAGCAAAAATCTTATTCTGATCAAAGATCATTACCTGTCCTTTATCAGTTATGACGATATAGATAAACATTTCGGCTATACCTGGGGAGGTCCGATTCAACAACAGAACAACCAACTTACTGTGTTAGCAGAATATAATAGCACGGATAGCACCACTATTGGCAGCAAAATCAATTTAAGTTACAAAAAAGACAGTGATAAGGTGCTGATTAAGGTACATGGCTCCGACCTGCTGTTCACAAAGCAAAAAGTACAGCCCCAGCCATTGGATGCTTTATGGAGAATAACTGGACGGCAACAAAATACAAAAATACACGAAATTCCACGCTCCGATCGCAAAACGATAAAGATCCTAGTCGATGGTTATTTCCAGTGGATTGCTATTAATCCGGCACAAAAAGGATTTTACGGAACAGGTGGCGGCCGTTACACCTACCGGGACAAAGAATACAAAGAGAAAATCCTCTTTTTCTCGAGAGATAATAGCCGCGTCGGACAAGAACTTCGTTTCGAAGGGAAAATCCTGGACAACAAATGGCACCATAGCGGAAAAAGCTCTAACGGTGATGATATTTATGAAATCTGGAGTAAGGAAATTGATAAATGACAAAATGACAATACAAGAATTTCGATTATTGGAAGAGCCTAAAGACGATTGGTCACCGATACAGAAGGCCTTATGGTTTGACAAAAAAGGGGACTGGAAAACTGCCCACGATCTTGTTGATCGGCTGGATGGTACAGCAGCTGCACATGTGCACGCTTATCTCCATCGCAAGGAGGGCGATCTTTGGAATGCGGATTACTGGTATAACCGTGCCAAACAGCCTGTATTTACAGGGCCCCTAGAAAGCGAATGGGAAGAGTTGTTCAGGCGATTCTTTGCGCAATGATCTGCGGGATACGATTGTCTCAATAGATGGTACTCATCGCTTTCTCTGAACGTAGCCAGCCGCCAATGGTTTATCAATCGTAAAAAATACCATGCAAAGAACCGTGTAGTATACAGAGGAATAAAATGGCATGAATATTGATTATCATTTAGTATACTTTTCATAAATTTAGGTTAATAATTGGTTAGGTTAAAACACCTGAAGTTCCCCGCTTCAGGTGTTTTTGTGTTAAAAATCTATGCTTTTTCAAACAAGTGACCTATCTGCGCATTTATCACGCACGAGATAGATGTAGGAATTAAAGCGTCACTATTTTAAACTCACCGGCACAAATACAATTTTTTTATAACTGTCTTTTTCATACAGGACACCTATGGCCTTTTTATTTAAGAGCACCAGATCAGAATAGGCGGCATAGTCTCCTTCCACCTGCTCCGGCGCTTTTGCAATAATACGGCTGAAATACCATGTTTTGCCCTTATCCTTGCTTAAGCGCAGTGTCAAATTGTCCCTTCTGTTGGTCATTGCGGCGTTACACACCGCCAAGATATACTTCCCTTTTTTCTGCCAGGAAAGTACAGATCCCTGATTGACTGGATCGGGCAAGTTTTTGTCGTAATAGGTCGTATCCCAGGTCACCCCGCCGTCACTTGAATAAGAAACAATCCTGGATCTAACATTCCCCTGTTGGTTACGGGAATTCATATATAATCCCGTTGAGGATATCTGGGCTGCCATTGTCTCGTTTGACCCTTCAAATCCTATGCTCTCGCCCAGTTTAAATGTTTTCCCATGATCATCTGAGTAATAAGAGTGGGCAAAATAGTCCTTGCCATTCACTTTCGGGTTCCCTTCCGAATGATTTGCCGGAATATAAATACGCCCTTTAAACTTACCTGAGTCAAATTGCAGCCCATGTCCGGGCGTATTGGCATACGCACGCCAGTCTTCCTTAAAGGTATATTGCGCATGTACAGAAGGTTGATTGGGACGATGTGTTTCCAGAGTTATATTTCTAGGTTGAGACCAAGTTTTGCCACCATCAGTAGAACTGATCGACCAGCATTCACGTAAACCGTTGCCCTTACGCACCTCACCTTCATGATTATTTCCCGTATTATAAAAAAGCAGCAGACGCCCGTTTGGGTAGGCAGGGTCGAGTAAATCGACTACCGGAGCAGGGTTACCTACCTGCAAATTATCATTATCTACGGCCACCTTCAGCGGTCCCCAGGTCCGACCATTATCCTGACTGATTTTATAAACAATGTCCACATTGCCAAAGTCCCCAGCATGATCCACCCTTCCTTCTGCGAAAGCGATCAACTGACCTGATTTATCTTTTACAATGGCTGGAATACGATAGCTCTTATAACCATCTTGTCCCGAAATAAATACATCAACCTCCTGTGCCTGAATCATGCCCGCCAGCATGACAAATGCGAGCACTATGCTTATTTTTTTCATATGTTTTTCTATTAAATTGCTTGTTTATAACTGAATGTAAGACACATGTTTCCTAAGGATTTTCTGCTATTCAATCGTAGATCGGAATGCAGGTAAACATCCACTTCAGGGGATTTTGCCAGTCTTTTCCCTCCAACTTTCCTACAGGAAGTTTAATCACGACCTTATTCAAACCTTTTTTTAACCAGATAATTGTAGGTTGACGATAACTGTAACCTTCATCAACCAAGGCAATTTCCAAACTTCCTTTTTGACCAGCGTTCTGCCATTTTGGAGGACGAACCTCGTTTTCATTTATCCAAATTCTACTCATCCTGTCATCCCAGGTTCCGAGAGCCGGTGAATCGCTTGCGTACGAACGGGAAAGATCATTAAATCCGATCCAGAACTTCTGATTGCCCTCCCTGTCACTCCAGAACTCGCTGACAGCATATACAGTTGTATTTTCCAATGGCCGATCGATAGCCCCTTTTATGACATCTGACCACCAATGTCTCAGGACGACCGTACCGCCGTAAAACTCGCCAATTTTTTTCAAAAATTTGAAATCACCCTTCTTTTCATTTTCCAGCGACATCGCGAGATTTCCATGATTTGCGACAGGACCATATATTGTCCATTGCTGTGTACTCTGTCGGTAATAGGGAAAGATCAGTTTATTAAAATATAAATTTTTATGCTGCAGCAACCGCGTTTCAAATTCAGTAAATTCAGCATGCCCCTGCGCATCAGTTTTTATGTTACTACGCCATTCAAACTCGCCCCCTCCCCGCCAACTACGTTCAGCAAACGTCAATAAAGCAGGATAGACTGCATTCTGGCGAAAGATATCGCGTTCATTATTGACTGCCCGATCCGGCCACGAACACAAGATTGCTCCGTGTAATTTTCGGTTCCCTTTTGCGCTTCCGCCCAATTGCCTATAGAATAAGGTGGTAACCGCTTCCAATGGATCCATATGGTTAATATAAAGGTGCTTTGAATCCACAGCTTCAAAAGAATAATCTGCTGTGATCTCCTGTGGCCCACCCATCCAAAGCTGGCGGATAGTCTGTGGCAACAGGTTGCCTCCGGGATCCCAGCCTATTGTTTGCAGTCCCAGGCACTCTGCCCATTTTGTCATCGTTGGCAGAAATGCTCGATTATATATTTTGACCTCATCCCCTCCTATATGTAAAAAGGGTAATCCCGGATACGTATCGACAAATTCTTTTACCAAGTTCTTAATCACAGCCATACCGCTGTCACTTTGCATATCCGTTTTAAAGTACCGGCGAAATGCTGCCGAATGCCCAGGCATATCTATCTCCGGAACCAGCTGAATATGCCGTTCTCTGCAATATCCGATCAGTTCCTGCATGTCGGTGACGGTATAGAACTTACCTTTCCAACGTTCCATATTGGTAGAGTCAGTTAGACCGGGATACTTTCTACTCTCCAATCTCCAGGCAATATCTTCCGTAAAATGAAAATGGAAAATATTCAGTTTATACCTGGCCATCATGTCGATCTGTTCTTTCAACAGCGGGATACTTTGGTAATTCCGGCCTACATCAACCATATAACCCCGCCACCGAAAAGCCGGGTAGTCGACGATAGAGCAGTAAGGTATCTCACCATTGAGGTCGCCCAACTGCCTCAGGGTCTGCAGGGCGTAAAATATCCCTGTTTTATTTTTAGCTTTTATCCGTACACCGGATTGGGTCACATCAATCTGATAAGCTTCAGCTGCTGTGGGCAAGTCTATGAAATCGCCACATACCAGCGCAATATCAGGTTTCTCCTTAGCGTCTATTATTCCCGTCTGTCGCCCCCAGTCTTGCAGCAACTTCAGGAGCAATCGTCTTTCTTCCCTCAACGTATCCTGGGGAACTGCTACTCCAACGTTTTTGTGGAGGCGGTAGACGCCTTCCTTCCAGCTCACCGACCGAGGCATTGGAAGCAATGGCCTGGCTAACTGCCCCATACAGATATACGGGATGACTAGACACGCAAAACAAACGAAGTTAATTATTAAACCACGCAAGCCGATCGATAACTTCATGTGTTCTATCTCAGTGTTTTTAGAATCTGCATACAGTACCATTCCTGTCTCGGGAGATGAAAAGGTCCTTTAAAGAGGTTCCCTTTGGCCGTCTGCGCTAACGTTCCGTCGCGGTGGAGATAACCAAACCACTCCCCATTAACTTTATCATGAAAATGATCATAAGCATAATCGTGGATTTGTTGGTGCCATTTCTTATATTTTTCGTTGCCGGTCAAGAGGTAAGCCAGCAAGGTTGCAATAATAGCTTCATTCTGGGGCCACCAGAATTTCATGTCCTGCCAATATTCCTGTACAGGTTTACCATACACATCCCTAAAATAAAGGATTCCACCATATTCCTTGTCCCAGCCACGTTCCCACATATAGTCCAGCATTCGGCAACCGAGATTAATCAGGTCAGGATCATTATCCCGGTGTCTGGCTTCATGCAAAATAAACCAGGCACCTTCGATTGCATGTCCGGGATTGAGCGTCCGTCCATCAATATGGTCGATAATTTCTCCTGCCGCACCGACCTGCTCCATAACGCATTGAATATCATCCTTCACGAAATCCCCCTGTATCTGAGCGATAAAATCCGTAATGGCCTGATCACAACGGGGATCGCCAATGGTTTCCCTAATCTGTTGGGCCGTATTGATCATAATCATAGGTACACCGATACCCTTCATTGGCCTGGTGGGCTCGTATTTGGGCGCGATTAACTTCTCGCCGTTAGCATAGGCCAAGCATTCACCAAACAAAAATCTGGCTTCTGCTGCGATATCTTGGTCACCAGTGGCTTTGGCAAAGGCAGCAAAGGCAATGGCAGCAAAAGTCTCTGAGAAGAAATAACGTCGCATCCGAATGGGTCTTCCTTGTTGATCCACATGGAAATACATTTTTCCATTGCTATCGAAGCAATGCTTTTTTAAGAATTCATAGCCTGAGCGTGCCCAGACCAACCATTCATCTCTAGCCTCTACGGTGTTGTAGAGAGTAGACAATAACCAGCAGGCCCGGCCCTGTATCCATACCGCTTTGTCCGAATCAATCAAGGTACCGTCATGGTCACGCATCAGCAAATACCCTCCATATGTACTGTCAATAGATTTTGGGAACCAAAATGGAACAGTATCATTTAATAACTGATTCTGGTAAAACTTTTCCATTTGATCCAAATAGGAAGTGTCCAGTTTTTTTTCGATTTCTGTGAGATTCATATCTTATTTCTTTGATTTTGCGTTAGTTTTATTCTACTATTATATCAAAAGTTGAAACTGGCGTTCCAATTTCATTTTGAAGATTGGCTCTATTGAAAGGTTCATAAGCATACACGATCTTTTTGATACTGAAGCCCGGTTTTTCGATCGCTATTTTATTCGCTGCAACGATGTATGCATTGATACTGTGGATTCTACCTTTTTCATCAATAGCCTGGAACCCCGCTAGCGGATAACCATTTTTCGTCTTCAGTTCCTTACAGTTGTTAAAGATTAAGTAAAGGCAGCAATCGGCATGGAGCTGTTTAACGACCTGAGGATGGTCGGCATTGACCGATTGCCCATATTCATATTTTTTAACCAAATTAGCCAGACGGTGGCCAATGGTTATTTTTTCACGCGGATGGACATCCAATGAGTCACCCAGATCAAACGCAACCGCCATGTGGACACGCTCTATTTGTTTTTCCAGGCACCGTTGCGAATTTCTAAAATCGCCCCATGATGGCCTGTTCAGTCCCGGCAATTGAACAAAATAAAAAGGTAAGGTCTGATGAAACATTTTTCGCCAGGAAGAAACTAAAGTTTTAAACAGATGTTCATGAAGCTCTATGTGATGTGCATTGCTTTCGCCCTGATACCAGAGCACTGCCCTAAGACCAGTTTCCAGCCATTTACTGACTCCTGCCTCAAAGTTATACGCCGGTTGATAAGGGTGGCGTTGATTTTTTACTTTTGAGAGCGCTAGATTCTGGCTGGCACGTTTCCTGCAAAAGTCCTGTATGAAATCTGAAGTCCGCCATTGGTGAATATAAGTTGCCAATAGATCATCATTTTCCAGAGACTTCCTATCTATCCACGATTCTGTGTTTGAGCCGCCTACCGACAGGTCGATGATACCAATAGGAATTTGTTCTTCCTTTGTGATCTGTTCTGCAAACGCATACGCTACTGCTGAAAAATGAGCAGCTTGATCTTCTGTCACCGAACTCCATGAGCCTGTAAAATAGGTGAGATCGTTTACTTTTTGCAAGGCGATAGTATCCCATACTGTCGCGTTGGTTTCCATCAAGTTCCGACATTTGAAGAGACGTAGATTTTTAAGATGATCTGCTCCCTTGATGAGTTCTTCCCCTCTCATTGCATGCCGAAGCTGAAAAGCCATGTTGGACTGACCCGATGCCAAGTAAACGTCACCAAAGAGGACATTGTTTAACACGATCTTGTCCTTGCCGGCGCTTATCGAGATTCGGTATGGCCCTCCCGCCTCCATCTTCGGCAGCTTTACCTGCCAAGAGCCGTCACGGTCTGCAAAGACAATATAGCGGATTTTATTAAACATAACCTTTACCTTGATATGGGGTGTTGCTTTGCCATATATCTTATTTTCCCAGTTACGCTGAAGCACCATATTTGAACCTAGGGTCTCAGCAACCTGTAAACCGTGTTGTACCGGTGCCAGTACCCGGGCAATCTGCGTCGCGATGATATAAGCTCCCTGCTGGTTTGGATGTAAATAATCATCAAACAAATCGATACGGAACTGTAGCGGACTGTTCAGATCAATCAGCTCTACATGATTGTTCTCTGCAATTTGAGGAATCGATTTCTGTATTTGGCCGTACCAGTCACGGGTACCGGACAAAAAACGAGGATGCCCACTAAAAATAGGTGTCAAGCGACATATATAGATCTTCATCTGCCTGTTAACTGCGCGGATACCGTCAATCAATGTGGCATAATCCGACGCAAATGAATTTCTATAATTGGGCCAGTTCCTCGGGTCTGTATCATTGAGGCCAAGATGTATAATGACAATATCGGGTTGGTAGTTGAGCAGTCTTTTATATTCAGCGGTCTTATGATATGGCTTATGTCCACTTCGTAAAAGGGTGGCACCTGAATGTCCAAAATTGGCCACTTCATAAGCGTTTCCCAACAACAACTGAAGCTGAGAAGGATAAGATTCATGAGCAGGGTCTCCAAGTCCATAGCCAAAGGTGACCGAATTACCGACACAGGCTACGCGGATACGATTTTGTCCAACAGCCGATGCCGCCAGCTGGAAAAAGAGCAACAGTAACCAACTTTTCTCAAAAAGAGAACGGAATGACTTCATAAAGGATATCATATACATAACCATTGATCTGTTAAGAAATTCCTTCCGTCTCTCCGGTCGGTTTAGGTTTAAGAAATAGCAGCTGGAGCAAGAGAGCGATTAACACAGCTACTCCTAACGCAGCGAAACCGAGGCCAAAGTGTCCTTCATCCTTGAACCTGCCTAACCATTGCGTTATGGCGGCCCCCGCAAATACGCCAACCATATTCATAAATCCATAAGCGGAAGCGCGTAGATTCCTCGGTACGATCTGACACAGGATAGGCATATTGTTGGCGTCGAACATACCGAAGCCAATTCCAAAACAGATTGCTGCTCCCAGCACTGCTGTCAATGTCTGTCCTAACCCCAAAAACAACAACGCTGGTATTGTCAATCCAAGGCCAATTGCACTGGTATAAATTCTACCAAGAATTTGTTTCCTCACCCAACGGTCGCTCACCATACCGCCTACTATTACACCTACAAAGGAGGAGATTGCAATCGTTATCGTAGACAGAGGCCCTGCACTGGACATAGGGATGTGCAAGTTGTCCGCAAATAACGTTGGCAGCCAATTTTTTATAGCCCAACCCGGTAAACTGGGAGCTGCGAAATAAAACAGCAGAATCCAGAACGCCACATTGGAAAAAATCAGCATCAGGCTTTTCAGCAAGGAACATTGTCCTTCCTGGCCGTTTTCCTCTGCCGCTGGCTCAGGCCTTTTTTCGGAAAGCAAGACGGCAAGTATCACTGCATAGACTATACCGACTATTCCGAACCAGTGAAAAGCAGTATGCCAACCTTTTGAAGCCGCCAGTGTTGCGCCAAAACCACCCAGTGCCTGACCGGTATATAATCCAGTCATATGTAAACCAATGGCTAGGGATCTATTTTTTCCTATATGATAATCTGCGATCAACGAAAGCGCCGTCGGAATGTACAGCGCCTCGCTAAAACCCATAATAGCGCGAAGTATCAACAAGGTAGGGTAGTCATTTGCCATACCCATTCCATAAGTGACCGCTGACCAAACAAACAAACTTCCGACGATCAGCCATTTTCTATTACCACGATCCGCGACGATGCCAGCTATTGGGCTCATGATACCATAGATGTACAAAAAAATAGCCATCAGCGCGCCAAAGGCCTCCGCACTTTGTAATACGGGTATATCGATCTGCATCGCGTCACGCATTGTGGAAAGCATTTGCCGGTCCATATAGTTCAGTAACGCAACACCCCAAAGTAGCGCCACGACGAGCCATGGATAAAAGGATTGATGTCGTAATGAAGAAATCATTTCAGGTTCCTATTGTTGTTTATTATTCTATTTCTTGAAAAATGTAGCCAGTAAAATCTGTGCACTTCGCACACCCGCTTTGATTTCACCTGACGGTAAAACCAACATATCCCCCCATAAAACAGCTGTTGTTGTTACCGGCCCATTGGAGGGCAGATCCCCCGCTCGGCTCCATCTCCCTGATTTCAGGTCGTAACGCCAGATCTCCCTGCCAAATCCGGGATGATTGGCCTGAAGCATGTTTTTAGCGCGAATCAGCTCCTGCTTTTTTTCCGTATCTGGCTCTTTCTCAGCCTCGGAGAGTATCGTTTCCACCCGATGAAAAGTAGTCCCCCGATCCGCACTAAATAACCATAGCCCATGATCCGGTAGTACACAGGCTGTCCCAGCAGCAGCTTTAAAAGGAATATCCGTCAGTTCCAACCAGCGCTGCCCACCGTCAACAGATTTCAATAGCCCTTGATATAAAGTCGAGGCAGCACTCCGGTTTCCTTTTCTCCCCCCCACTAAGTATAAATGGTGCATATCGTCCACCAGCAGCTGCAAATGCGATACTGGGTAAGGAAGCGTTCCGACTTTCTTCCATCCGCTGCCGAGATCTTCGAGATCCAGCTGCAGCACTTGGTCCGACACTCCATCATGGCGTTCGCCACCAGCAACCAGCAGCTTGTTCCCTAAGCATACGGCCCCCATATTGGAGAGCGAAAACGGAAGCTGGGGATAGACAAACGTTTCTATTTTTCTGTTGCTAACGTCATACCTGATCAGTCGACAGGCATTTGTCTTTCCTTCCGTATTCTCTCCGCCTATAACACACAGTCCGTTGGCTACACTCAGGCTGGCGCTATAAGCAACAGCGTCCGGTAGGCTATCTTGCCCTATCAGACTGAGGCCGGCGCTATCTTTTGCATATATATAGACATCTTTCTGTATCTTTTTTTTGCCGCCTTCCCACGGTGGCAGATCCGGAAAGTTAGCTCCACCACCAATCAGCAAAAAGTCCTTGGCAAGTCCGGCTATTGGTCCTGCCAGACCAATATGTGCCTTTCCATTCTGCCTTGCGGGCAGGTCAATAGAACGATGCCATTCCAAACGGCCGGTCTGCCCGTAAACACTGCTTACCATCAATATTCCTGCTACAATCGTCATCCAATTTTGTTTTGTCATAATGATCTATTTTTGGCCAGCTTGGCCAGCCGTTTGTTCTCCTGCTGCATGAGCGCCTGTATTACCTACCATCCTCCGGTTTATCACACCCATGTGCAGCAAAGTCCTGAAAGCCAAGCTTCATAACATCTGCTTTAAAAAGTGCGAACTGCTCTATGGACATATTTTTCACGGGTAGCCGGAATTCGCCACAATTTAAGCTAATCAACTTCATAAAAGCCTTTCCAACAGCAATGCCACCATATTTGCCCAACAACGATATCATGTCAATTGATTGTTGCTGCAGTGCATTTGCTTTTTCGAGATCACCTGCTTCAAAAGCCTCCATCAGCCGTAGATACAACGGCGCCGCGTAGTTATACGTACTTCCGACGGCACCTTTGACACCCAATACTAATGCCGACAGCATGTTTTCATCCCTTCCCCAAAGCATATCATATTTCCGCTCCGCGAAATTCATACAACTTAAGAAATCCATGAAATCTTCGTGTGTATACTTAATGCCTCTGAAATTGGGTATTACACCATCAATTTTTTTTAATAATTCGATCATCGGGAAATTTCCCCCGGTCAGCACCGGAATATGATAATAATAGAAAGCTGTCCGAGGGGAGGCGCCCGCTATTTCGACACAACATTTTGCCAGCTGATCCACATTTGCCGGCTTGAAATAAGATGGTGAAGTAAACGAAACAGCATCCACTCCTACCTGTTCTGCCAGTCGGGCTAACTGCTGGCATTCTTTGATATTGGTTCCGCCTAAGAGCATCATTAATGTAAATTCCGCGTCAGTGCTTGTGAGGCTTGCCCAAGCTGTCATTACAGCGACCTTCTCGTCAAACGTCAACGATACCCCTTCCCCCGTAGAGCCGCAGATGAAAGCACCTGTTACCTTATTTTTTTTTAGCATATCGTAATATGCTGGAATCAGCGCAAGATTGAGTTCTCCCGACTCATCGAAAGGAGTAAATGGTGCAGCTATTAATCCCGATATTTTTTGCATTAGCATGATATATGTTTTGATTTGATAAATAATTCTATGTATTTGCTTCCCGTCTGATATCATCCGAGGCGGGATTGCTGTATTATGTACCTGAATAACCCGGATTTTGATGGCCAGTCAGCTTTGGATCAGCCGTCAGTGTACCTAAATCTATTGGCCACAAGACCTTGTGTTTTTGACCGTCTGTTTGTTCTAAGACACCGACCAGATTCAGGTCTTTACGAAACACTAAAGACTTTCCCTGACCATCTTGCATCCGTCTTAAATCAAACCATCGTTTACCTTCAGAGACAAATTCCTTTGTACGTTCATAAAAAATTGCCAGTTCGTTTGCTTCGAAGCTCCCCTTAGTAAACACGGGGGCTTTACCAGCGTAAGCACGGTTTCTGACGGCCATAATTTCAGCGGTCGGATCTTCTCCCAGTTTATTTTTGATTTCTGCCAACAGCAGATACGCTTCGGCCAAGCGATAAATAGGATAATCATCCGAATAGCTACGGACACCATCGATCAACGTACCCAAAAACTTTTTAAATACAATAGCAGATGTGTTCCCTTTATTAAAATTGAGAAAGGTTGCGTTCGCTCTTGTATCCTCCTTATCAAATAGGCGGTAAAGATCGATTTTGTATTCATAACGAATTATTCCCGTAGACCCGGCTTGCAGAGGATCTTTAGGAATACTCTGCCCTTTGTCGTCCACGTAGCCTGTCAGATCATCGCTTGCGGCATAAATAAAGTTATTGAAGAAAGAAGTAGCCTCACCATTCAAATAGCGAATCGTGAAAATTATTTCTGAATTACCCTTCATCGATGGCATGCTAGCAGACTGAAACAGCTCGGAGAAGCTGCTGGCCAACGCATATCTCGACATCACGCTTTCTACTGCTGCCTTCGCCAGTTTCAAATCACCGGCAACATTTTCTGGAGCCATTCCATCCACTCCTACTTTAGCCGACCATAGGTAGACTTCCGTTTTTAACATTAACGTGGCAGCCAGTGACCATTGCGCTTTCTGGTTCTTTGTTTCATAACTTCCAGCAAACGATTTTTCTGATCTGTCCACTTCCGACTTTATGAAATCTAAGGTCACTTTTTCAGTTTCGGTTCTGGCCTTATAGGCTTCTTCTGCCGACGAGGGCGTGTTTACTGCTGCCTGTGGTTCCGTAACTAAAGGGACGCGACCATATGTACGAAACAGATAAAAATAATAGAAAGCCCGTAGTCCGTAAGCTTGCCCCAGATAATACCCCTTTTGTGTATCGGTCAGATAGTCGGCCTTCTCCACTTGATAAATAAAGTTATTAACCTGGAATATTGGGCCATAAAGACCCGCCCAACTGGAGATTCCCGGCGAACTTTCACGGATATCCTGTGTGATTATCCCCGCAGCGTTCAACGACGCTGTCCCCGTAAAACTAGTACCATCTCGCAAAGTTCCACCACGCAATTCACCCAGATTCCATAAATTTTGCTGCTGTCCACGAAGCTGGTTATGAAGTCCAAGCATTGCTCCAGCTACCTGCTCATTGTTTTTCCAAAAGCTTCCGCTGGCGAAATAATCCTCTGGAATGAGATCCAAATCAATTTCTTTGCATGAGGAAAACAAAGAAATTGCGAAGCCTATGTATATAAGTATCTTTTTCATCCGTTTAATTTTTTCTATCAGATTTACTCGTCTCTGAACTTTGTACTAAATAAACTTATTGTTAAAATTGAAAATCAAAAGGTTAGCTGAAGACCAAGGATAAAGGTCCGTGGAAGAGGATAACCTCCGCCATTTTGCCCTACACTCCCACTCTCTGGTGAAAATAAGGTGTTTTTTGACCAATAATGTAAATTTTGCCCCGTCACGGATACGCTAAGATCCTCCATCTTTATTCGTTGAGCGATAGACTTAGGTAAACGATAGGAGAGATTGACCTCCCGAAATGCCAAATAGTTCCCTTTATTATAAAACATACTGCTCTCTCTGCTGGTATTATTTTTAAAAAGTTGATCTGCCCAATAATAGGTGGGGTATTGAGCATTCGGGTTGTCCGGAGTCCATGTATCAAATACACTTGTGGTGGTGTTAAATGTTCCCTGCATCATCCCTAAAAACCAAGCTTTCGGTCCATCATAGGCGACATAGCCCAATGCATAGTCAAAGCGGGTGCTAAAACTGATATCTTTCCAGCGCAAGGCCGCTCCAAAACCTCCGGTCCACCTTGGAAGAGTATTTCCCATATATACCCTGTCATAGGAATTGATAATCCCATCTTCATTTACGTCTTTCCACATAACATCTCCCAAGGCCAACGGGTAGTGTAAGTTTTTCTCACTGCTCGACATTGCATTATAAACATCCGGATGCACCAACGTCCTTGCCCCAATAAGATCTTTCAACTGCAATGCATAATTATCTAGTTGCTCCTGTGTACGAATGATCCCAATGGCCTCATAAGCAAAAGCTACGTTAGGGTCTTGTCCTTCTTGATAACCACCTACCCAAACTAGCTCTCTGGTTTTCGGATCGTAAACTTGCAAACCGCCCTGCCTATTGTTTTCAACACCGTTAAATGGCAATTTCAATATCTTATTTTTGTTATAGGCTGTATTCCAGTTAAAACTCAGGTCCCAGTCATTTTTCCGTAGCACCTGATAATTCAATCCGATTTCGATCCCTTGATTCTGCATGTCACCATTATTGGTCGTAATCGTTGTAAAACCTGCTGAAGCGGGTAGGGTTAAGTTTGCTATTTTATCTTTTGTAGTTCTGTGATAATAAGCAAAACTGAAGTCCATTCTGTTTAACATCCTCGCCTCTAGTCCTACTTCTTTTGTGATCAGACTTTCCCATTTTAAATTGGGAATAGATAGCGTTGACATGGTATACCCTACCTGACCGTCGTATTTATTCGTGCCATAGGAACCTTGGAGCGTATATGAACCTATCCCGCTGACATTACCATTTCCCCCATAACTCGCCCGCAATTTTAAGGTGTTTAACAATTTTGTTGAGCCTAAATACTCCTTCAAGAAATCCTCATTGTGCAAAGCCCAGCCTATTGAGACACCAGGAAAAGTTCCCCATCTGTTATTTAATAGTGTTGAATAACCGTCGCGACGGGCCGTTAGCGTCAAAAGATATTTTTCTTTATAATCATAGTTTACACGTCCAAAATAAGACATAATACGCTGGCGATCGTGGTAAGAATCAATACTTCGTTTATTTGCCTCAGGGCTCGTTAATCCTAGATCCATAAAATCGTCCGTAGGAGCCCCACTTCCAGCTGCCGAAAATCCATTATTATACGTATCGAAAAATTCCGAGCCCAGCATCACGTCAATGTGATGAGAGTTATCGATAACCGGTTTGTAATTCAAGACCGCATTGTAAGTTTGGTTATATATCTTGTCATAAGAGGCCGAAGAGTTGCGTGTCCGCACATAATTGCCCGGGCTCGCGAGATAATCCTTATTAAAAGACTCTACGGTTGATTGATTAAAAAACCAGTTTCCGCTTATACGCAAATTAAGGTCTCTTGCAAAATCAATAGTAAACGCCTGAGTAAGTGTAAGTTTTTGATTTAGGTTTTTCCGGATAAATTTATCATCATTTACCAGTGGGTTTCCATCTAGATAATCACGGCCAACAAGCAGATCTCCGTTAGCATTAGTGCCGCGCATTGTTGGCGGAGCTCCCAATGCGCGGGTCATATAATTACCTTCACCGTTAATGGCATCCCGCCATTTTGTGTACGCGAAATTTACACTCGAAAGAGAATGCAGCCAAGGTTTAATCCTATACTCGCCGTTCAGTATGAAAGTCGTCCGGTCATAAAAGGTATTGATTGGCATTCCCTTTTCGTTGTATTTTCCGACGCTTCCATAGTATTTACCTTTGTCATTCCCTCCTTGTAATGCTATACTATAATCTTGTGTCAGACTTGCATTGCGGAGCGCATACTTTGCGTAATCAAAATCCTTAAATAACAGCTCCTTTCCCGTAACCGGATCAACCATTGTTTGCCAGCCGTGCTGAAGTAATTCACGATTGGTATCATCAAGGAACATTGTACTCCATACGGCATTGCTCGTCATATTACCGTCGAGGATGTTTCCTTTATCGTCTTTATATTTATTACCTGTACCGAAGGGACCAACGCTAGTCAGTTGATTCAATTGAGATGGTTGATATTGTCCAGACACCTGAACGCCTTTTCGGCTCCAGTACAGATAGTCTTTTGCATCTAGGAAATCAAAAGGCATATTCAATTTATTGACACCCACTTTAGACGAAATAGTAATGTTGGAAATCCCCTCTTTTCCTCTTTTCGTAGTTATCAATATGACACCGTTTGCTGCCCTTGCACCATATATTGCTGTGGCCGAAGCATCTTTTAATACGTCGATAGATTCAATATCATTTTGATTGATATCATTAAATCCATTTCGAATTAACCCATCAACAATGACCAATGGTGCACCTCCTCCCCCATATGTTGTTCCACCTCGGAGTACAACTGTGGGAACAGCCCCCGGTCTTCCCGAAGTCTGTTGAACCCGAATGCCGGGTACAGTACCAGCTAAGGCAGAAGCTGGATTAGAACGGACTCCAGTTTCAAGCACTTTCTTATCCAGACGGCTAACGGAGCCTGTCAAATTGGATTTCTTCATCTTCCCGTATCCCACCACCACAACCTCATCCATTTGTTCGACTTTTGATTCAAGTTTAATATCCAATTGTCGGAGCTGTCCAATAGCTATTTCAAAAGGCTTATAGCCCGTTGAAGTAATGACCAAGGTCGTATTTGGATTGGTCGTGATTATAAAGGTTCCATCAGCATGCGTTTTTAACGATTGGTTGGTTCCCTTGATTCTGATGTTCACATTGCTAAGCGATTCCCCCGTCTTTGCATCTGTGATTTTCCCTTTAAATGAATGATCCTGAGCCTGGGCCAATAACATATGGCCTGCCAGAACAGACAGCGTTAACAGGGATCGTAATTTTAGGTTTGAATACATATTGGTTTGTATTAAGTATTACATATATGCAAATATATAAAATCATAAACGCAAAAAACAAATTATATTTACATTATGTATAACATATTTTTGATTTTAATTAATTATCTTTGTATTACAGTGCCTAATGCGCTACATGTAACATATATGGAATTAAATCCTTCTTTAACTGAACACCTAAAAACCATTGATACTTCTTCACTAGTAGACCGTGCGGAGAAAGAAATCATTAATCTCTTTGTCAGTCAAGGGCTAAAAGTCGGGGATGCTCTACCAAAGGAGATGGAGCTGGCGCAAACGCTTGGCGTAAGCCGCACCGTTGTCCGTGAGGCGATGCTGAGATTACGTATGGTCGGACTGGTCGAATCCAAAAAACACAGAGGAGCAGTGCTAACCAGTCCGGATCTTATCAAACCCTTACGCAAATCCCTTTATCCGACCATTATGGAAAACAAGACCCTGCAGGATCTTTTTGAGATGCGTATGGTACTGGAGGTCGGTATGGCTGATATATTGTTTGAGCATATACAGGAAAAAGATATTGAAGAGCTGGAGGCTATTGTGGCTAAAGAGCCATTAAACACCGATAACACAATTTTCGACATTGAAACCGAGGTTGCTTTTCACGGAAAACTTTATGAAATCACAGGGAACACGATTTTAAAAGATTTTCAGAACATGTTACTACCTGTTTTTCAATATGTTCACAGTAGCGGTTTATTGACAAGCCCAAGCACGTCAAAGAGCTTTATCTCTCATCGGGGCCTTGTAGATATATTGAAAGTAGGCAATGCGGAAGTTTTTCGCAATGCCATGCGAAAACATTTAGACAATCACTATCAACGTCTTTTTGCATATAAGAAATCCGTTGGATAAAGTCTTATTAATGCTTATCCACACAAGTAATGTTATTGCACAACATGTAAGATAACCTACCGACAACAGTTTATTTCCCGATCTTCCAACAGTTTTCCAGAATAGCTCACACTCTTGTTTGGTATCGCTGCGGTGAGGTTTCGAATGAACAGGGTAGGCCTATCGGAGCTAAAGACGAACTGCTCGGGAGTATGTCCGTCTTCTAACAGATGAGCAACTAGAGCTATTATTATTTGCGCGCTAGCAATTTTGTTTATTAGTCGTTTTATGTAATACATATATTTGTTACTTTAGCATGATAAACTGACCTTTTAAAATCCGGGTAATGAAACTGAAATCGTTTTTATTTGTATTACTTACACTGCCGATCGTAAAAAACGCTTCTGCACAAAAAAGACCAAATATCGTCATCATCATTTCCGATGACCATGCTTACCAGACAATTGGTGCCTATGGCTCAACATACGGAAAAACACCACAAATTGACCGTATTGCTGCGGGTGGTGCAATATTCAAAAACACCTTTGTCAACAACTCCATCTGCGGCCCAGCACGGGCGACATTGTTGACCGGTAAATACAGCCATAAAAATGGTTTTAAGGATAATGAAAACTCCGAATTCGACTTCCGTCAGGATCTTTTTGTGAAACAGCTCCAAAACGTCGGTTATCAAACGGCATGGGTAGGCAAGATTCACCTGGGGGACAAACTACAGGGTTTCAATTATTATGATATTCTTGTCGGTCAAGGAACATATTTCAATCCAGATTTTATCAGCAAACAGGGCCGTAAACGCACCGAAGGGTATGTCTCAGATATTGTTACTGAAAAAGCAATCCGATGGATGGACACGGTAGATGCGAACCGGCCGTTCTGCCTGGTCATCGGCCATAAGGCTACACATCGAACCTGGATGCCCGATCCAAAAGACTTTGGCACGTATGATTCTGTCCATTTTAGCTTACCGACAAGCTTCCATGATAATTACCAAAGTAGGCAGGCAGCAGCGCTACAGGAAATGTCCATAGACAAGGATTTGCAGATGGGCTATGATCTGAAAATGTTCAAATCACTGGAAGACATGATGGCTGATGGTAATTTCAAACGGATGAACCAAGCCCAGAAAGACAGCTATATAGCGTATTACCGTCCGATATTTGAACAACTGAAGCAAGATAAACTAACAGGAAAACAGCTGGCGGAATGGAAATTCAGACGCTATATGGTCGATTATCTTAATACGGCACAGTCTATGGACCGCAACATTGGCAAAGTGCTTGATTATCTGGATAAAAGATCTCTCACTGAAAATACAATTGTGATCTACCTCTCGGACCAAGGATTTTATATGGGCGAACATGGTTGGTTTGATAAACGCTGGATGTACGAAGAGTCTTTTCGTACGCCAATGGTAATGCGGTATCCTGCCCTGTTGCCTCCGTATTCAGTCATTGATGCGAAAATTGTCAACGCCGACATTGCCCCCACACTTCTAGAACTGGCCGCTGTCAAAAAGCCGAAAGACATGCAAGGCGAATCGTTCGTTCACGTCCTAAAAAATAACAAAGAGGAACATCGCAAAGTTCTGTTCTATCACTATTTTGAGAACGGGGAACATGCCGTGAGTCCACATTTTGGGGTCAGGGATGATCGTTACAAGCTGATTAGGTATTATAAACGCGTTGAAAACTGGGAACTTTTTGATCTGAAGAAAGATCCTCATGAACTCCAAAATGTATACAAAGACCCAGCCTACTCGGATGTTGTCAAAATGATGAAAAAGAAACTTGCCGCGCAAATACAAAAATTTGACGATAAAGAAGCTGAAGGTATTTATCGAGTCAATATCGACCGCTGATCAAAATGAAGGATGGCCAAGACGGTTTTTTCCGATTATTTTCGGACCAACTTCCGACCAACTTCTACCTTTCATCGGGATTTCATCGGGACGGCATCGGGATTTCATCGAGCCAACCCGATGAAATCCCGATGAAAAAACGATGGCCACCCGATGTCAGCACGAAGAAAGTCAGAGTTTGATGCGGCCTTGACCAAAATAAAACTGTTCATCTAGGTCTGATTTCGTCAACATAGTATTGCAGAAGTTCTTATAAAATCCTTTTTATCATTGTCCGTTTTGTGCAATTGCTGTTGAAGCCTATTCTGACCTAAATATTACAAAAAAAACAAAAACAAAGTATAGTTATCAGGTAGATTTAATATATTTGCATTAACATTTTTTAACACATGGAACTATATACACTACTTATGTTTGAAAAACGAATGTCCAAAGGAGATGTTTTGCAGGTAAACATTTAAATATCTCCGACAACCTTTCCGCACATATAATAGCAATTCATTATTCATAATTAACTATGGCAAAAAATAACATAAATTTTGTCGTAATGGCTGCGCTATGCCTAAGTTCAAGCGCGCTATACGCGCAATCTACCATAAAAGGAAAAGTGGTTGACAACAACAACAGTCCTATTCAGGGTGCAACCGTCACCGAAACGGTCAGTAAAAAACAAGTTCAGACAGATGCAAACGGTTTATTCGAATTTCCTTCCAATGGGAGCTCATTGAATATACAGGTCCAATATGTGGGTTTTGAGTCTAAAATTGTACAGACCAATCCCAATGGGCTGACGACAGTTCAGTTACTACCGACCAATGCCCAATTAGATGAAGTAGTGGTAACCGCCTTAGGAATCTCCCGCGAGAAAAAATCATTGGGATATGCAGTTCAGGAAGTGAAATCGGTTGAATTGCAAACGAGACCAACAAATGCCCTTAGCTCGTTATCGGGAAAAGTAGCTGGTCTTCAGATAACCACTTCTGGCGGTAATATGGGAGGATCTTCCTCTGTGTTGCTCCGGGGTATTACATCCATCTCGGGAAACAATCAGCCATTATATGTCGTTGACGGAACTCCTATAGATAATACAGATTTCAACTCCAGCTCAACGATCAACGGTAGTGCCGGAAAAGATGTTGGTAATATGATTCAGGACATCAACCCCGACGACATAGACAATATATCTGTGCTAAAAGGCGCTACAGCTGCAGCGCTTTATGGTTCGAGAGCTGCCAATGGCGTTATCATGATTACAACCAAACGTGCGTCAAAAGGCGAAAAAGTAGAAATCGCACTGAATACAGGTATAGACTTTGAAAACGTTGTTCGGCTGCCCAAAAGACAACATCTCTATGGACAAGGCTATTCCACGTCTTTCCAGACCCAAACTATAAATGGTACCGATTTCAAGCTAGTAGATTATGCCGCAGACGAGAGTTGGGGGCCCAAGCTTGATGGTACGCCAGTCCTTCATTGGTATAATCTGAATCCTGAAGATGAGGCTAACTATCTCAAACCATCACCTTGGCTTTATCCAAAAAATGACGTCAGTTATTTTTTCCGCACTGGTATAGCTAATACAAATAATATTGCCATTGCAGGTAACAGTGGGAACACGAATTATCGGTTTTCATACACAAATAAAAATGTCAAAGGGACTACCCCAAATTCGCACTTGTCCCGAAATTCACTCAATTTCTCCGGGGGGACGCAGTTAGGCCGATTGAAAGTGACTTCCAATTTGAATTATATCCGCAACTCGTCTTTAGGCCGGCCGTGGACAGGTGCGTCTAATAGAAATATTATCCTAGAAGCATTCCAATGGGGGGCCGTGCAAGTGGATTACAAAATATTAGAGAATTACAAGAGAGCCGATGGAACGCCTTTAGCCTGGAATCGTACCGGTTGGCAAAATACACCAGCAGCAGAGGCAACCCGTTTTATTGACAACCCATATTGGTCAGCTTATGAATCTTATTTGGAGGACAAGAGAGATCGTTTTTATGGAAATATTGGTTTAGAATACGATGTAAATAGCTGGCTAAAACTTGGCGCCAAGGTACATGGCGATATTTATTCATTTCAGGCACAGGATCGTATCGCTGTTTACTCCCGTAGTGCCTCTCAATATGAGGAAACTAATAATAAACTGAATGAATATAATTATGAGTTTATGGCGACGGCAAAAAAGAATTGGAACAAATTCTCACTCGTCGCTTTCGCTGGAGCTAACATCAGAGACAAAAGCTGGCAAAATAATTATGCTATTACACAAGGTGGCCTGATTATCCCGAACTACTATAATTTGAAAAATGCAAATTCTGTTCGAATAGATAACTATAAATATCACAAACGCATTGCATCTGTTTTCGGCAGTGCTTCATTAGGTTATAATGACCTACTGTATGTTGATGCGACAATTCGAAACGACTGGTCTTCCACTTTGCCAGCTACAGCCTGGTCTTATGCATATCCATCATTAGCAGGTAGTTTTGTATTCAGTAATTTAGATGCATTAAAAGAACTTTCTTGGTTGAGTTTCGGTAAATTAAGACTGGGCTGGTCAGATGTTGGAAACGACACAGAACCTTACCAGCTTACGAAAGTATATGAGGCAGAACAATCTTACGAAGGCAACCCGTCGTATACCTTGCCTGCACAAAAACCCAACGATAAGCTACGTCCAGAACGTACACGTTCCTTGGAGACTGGACTCAACGTTCAACTGCTGAAAAACAGACTAGGACTGGATATCACCTATTATAACAACAATTCGAGAAATCAGATCCTTCCAGTTCCGGTATCATCCTCCTTTGGCTATGAATACAAATGGTTAAATGCGGGTAAAGTTAATAACAAAGGAATTGAAATCGTACTCAATGGAACTCCGATTAAACATGAAAATTTCTCGTGGGATGCAACCATTAACTGGGCAAAAAACAGAAATAAAGTCGTTAAGCTAGACGATCAAGTCAATACATTGAATCTCAGTAGCTCATTAGTTCAATTGGTTGCTCGCGAAGGAGAATCCTACGGCCAGTTTTTAGGTTACGACTTTGTATATGCGCCGGACGGCCAACGCGTCGTACAAGCAGATGGTACTTACATGAAAACTTCCCAATTAGTACCCTTGGGAACGATCATGCCCGACTTTACCTTTGGCTTCCAAAATACGTTCCATTATAAAAACTTCAATCTTGGCTTTCTAGTTTCTGGCCGTGTCGGAGGTAAATTTTTCTCACAAACATATAAAGTTGGTATGTATGCGGGTATACTAGACAAAACAGCCGCAAACAATATTCGCGAAACGGGGGTCGTGCTCGATGGTGTAAAAGGGAATGTCGTCTTCCACAGCGACGGCAGCTATGACGTAACAGACATTCAGCCAAATACAACAAATATCACCGCACAGCAATGGGCGCGCAACGAGTACAATGGTCCGACAACGTTTTCTATTTTCGACGCGACTTATGTGAAGCTTAGAGAAGTTACACTGGGTTATAATTTTAATTTCGCAAACTCCAAGGTCGTTAAAAATATGGGTGTTAATGTATACGGTCGTAACCTTTGGAACATCTATACCAAAAGCAAGTATATAGACCCTGAATTCACCTCTAGTGGTGGCAATGTTCAGGGCATTGAAGGAGGTAATATCCCCCTACCGATTACTTATGGTTTTAATGTAAACTTTAAATTCTAAAAAAATGAAACTGTCCAATATAATATATATTTCTTTCCTCAGCTTGGCATCTGTTGCAGCCTCCTGCTCCAAAGAGACCTTTGCGGATATCAATACCGATCCCAATCGTCCGGCAATTGTAACTACACCAACGCTTTTAGTGACTGCTGAAAAACAATTAGTTAATGCCTTGCGTAGTGAAGAGATCAGCTTAAGGGGAGCCCAACTATTTGCTCAGTACTTCAGCCAGAATATCTATACTGATCAATCGCGCTACCAGATCCCCACTAGCTATTCTGACAATTACTGGACAGCCACTTACAGGGCTCTCAACAATTTAAATGAGATCGTTAAACTCAATTCCAACGAGAGCACTAAAGCAATTGCAGCTGCCGGTACCGCTGGCACCAACGCTAATCAGATTGCTATTGCCAGAATTCTTAAAGCATATGCCTTTCAATCCTTAACAGACGTGTTTGGCAACATTCCCTACGAATCGTACGGCAATAAAGATGCTGACTTTGAAGCGCTGCAGCAAGAACCAGATAATTTAACTCCAAAATACGCTAGGCAGGAGAAAATTTATAAAGATATCCTCAACGAACTACAGCAAGCTGCTGATACCTTGCTTAAATACCCAACAGGCAATACTTTTGGATCGGCAGATATTCTCTATAAGGGATCCAATGAACGTTGGGCAAAATTTGCAAACTCTTTGCGTTTACGTGTTGCCAACCGCATCAAAGGTAAAGACGCAGCCTTGGCGACAACACATATGGCAGACGCTATAAAAAAAGGTATATTTACTTCGAATGATGATAATGCGGTATTTAAATATTCGAAAACATCACCTCATGAAGCACCTTTATTCCGTGCTACAGTAACAGCTAATCGAAAGGATTTTGCGATTTCCAATGTTCTTGTGGAGACATTGCAGGGTATCCGCGGTCCGTTTAAGATTGCAGATCCAAGGCTATCTAAATTCGCTAAACCTGCTGCAGACGGAAAATTCATCGGGCAGCCCTATGGATTACCTTTGTCTGCAGGTAATCTCTTCCCTGTTGATAAAATATCGCTACCAAGCGATGCTATTAATGCTGCGGACTATGGCGAGGTACTTTTGGAATACGCAGAAATCGCATTTATTCTAGCTGAAAATAACAGTTGGGATCAAACTAACTATGAAAATGGCGTTCGTGCTTCTTTGGAAAAATGGGGCGTATCACAAGAGGATGTAGACACTTATATAAGTAAATTACCCTCCGCCAATAAAGAAAATGTACTTTCGCAAAAATATCTGGCACTTTTCAATCAGAGTATAGAAGCTTGGTCGGAGATAAGAAGAACAGGCTACCCATTATTCCTGATCAAAAAGGGTGATGTGACCTGGAGCGGCACGGTGGAAGGCAAACCCGTTACTTATACATTTGAGCCTGAAGTCGGCAATACGATCCCTAGCCGTCTAGTCTATCCGCTCAAAGAGCAAAGCACCAATAAAACAAATTATCAGGCTTCTTTAGCCCAACAAGGAGACGACGTTATAAACACCAAAATCTGGTGGAATACCGCAAATAATTAAATCCGCTTTAAGTGCAAACCCCTGAATTTAATATTTTCAGGGGTTTGTTTATTACTATATTTTCATAACTTCGTATAATACCCCAAAGTATATATTATGGACGATCAAATACTCGACAAAATCGATCAGCTCAGCGAAGATGGCAACGCATTTTGTGATCAGGGTAATTATCAGGAAGCCATCCGTATCTGGAACGAAGCTTTAAATCTAATACCCCAACCCCAGCATTTGCATGCCGAAAGCCTTTGGCTAGAGGCCTCCATTGGCGATGCTTTTTTCCTACAGGGCGATTTCCAAAATGCCCTCCAGCACTTTGAGAATGCCAAAAGGAATATTATCGAAAATGCCTACGAAAACCCGTTTATTATGTTGCGTCTAGGACAGTGTTACCTCGAATCCGCAGATACGGAAGCGGCTCAGGAATATTTACTTCGCGCCTATATGATGGAAGGAAAAGAGATTTTTGAAGAAGAGCCGCCCAAATATTTCGATTTTCTGGCCGACAATATAGACCTTGACTGACTTGTGTCTTCTATTTCCTGCCAGCTTCAAAGTAATGCCCGGGACTAACCATCCTAGGCCTACTCCTTAACATAAAACAGGAGTACGGCGGACTGATCCGGTGGCGAATACCGTCCGGGCCACTGCAGCAGTTATTTTCATTAATTTCCTTCCGTTGAAAGAGTTGTCTAAAAAAAAATCATTTTTTAGATGTTAAAACATAAATGTTCTATATTTGCATCAATTTATAATTGATCTAAATAAACTGCTATGAAAAACAGAACATGCATTAAGATGTTCACCGGTAGTATGCTTGTCTTGCTGAATACGCAGGTAATTGCACAAGAATTATCACTGATTGTAAAAAATACCGATAATCAACCTGTCGCTCAGGCCAACATCAGACTAAATGGGAAAAATATCGGCTATTCCAATCAAAATGGCCAATTCAAATTAAACAAGCTGCCATCTGGGGAATACTTGCAATTCCGTGTTTCTTATGCAGGATATTCTCCAGTGGAGAAAACCGTACTACTGGATACGGTCAAAAGCCCCATTTTATTTCAATTAGACGGGAGACAAACCTTGGATGAAATCATCGTTACAGCCGGTCGTAAACCGGAAAGCATTTCTACGGTTCCCTCGTCTGTTTCAATCCTGACCACCAAGGAAATTGAAGCACAAAGTCAGATCAGCACCAATCTTTCGAGCATCTTGGGCAATACGGTTCCAGGCTTGGGAACTTCAACCAATAAAGCGACCAACTCGGGGCAGACGCTGAGAGGCCGATCTGTTTTGGTACTAATCGATGGTATCCCGCAGTCTACACCGCTGATGAACGGACAGCGCGATCTACGAACGATAGACCCCAGTGTTATTGAACGCGTCGAAGTGATCAAAGGTGCAACGTCCATCTATGGCAATGGCTCGGCCGGCGGAATCATCAATTACATCACCCGCAAGCCCGCTAAAGATGCTGCGCCGATACAGGGCATCACCAGCTTAAGGACGACCTTCAATCCGGTCAACAGCGCCGGAACCATGGGATATCGCGCTGCACAGACCTTATTTGGCCGCAAAAACAGATGGGATTATACCGTCAGCGCATCTGCCGATTATGTGGGGCTTCAGCGCGATGGCGATGGCGTACCACTCGGTCAGACTGACGCGCTTTCCAATACCTATCAGTACAACGCATTCCTCAAAGCCGGTTACAATATTGACAGCAGCTCCAACATTTCTGCGGTTTATAACTTTTACCGGAGTAACCAGCACAATCGATACATTAGCCAGACCGGTATATATGGGCAAAAGCCAACGATCGGTGTGAGAGGCGACGATCCCGGAAAGCCCGCCGGAACGCCATACAACCACAACGCTATGCTGACCTATGCGAAAAACAACCTACTTGGTTCTACGTCACTGGTTGCGTCCGCCTATTACAATACATTCCGGTCCATGAATCGTTATGTAGAGAAAGCGTCCGCCTGGTACGGCCCTGGGCAGACGCAGATCAACTCGGAGAAAAAGGGTCTACGCCTCAACCTCAATACCCCCTTTAACCTATTGGGATATGCTGCTGACGTCACTTATGGACTGGACCTTTTAAACGATGTCACTGATCAGAACCTGACCGACGGCCGTGTCTATATTCCCCATATGAATATGCTTAACGTGGCCCCCTATGCGCAGGTCAAGATTGACTTTATTGAAAACCTGATTTTCAAAGGTGGCGTCCGTTATGAAAACGCCACTGTCAAGATCAAAGATTTCAACACAATCGCAACAGGCCCCAACAATGAAGGAAGCATAGCTGTAAAAGGCGGTAAAATTCCCTACAAAGGTGCCACCTTCAATGCTGGACTCCGTTACAATAAGTATGCGTTTTTTAATCCCTTCATCAGTTTTTCGCAGGGTTTTGCGATCAATGAGCTCGGCCGTATCGTGCGCAGAGCAACGGATAACGATCTCGACAGCCTGAAAACAGACCCCATAATTACCAATAACTACGAAGTAGGATTCTCGAGCAACTACAGTATTTTCCAGTTGGCTGCATCTTATTTCTACAGCACCTCAAAGATGGGCGTAGAACTTGTGGACATTGGCGGATACCTGATGCCCCAACGTCTTCCAGAAGATGTTTATGGATATGAGATTGCGCTCAGTGCAACCATCAGCCCCCAACTTACTGTCGGTGGTACCTATGCTTATGTAGAAGGAAAGTCCAAAAAAGAAGACGGCACTAAATCCTACCTCAACGGCTCACGAATATCACCTGTCAAAGCAACAGGATATATCTATTTTACGCCCATAAAACCTTTGAATGTCCAGCTATTTTGGGTACACACAGGCTCCCGTGACCGTTTCTTGCCCAATGACAAAGGTGTATATAAAAACAGTGAAGGTCCAGTAAAGCAGGTCGACCTCTTTAATCTCAATGCAAACTACCAGCTCAACAGACAATGGTCGTTAGGAATGGGAATAGAAAACCTCTTCAACAAGAACTACTACCCTGTCGTTAGCCAATACCGTGCATTAAATGAAGAATACGTAAAAGGACAGGGTATGCTGGCATCATTCAACGTTAACTATAAGTTTTAGATGATAAAATCAAGCATCCTCTGGTTACATAAATGGCTGGGCATTATTACCGGAATTATTGTGCTTATTTTAAGCCTTTCGGGATGTGTATACACTTTTCAGGATGAGCTCAAATTATGGGCTTACCCTGAAAAGTATTTTATAAAGGATACTGTGCAGACAGCGTCTCCTCTGCCACTTAGCACCCTCCTTTCCAGCGCGCAACATAGTCTTGAAAAGGGACAGAAAATAACGCGGGTGGATCTATACCCAGCCAAAGATCGTACCTGGGTCTTCCGCGCCATGAAAACAGATGACAGCGCCTTTGGCCATTGGAACTACTACATCTACTACAAACGCGTCTTCGTTAATCCTTATACCGGCAGCGTACAACAGGTGGAAGATGCCAAGACAGAGTTCTTTCAGCTGGTGTTACAACTTCATCTCAACCTATTGCTCGGCAAAAAATATGGACATACTCTAGTCAGCTGGTCGGTAGCACTATTTGTGCTTATTCTGTTGAGTGGAGTTGTACTTTGGTGGCCGAAGAAATGGAAAGGCAAAAATTTACGCCGAAGCTTCTGGATTGACACCAAGATCAAATGGAAACGCCTCAACCATGACCTCCATAATGTTGTAGGTTTTTATTGTCTGTTTTTTGCTCTGGTTTTCGCAATCACGGGGCTTGTCTTTGCCTTTCCAGCATTCAAAAAAAACTATATTGCAGCATTTAATGTGCTACAACCGAAAGAACGCGTACAACAAAAGCACACTTCAACCGCGCTGCCAGCGCCGTACCTAAACGTTCAGGACAATGCTCTCGTATACAGTCTACAGCAATATCCACAAGCTGAAATGCTCTCTATCCGACTAAAAAAAGATACCGTACGGGAAATGGACATTCAGGTCAGAAGATATGAAACACGAAGTGGCGTATTTGACTGGCTGTATTTTGACAAAAAGGAAGGCAGTCTTAAGGAGATCAAATCAAGTTCGCAATTACGGTATGGGGACAAGCTTAGCGCACTTAACTTTGACATCCATACCGGAAGTATAGGTGGTATGGGAACTAAGATCATCGCATTTGTGGCAAGCCTTTGTTGTGCTTCCTTGCCGATAACCGGTTATATCATCTGGTGCAACAAGAACAAGAAGAGGAAAAAGAAGGCAAAAAAGAAAAGTTATCAACATCATGTTGATAAGTGCTGTGAATAACCCATATTTTGTTTTAAACATAGTTGTTAACATCATGTGGAAAACTAGGAATCCGCAAATACCAATCGAAACTGCGCGATACTATTCGTATAGCACGCTTATTGATCTAACCAAGGTTGGAAGCTTGGCGACCTCTCTTCACTGACGCCGGCCTCCACTCCAGCCGGCACTGAGGGATAGACTTTTAAACACAAATTTCGCTGGGCAAAATATACTTTTTTTTAAGCGTTGCGAAAACAACCTTACCAGTAAAGAGACTGCAGATGTCAGTAAAAATCGACATATATGAAAGTCGCCTGAAAATAATACGCTAACTGATGCTTGTTTATCGATAAATTTATGATTTTTGCATTCACAAAAACAACACTGTGTCAAAAGCGAAATTTCTTAAGCTTGCAAAACGCCTCTCGATCGGTATGGCAAGCATCATTCTACTTTTTATTATTTGCTTACTATCCGTACCTTATATCTTCAAAGAGCAAGTAAACGCGAAGGTAAAATCGTTGGTTAATGAACATATTAACGGTGAGCTAAACTATAAAAAGGTCCGCTTAACCTTCTTTGATCAATTTCCGCTTTTGACGGCCTCCATGGACCAGGTGCTATTAAAAGGGGCCGCTCCTTTCCATAAGGATACCTTGCTATCAGCTCAACAAGTGAGTTTTGGTCTTGACGTCCTTAGTCTGCTTAAATCCAAAATCATCATCGACAAGTTTATCGTCAGCAATGGGACCGTGAACATATTGGTGGACTCTTTGGGCAACAGCAATTACACGATCTACAAGTCGACGTCGGCTGACTCTTCTAAAACGGGCGACAATTCTGAAAGCAACGCGCTGGCATTCCAACTGATCAGATTGGAGAAGACACATGTACATTATGAAGACCGGTCCATTCCGCTATGGTTTGACGCCAAAGATCTTGACTATGAAGGCAAGGGCGATCTTATGTCCAGCATATTCGATTTAAATACGCGTGCTAAAATTGCTACTTTTTCATTTTCTTTTAACAATGAGCTGTACGTGGATAGAAAATCTATCGACGCAACCTTATTGACAAAGATCAATACAGACAACCTGTCTTTCCTTTTTGAGCGCAATGATATCCGCATTAATAAGCTTCCGGTACAGTTCAAGGGTCTATTGTCTTTTATTTCACGTGGATATCATTTGGATTTCAGGCTCAGATCCCAGAAGAGCACATTAAGCGAATTGCTTTCTTTGGTGCCAAACAGTTATGCCGCATGGGTAGATAATCTGTCTGTCAAAGGCACCTCGGAAGTGTTTGTCAACCTGACCGGTGATTATATTGTCGACGAAAATAAAATGCCTGATTTATCACTCGGGTTAACGATCAATAATGGCTATCTCGCCTACAAACAGTCCAGGAACCCATTGACAGATTGGAATGCGCGGCTAAAAATTAATCTCCCTTCTTTAAATACAGATTCCCTTCAGGTTACGCTTGACCAGTTCGATTTTAAGGTGGCTTCGGGTTATTTTAAAGCGAAAGGGGCGGCTGCCGGGCGGTCTCCCTTTAGGCTGCACGCTGATATCAAAAGTAGTCTTGATCTGGACTTGCTGTCGAATTCCTTACAGTTTCCGACGTTTTCCTTTGGCGGCAGATGGGACCTCGATGCAAAAATCAATGGAACCTATGCCAAAGGAATCCGCAAAGTCGGCCTTCAAAAACGTGAAGAGGAGTATATTGCTTCCATACCCTCTTTTGACATCAAGAATACTCTCGCCGACGGACATTTCAAACTGTCGGGTCTTCCTAAGGGACTCGACAAGATCGCATACCATCTGGAAGCAAAGAACTCCGACGGAAACATGAAAAATGCAGCTATAGCAGTGCGGGATATTTCTATACAGGCGCTTCACAATTATATAAAGGGTTATATTTCGATTTCGGATTTCAACAAGATCGCGATACAGTCTGACTTACAGGCTCTTTTCAACCTTACGGACATCAAGAGTTTCTTCCCAATTGAAGATGTCGAGCTAGCGGGGCTCGTGGACGTCAGCCTACATGCAAAAGGGCATGTTGATCTCAAGCGAAATATTTTTCCGGAAACCCACACTTCTTTTGTGATGAAAAATGGACGGATCAAATCGAAAGAATATCCCGTTCCAATGGAAGATATACACATCGAAGCCTTGGTACGCAGCGAGAAAGGTTCACTACGCGATTTAAGTGTTAAGATCCTACCCGTATCTTTTACTTTTGCAGGTGAACCATTTTTTCTGAATGCAGACCTACGCAATTTCAACAACATCAGATACGATATCCAGTCCAAAGGCAAACTCAATCTAGGCCCGCTCTACAAGTTTTTCGCTCTAGACGGTGCCAACGTAGATGGATTTATACACACGGATTTCAGTCTCAAAGGTCTTCAGAGCGATGCTGCCGCGGGCCGCTATATGCAGCTTCAAAACCGCGGACATCTCCGTGTGGGCAATATTCAGGTGCATACAGATATGTTGTCTCAGCCCATTTCGATCAAAAGGGGGGATTTCCGCTTTCATCAGGAAAAAATGAACTTTGACCGGTTCCTGGTTAGCTATGGTCATAATGCCATTTCGATCAAGGGTTATCTCAACAATATCATAAATTACCTAACCCGCAGTAATGAAAACCTGAAAGGACAATTTACCCTCAACAGTAACAGGATTAACGTGGACGATTTTATGGTTTTTGCAGATCGGCCCATACCCATAACAGTGTCGTCTCCGTCAGAATCAGGCGTTGTTCTATTACCTAAAAACCTGGATATTCAGGTGCTGGGATCCGCCAGCAATATTCTTTACAAGAAGATGAGCATCCAGGATTTTAACGGCTCCCTTCTACTAAAAGAGGGTAATCTGGCTCTCCATAACACAACGTTTGAGCTTGCCGGACTAAAGGTGAATATGAACGGCAATTACAAGCCTTTAAATCCACATCGTGCCGTATTTGATTATCAGGTAAAAGCGGACAGCTTTAACATCCAGCGTGCCTATAAAGAGATTCCCATCTTCCGTGAGATGGTGACCTCCGCAAAGAACGCCTACGGCCTCGTGTCCTTGGATTACCGTCTGGGGGGATTACTCAATGGACAGATGCAACCTATTATGCCGTCCATCACGGGTGAAGGCGCATTGATTCTGGAACAAATAAAATTTCGCGGATTTAAACTTCTCAATGGCATAAGCGCGTCGACTTCAAAAGAAAAACTCAAGGATGGTGAGGTGAAAAAGGTAACCATCAGATCACATATCAAGAATAATGTCATGACGATCCAAAGGACCAAGATGAAGATGATGGGATTCAGACCGCGGTTTGAAGGACAGGTTACCCTCGATGGCCATATGAACCTTGGATTCCGGCTAGGTCTGCCTCCTTTCGGGATTTTCGGAATACCGATGCGAATTACGGGTACTGCTGATAATTTCAAACTCAAAATGGGTAAATACAGGGAAGAAGATTTAGATATGGATATGGACAATGAAGACGCTGAAATGTATAAAGAGTTACAAAAAGAAAAGTCCGAGGCAATACAATAAACAAAATATAACAAAACACTAATCCCATATTATGCTTTAAAACATATTATTTTTCTATCTTTATTAGGAACAAATTTTTGGACAATGAGATATTTTGCAATTCTACTACTTGCGGGGCTGTCGATCTGCAGCTGGTCCAGTTTCAACGCCATTCAGCAGGATAAAAATCCACTTTATGGAAAAATTTTCCGTGATATCGATGAAATCCCTTCACTACGTCATTATACAGAAGCTTTTGGTACTGTGCTCCAAACGGGCAAACGCGCCAATGGAGATTATCGCTTTGCTGTTGGCTATTATACCAGTGACGAAAACGGCGTATGTATCCTGGAGGAACTAATGAAAGATAGCGGTAATGAGGTTAGGTATAAAATACTGGACACCATCAATATTCCGAAACTTTCAGCCAACCACAATTTTGGCACTTGCGAATACCACCCAACAGGCAAGTCAGCCGCTGATGTAATCGCTATCAGCGTCATCGACGAAAATAAGGAGTATTTCGACAACATCAAGCAGGCTTGGCGTATTGACACCAAAACTCAGAAGTTTATTCCGATAAGAGATTTAAGCGGTATCCGATGTATAAATGAGGGATATGGTCTGTAGTTTAGATCAGACCATCGCCCTCTAATCGCTCAAAAACTTGCAGGACGCCGACAACCTGAATGGGTTCCCGTAGGTAGTCTTCCTGCGAAAAGTATTTCACATCGGCTATTTCGTTACCCGGCGCTATCGTTTCCGTCAACGGATACAGAAAACAGTCCTGTTCCATGATGACCTCGGGCACAATACCATAAGCCGGAGCACTGATGTGACAATAATATGTGATTTTCTGTGGATCAAGGTCAATATTCAGCTCTTCCGAAATTTCGCGCCGTAACGATTGTAGGGCAGTTTCCCCAGCATCAATTTTTCCGCCGGGAAGATACCATGCGTTTCTGTTATTACTGTACGCCAGCAATAGTTTGCGATCTTTAATACTGATTAATCCGGCCGTTGGCAGACCTTGTGTCGTAGTAGGCATATATCTCTTATTAGTCTGGGTTGTGAAAATACTCTTTTTTACTTATCCGTCAAAATACAGTGTTGTCTTTTTCCCCTAAAGGCATGACTGGTAAGCAGTCGGTAAAACCGCTTTGGAACATGCTGCTCATGGGATCACTTCCCGCGTAGCAGTTTCTTTAAGCTGGACAGGAAGATCTCGGCGTATTCCATGGTAAAACAGAGCGGCGGCAGCAACCTTAGGGTATAAGCGCCAGCATAGCCGGTGAAAATTTTTTCATGGAATATTAATTGGTGCCGAAGAGTGGCTATATTGTCCTCAAATTCCACGCCGATCATCAGTCCACGTCCCCGAACTTCGGTAACAGCGTCTATCGACTTCAATTCGTCAATTAAAAATGTACCTACCCGGGCAGCATTTTCAATCAGCTTTTCATTTTCCATGACGTCGAGAACGGCAATTGCAGCCGCACAGCCCAAGTGGTTGCCTCCAAAAGTAGTTCCAAGTTGTCCGCTAATGGCCTTTATCCGCGGAGAGATCATCGTCGCCGCCATTGGATACCCATTCGCGATACCTTTTGCTACCGTAACAAAATCAGCCTGCACTCCGGCATGCTGATGTGCAAAAAAATGACCGGTACGTCCATACCCCGACTGTACTTCATCCATAATGAGCATGGTACCCGTCTGTGTGCAGCTTACGCTCAGCTGTCTCAAAAACTGATCCGATGCTACGTGAATCCCGCCGACACCTTGTATCGGCTCAATGATTACCGCACAGTATGCTCCTGTTTCCAGCTGCTTTCTTACACTGGAAATGTCGTTGAACGGCGTGAAAAAGTAGTGGCTGCTTTCATTTACCGGCGCCCGGTTACACGCGATGTCGGTCGCTGCAGCTGCAGCTGAAGTACGACCGTGAAATGCATTGGACATGCATAGCACCTTTTTCCTCCCTGTAAAAAAAGATGCCAGCTTCAGGGCATTCTCGTTTGCTTCGGCACCAGAGTTTGATAAAAACAGGCTGTAATCCGGATATCCACTCATTTCTCCCAACCTCTTTGCCAAGCTTGTCTGTAGTTCATTTTGGACTGTATTGGAGTAAAATGCGAGCTGTTGCAGCTGCTTTACCATTCGGTGCACAACCTCGGGATGCGTGTGCCCCACGGAAATAACCGCATGTCCTCCGTACAGATCTAAATAGGGCTGTTGTTTTTCATCATACACAAAGCATCCGGCGGCACGCTCAAGCTGGATGTTGATCTTTTCAAATATCGGAAACGGTTTCATCGAAGGGTAGTTTTAGTACAAAGCTAATATGGGCTTAAATTTGCCTATTTTTCCAGTCCAGGATGATTTTAAATAACCAGTCCAAGACAGCAGAAAAGACGAAATCGTCTTTAATCGTAAAGAACAATTGTATATTTGGAACAGTAACCCAAAAGAACGACCCATGCTTAGACCTTGGAATTTGACCATAACCATTGACCGACACTCCGCAAAGGCAATTTATTTACAGATAGCAGCGAGCATTTCTGCTGATATACAATCTGGCCGGCTGAGCAGCGGCACCGCTCTTCCGAGTAGCCGGGCACTAGCCACTCAGTTGGGTGTAAACCGTAACACAGTGGTCGAAGCCCTACAATTGCTTCTTAGCGAAGGCTGGCTGGAGAGTCAGCAGCGGCGTGGCATTTTTGTCGCCAAAGAGCTGCCCCCCCTGTACTCAGGCTCAACAGTGGACGGAACGGCGGATACTCCGCAGTCTCACCTACGTATTGTGTTCGATGATGGCAATCCGGACACCAGAATTGCGCCTATAGACCAGCTTGCGCGCGCATATCGCCAGATCTTCAAACGAAGTGCCCGCTGGAAAATGATGGGCTACGCCGAACCATGCGGGCATGCTGATTTCCGTCAGGCCATTGCCGATATGCTGAACCAGGAACGCGATATGCGTGTTACCAAAGACCATCTTTGTGTCACCCGGGGTAGCCAGATGGCCATGTACCTTATTGCCCAGTGTCTGCTTGAGCCCGGAGATAGCATCTTGGTCGAATCGCCGGGATACTGTACGGCCTGGAAGATCTTTGAGCATCGGGGCGCCCGGCTCATTGAAATCCCTGTTGATGCAGACGGCATCATTGTAGACGAGATCCTTCCTCATCTCACCGCGGCAACAAATGTCAAAGCCTTATATCTGACTCCCCATCGCCAGTATCCAACGACCGTAACCCTCAGCTCACATCGGCGGTCGCAACTCATCCAGCTCTCCAACGCTTTTGGATTTACGATTATCGAAGATGACTACGACTATGAATTTAATTTTGAGCAGCCCCCCGTATTCCCCTTGGCTGCTTCACCCGTTCTACAGCATTCTATCTATATCGGGACTTTGAGCAAAGTGGTAGCTCCTGCGCTCCGTATCGGTTATCTCGTCAGTAAGAGCGAACAATTATTACGCAATATAGCTGCTTTACGTTACCTTATTGACATACAAGGCGATAATATTATGGAGCAGGCTATACTGGAACTTATTCGGGACGGAACAATACGACGGCATATACGAAAAGCGACAGATCATTATCGGCAAAAGCGCGATCTTATGGTTCGCTTGCTCGAAGAACATCTGCAGGATCATGTCCACGTCCATATTCCTGAAGGTGGACTCGCAGTATGGCTATCCTTCAAACATCAGGTAGATTGGACATTACTATTTAAAAAGCTAAAGCGGAAATCGATACAGATTCCACACCCCGACAACTATGGTAAAAGCGATAGCTACAGAGGACTGCGTTTGGGCTATGGATCACTTTCAGAAGAACTGATCGAAGAAGGCATCACGGAATTGGCACAGATTCTAAAACATGCCCGGATTAGTTAGGTCCTGACGGGGAAGCTTGGTCAAATCTCGTAGACCGTTTCTCCATTATGACTAGACCCTAAA
The DNA here is from genome assembly GCF_026191775.1 of Sphingobacterium sp. InxBP1. Classification (NCBI taxonomy): domain Bacteria; kingdom Pseudomonadati; phylum Bacteroidota; class Sphingobacteriia; order Sphingobacteriales; family Sphingobacteriaceae; genus Sphingobacterium; species Sphingobacterium sp. InxBP1. The sequence goes on along the minus strand of NZ_JAINDX010000047.1, from coordinate 262,652 downwards.
AATTAAAATTTCGAAATAAAGACAACGAACCATATATAATTTTGGTATCATATGACCAATTGAAAGAATAGTATAGTCAAGAAACCCAATTCAGTCAAAAATAATGCAGTAACGTAATTATTTTGTAAAAAACGGCTGTTTTTAGCTTTTTGTTCATCAAATTAACCGTAGTTTTACGGCGCAAAAATTGAAGCCCGCTACTTTTTTTTAGATTGGGCTGTATAAAAGAGAGAAAAGAGTACATTATTTTATGATTGAAAGAATACCGAGCAGGCCGTATGCCGCAATAACTGCTATCGGTGGATATATCCCACCGAACAAAAGATCCAATACCGATTTAGAGCAGTTTTGTGACACGTCCGATGAGTGGATCATCAAACGTACAGGAATTAAGGAGCGGAGGATCTTAGATGAAAATCTTGCCACATCGGATATGGCGGTCAGGGCCATTCAGGATTTAGCACAAAAATATAACAAGGATTTACGGGACGTAGATGCACTTATTGTCGCTACTTCAACCCCGGATATGCCTATGCCGGCTACGGCCAATATTATTTTAGAGAAATTAGGTCTAAACAATGTATGGGCTTTTGACGTCAATGCAGCTTGTTCTGGATTTTTGTATGCCCTGGACATGGCTTCATCCCTTGTCGAAACACAGCGCTACAAAAATGTGCTGGTCGTTGGTGCCGACAATATAAGTACATATGTGGATCTGAAGGATCGCACGACAAATATCCTGTTTGGCGATGGGGCCGGCGTCATTTGGCTCGAGCCTTCAATTGAAGGCGGTATTATGGATGCTTATCTCTGCAGTAACGGTGCAGGACGCGAATTTTTAAAGATTGAAGCAGGAGGATCCCTATACCCTATCGACAGCACACTTCCTGTCAATAGTAATCGCTTTCTTAAGCAGGACGGAAAAACGGTGTTCAAACATGCGGTCCAGTCGATGAGTGATGCCTGCACGACGGTACTGCAGCGCAACAATCTGCAAATTGAAGATATCAACTGGTTAATTCCACATCAGGCCAATCAGCGGATCATTGATGCTGTGGGTCGCAGCCTGAATATCCCCGAAGATCGTGCGTTGAGCAATATCGAATACCTGGGAAATACGATTGCCGCTACCATACCGCTTTGTATCTGGCAAAATATAAAAAAATTGAATACTGGTGATTTGGTTATGCTGACCGCTTTCGGAGCAGGCTTTTCCTGGGGAGCCAGCCTATTTAAATGGATGATTTAAGCGGCTCTAGGTATAAGATAAATAGTTCATCAGTTAAAGAGCAGGGCATCCCACTACGGAATACCCTGCTTTTTTTTAGCTGCTATTAGTAATTTAGGGACAGCCCCACACCAAATCCCATATCGCTGTCATAGTGGGTTCTAAAAGCCATATTCTTTGTCAGCACATAGTTCAGTCCGGCCATATATTCCAGATCTGAATTTACCATAAAGTCCGCCCGGATTCTTCTGGAGATAGGAATATCCTCCCGCATCAGCTGCAGGCGCGCAATACCGTCGTGATACACCTCAGCCTGAAAATTAATCAACATCGGCAGAGTATACATAAACCCTAAGCTCACCGCTTTGCGACTGTCTTTTTTATTGGTCTGACCAAAAATATTCTTTTCGTGTGTGTCCTCTCCCATCCGGCGGTAACGGTAATCAAAACCAACAAAAGGCATAAACCACTGCATCTTTCCGAGGAAACGTCCCAGATGCGTCTCTACTTCATACCCATGCATGTCGTTGTAGCCCAGCCGCCACTCCGAACCCAGCTGCCAGCGCGCATTTTGGAACATAGCCTGACCGTCATTTCCGTTCGTAGCAAAGTCGTTCTGCGCCATAAAGTGGAGCATATTGCTCTCGCGCTGCAATTCCTTATACGCTTTTGCCTTATCGGGCAGATTGGGATTTTGGTAATCGCCCACGGCGAACACACGGTTCATACCCGCCATCATATGATACAGGATATGACAGTGGAAAAACCAGTCGCCTTCCTCATTGGCTAAGAACTCGATAGTGTCAGTCTCCATCGGCATGATATCGACCACATTTTTGAGAGGCGCCTTAGCTCCTTTACCGTTTAACAGTCTAAAATCGAAGCCATGCAAGTGGATCGGATGCCGCATCATCGAGTTGTTGTAGAGTGTGATCCGCAGCACTTCACCCTTCTTAACCGGAATTTTGTCGGTTTCGGAAAGAATTTTGTTGTCCATGCTCCAGACATAACGGTTCATATTACCCGTCAGCTCAAACCTAAGCTCACGCACAGGAGATGACTTGGGAAGTTCTGTAACCTGCGGAGATTCCAACATCGCATAGTTCAATGTGACGATATCACTCTGCGCATTTGCATCATACCGGTTAGCGTCTGCATTCTTATCCATTTTACCGTGATCCATTCCCATATGCTGAGCATGCTCTTTGTTGTTCCCGCCTCCTGTAATTTCGGGATACATGACGACGTTCATATCCATCTGGTTGAGACTCATCTTCATGCCCATATCGTTGAGATCCCCATTCATTTTCATCATGTCATTCATCATCTTCATCCCTTCAAAATACTTGAGACGTGGGAGGGGCGAAATCAGCTGCTTGATTCCATTGCCGACAAAATAGCTGGCGGACTGCGTACGGTCTTCCGTCGTCGCCATAAACTCGTAGGCCACGTCGTCATCAGGAATAGTAAGCACCACGTCATAGGTTTCGGATACGGCTATCAGTAACCGGTCTACCTCCACCGGTACGACATCGTTGCCATCATTGGCCACAACTGTTATTTTCCCTCCGGCATACCGCAACCAAAAATAAGAAGAGGCACCACCATTGGAAATCTGTAAGCGTACCTTGTCTCCAGCCTTCAGTTTCCTTCCGTCAACTTCCCGTAGGTCGCTGGTGTGCGCACCATTTATCAATACCCGGTCATAATATACATCGCTCACATCCATGGCCAGCTGGCGCTTCCATTCGTTGGTGATTTTGGTCTTGAACTTTCCTGCTTTTATGGCTTCGGCATAGGACTGCGTCGCTCCCTTTTTGATGGCAGACCAGTCGTTGGCGGTATGTAGCATACGCTGGATATGATGGGGATTATAATTTGTCCACTCACTTAAAATAATTGGAATAGCCGGCAGATCGTCTATTCCTTTCCGGAAAGATTTATCATCGGACCGTTTTTTAAGAATCAGGCTACCGTACATACCGATCTGTTCCTGCCATCCGGAATGTGAATGGTACCAATGCGTCCCATGCTGGATCACAGGGAACCTATACGTGTACGTCGATTGTGGTTTTATCGGCTCCTGCGTCAGATGTGGCACACCATCCTCCTTATTTGGCAAAAAGATACCATGCCAGTGTAAAGACGTACTCTCTTTCAGTTCGTTGTGGACCACGATTTCGGCTGTGTCACCTTCCGTAAACGTCAACGTAGGCATTGGAATCTGCCCATTGACCGCAATAGCACGTTTTGCTTTCCCGGCATAGTTGACAATGGTATCACGCACATAAAGCTCATGCCGCACCACTTTCTGAGCCAAGGCGGTCATCTGCAAGGCAAACAGAAAAACCAGGATTAATAGATTGTTTCTTTTACTCATCTTATCTTTTCTTACTGCTAAAACAGCTGTTTGAAACGCAGCGATTTAAAAATAAACACTTATATAAGTAGACTGTTTTAATCAGTTTGTATGTTTAAAATAACTCCTATAATTTGCTTCGTTCTCAAAATAGGATACTTCCCCCCGGTCACCTGTAATAGCGATAATAGCTTCTGCTTTATCAACGGTTTTTCCGGAGAAGGGGTCTGTAGCTATGCGTACGGCCTGCTCCCTGGGGATCCTATCTTTGCACATTTGACAACAACCGTAGTATATTTTACCATTGTGTTCTACCAGCAGTTGTTTCTTTGCCATAAAGGCATCATTAACCATGCAGACCTCGGCAGCAGGAACAAGATCACCTTTTCTATACTGGGCAGGCTGGATAGTGTTCATGGCCGCAACGTCTTCCCTATTGCCCGCTTTCGGTAGCTGAGGGTTATGCTGAGAACGGGTGCAGGCCATTAATGAAGCGACCAGCACCGTAAGGATAAGCATTAAATAATTCATCAGTTGCCACTAATTAAGTGTCTCTACTGTGCTTCCACAACTCATCATCTGCGATCCAAAGAATGGATTTTTCACGGCCTTTTCCTTACTCAACCAGTTCCCCCCTTTTCCGTCGTTAAACATGGGGCAATGCTGATAATAAACAGGAGCCTGAAGATGGCTTACTTTCAGCAGCTGATACATCGCCTGGGACAGGGTAGCAAAAGCCATGCGCTGCTTGGCCACATCTTTTGTCTTTGCAATCGCAGCCGCATCAGCTGCCAGACTGTTCATCACCTTCATCCAGACAGTATGCTCCTCTCGAGAGAGCTTGTTCATGTCGACAGCTTTGACTGCTTGCTGCAGGGCCACGGCCTGAGCAGCTGCAGTTTGTGCATCAGTCTTTACCAGACCATCTTTTAGGGCAAAGTAGTGACTAGCCAGTTGGGACATTGTCGTACGCTGGTCTACAGCAAAGACTGCTTCCGTCTTTTCAGCATGGCCGGAATGGTTTGCCGTCGATTGCATACTATGTCCCGAATGTTGATCATGTTGGGTGGATACCGGTTTGAATACGCGGAGATATTGTTCTTCTTTAGGTAAATTGGCATACGCGTCATCTGGCGCTAAAAATCGCTCGTTATCGAAACCCGCGAGCGCAATGCGCTTGAGCACATCATCGGCATCTGTTTTTGAAGCATCATACGTAATGGTAGCCATTTTTGTAGCTTGGTTCCAGTCGACTTTTGCTACTTTTCTTTCCCCGCCCTCCCGTTCTATAACGGTCTTTACCGACGGGCTGTTTCCAGATATCTTTACTGTTTCTGTCTTTGCATGCTTAATCTGCGCTTGTGTATACGTATCGGATAATACACCCAGTATGACTAAACCGATAAATGATATTGATTTCATGATATATTTTATTAAAATTAAGTGAATACAGAAGGAAATGCCACAGGCTGTCACCGCCAACTAGAACATAATAGCGGATGTCATCCAGGTGAATTCCTATATTTATACAAATTGTGGATCGGAACAAAGGTTCCGAAAAGAGATAGCACCGGCTATCGCCAATCTCTAGGCAAGCTTGGGCGGTTGCCAGATAGAGAAATAGGCGTCCGGACAAAAAGGAGGCTTATACAATCCATAGGATTGCAGACCATCTATTGTGATGGGTGCTGAAAGTCCCTCCTCGTGAGGGGAAATAATAGGATTATACTGCAGCGCAGTGCGGCAGGTTTTCTCATTGCACTGCTTGTTACAGTCTGAATCGTGCTGATCAGATTTCGAAGGCTGGCCACCGGATTTTTTAGGATCCGACTTTTCTTCTTTGCAACAGCTTTCTGCTGCGGTATCACTTGTGTTCTGTTCGTTTTCTGCGCAGCAGGATTTTTCTACCTGGGGTTTTTCAGAATTTCCGTGGCAGGCAAATGTCCGGCCCGGCACTAAAAATAGCGCTAGAATACACAGAATTAAAACAATATTGCCTTTTGTCCACATACAAAAAAACGAACTTATTACAGTCTATCACTACAACAACAGTATTCGTGATGTTTTTACATAATAAAGGTCGTTACTATTTTTCAGTTTACTGTTATAATATTTTTTATTTTTTTTATAGAATTTCCATTCCTATTTTTCCTGCTCTTTGATCCATTTGAGCATCAACAGGCAGCCGGGTGCATAAACGCCGCCATGATCAAAGCCCTGCAACTTATACAACACTGTGTTCGTATGCCCCGTCTGTTTTAAGATCGCTGCCAAATGGGCGTTTTCTTCATATCGTGCCGGTAGTTCCAGCCGTTCATCACCAGTAATCAGTAAAATGGGTGGCGCATTCTTCCGCGCATGAGATATCGGCGCATATTCGTCGATCTGAGGTATGACCATCGACTGTCCTCGCTCTTTCTTAATGGTATAATGTGTATTCGTCTGTCCGCTGATAGGTGCCAGTCCTTTTATACGGCTATTAGCGATTCCATAAGGTTGCAAGTAGCTGCTATCCAAACCAACCATCAACGCCAGATAACCACCAGCCGAATGACCCGAAATATAGATCTTACCGGGATCACCCCCATAAGAAGATATATGAGAAAAGGTCCATGCAACAGCTTCTGCTGCATCTTCTATATAGCTTGGCGCCTTGGCTCGGGGACTTAGCCTATAATTGACCGCCACAACAGCTACGCCCTTTTCCTTTAATTCAAGCGGGATAAACTTATTGCCCTCTTCCAGCCCCCCGCCATGGAACCATACAATTGTTGAAAACCCTTTTTTTCCCTTAGGGATATATAGATCAAGCTTACACCGCTCCTTTTTATAAGCATCCGTATCAGCATTTTTACAATAGCTGATATTTTCTATTGTCTGATAGTTCTGAGCAAGAGCACAGCCTTGCGAAATCAGTAAAAAGAGGATAAAAAACAACCTGATAGACATCGTATAATGGGTTTAAGTATTCAGATTCATAAAGTTAGCAAAAACTGCTTAAATTTCTTTATCGAAATTACAAAAGCATTACACAAATACCTGCTGTTCCTAAACGAGCTGTGTCGTGCTTACTTTTCGAGCAGTGGGCATAATTATCTTCGATCCGATATAACAAATAGCCAAAAAACCTGTTATTAGAGATAACAAGAGGTTACATCAGAAAACAATCGACATAAGCATGGAAAAAATAAACATACAAACATCGATTAACGTGCGTGTGGAGACCATATGGAATGCATACACTTCTGCGGAGGACATTATGCAATGGAATCATGCTGCTGAGGACTGGCATTGTACAAGTTCGACCAACGATCTCCGTATAGGGGGTAAATTTAAAAACCACATGGAGGCTAAAGATGGATCTGCTGGTTTTGATTTCGTGGGGACATATACAGCACTTGATCCTTTTAAACGGATTGCCTATGACATGGCCGACGGTCGTCATGTCGAAATTCATTTTGATTCCAAAAAATCCTCTACAGATGTCAGCATAATTTTTGATGCAGAGTCTGAGAATCCTATTGAAATGCAGCGTGAGGGCTGGCGGGCCATATTGAATAATTTTAAATCATATGTGGAAAAAACATATGGCATACTTCCCTGACAGGACCTGCCAATCAATATGATACCGAATCAGGGGTCTTCGGACAGGTACAAAAAGGGATACTTGGATTGCTCCTGACAATGGTTATCTTTGGCTAAAATTTGACACTCGATCAAATTGCCCGGAAGCAATTTCCAGCAGAAAATTGATAAAGACATACAATATGACAATAATTAACAATTATGAAGAGTATAAGGCCTTTGAGGGCAAGTCATTAGGCGAATCTCAATGGCATAAAATCGATCAAAGACAGATTAATCAGTTCGCGGACGCAACTTTAGACCATCAATGGATCCATCTCGACAGTGAAAAAGCAAAAACAGAAAGCCCATTTAAGTCAACTATCGCACATGGCTACCTGACCTTGTCACTCATTCCTTATTTGTGGAAGCAGATTGCCGATGTTCGGAACGTCAAAATGGAAATTAATTATGGCATCGAAAATTTGCGGTTTGCCCAGCCGGTCCTGGTCGACAACGAAGTGCAGCTGCACACCCATGTTAAAAGTGTCGTCAACTTGAGGGGTGTGGTCAAGGTTACCATTGAAGCGACATTGAAAATAAAAGACAATACCAAACCCGCCTATGTCGGAGATGTGATTTTTTTATACCACTTCAATTGACGCCAACTGCACAAATTGAACCAACTTTTGAATATGCTGGATGGTTTAACAATAAAACAAGTTACGGATCATAAGGACTATCCTTATGATCTGTTGCTTTTGGCGGATGAAACTATAGCCGCAATTGAGAAATATCTTTTCAAGTCTACTGTCTATGTTGTGCAGGTACAGGATCGCGTCGTCGCCGTATTCTGTCTATGTCCAATAGACGATACGACCTTAGAAATAAAAAATATAGCTGTTTCTCCTCCCTTTCAGAACAGTGGACTAGGAAGCGGCATTTTGCGCTATATACAGCAAACATACGCAGATCAATACCCTAATCTCATTGTGGGAACAGCCGATTGTGGTACGGATCAGATCCGCTTTTACGAACGCAACGGTTTCGTGAAATACGCCGTCCGTAAGAATTTTTTTATTGAGAACTACGAACAGCCTATCTACGAAAATGGTCAATTGTTGAAGGATATGGTTCTGTTGAAGTATTGTCGACCTGAATCGCAATAAAATGACGATGTCGTTTCCGGATTTCCTAAAGACATATACTAAATAATGAAACTAACAGCGATACATCCAAAATTGCCGATGCGTGACAAGGCAGTCACAAGCGATTTCTATTTAAACCAGCTTGGTTTCTCAAACTGTAACAGCGAAGATTATCCCGATTACCTGATGATCCGAAAAGATCAGGTTGAAATCCATTTTTTCGAGTACAGGGAACTCCCACCAGAAGATAACTATGGTATGATCTACATTCGCACAGACGATATTCAACAACTCTATCAATCCTTCCTGAAGAAGAACATTGCCATTCACCCCAATGGCGGATTAACGCGTAAACCTTGGGGACAATGGGAATTTTCCATCTTGGACCCCGATAATAATCTACTGACTTTTGGGCAGGCAGAATAGTATGACTTTACCAAGCGAGGCAAATTCCACAACGTCTACGTCTGCTTATTGTCAGCGGATCAAGAAGCTCAGCGAACCTTGAACAATCAGCATAGGATTTACCTCACCCCTAACCAAATAAGTCCGAACTCAAATAGCGGTCGCCGCGGTCGCAAGCGATAAACACGATAACGCCCCGGTCGATTTCATTGGCAATTTTTAACGCTCCGGCAAATGCGCCACCTGTACTCATACCAGCAAATATACCTTCCCGCCGTACGAGCTCACGCGCGAGTTCCGTTGCTTCCTGCTGGGAGATATCGATCACCCGGTCCACACGGCTTGGATCAAATATTTTGGGCAGGTAGGCTTCTGGCCAGCGTCTGATACCCGGGATGGAAGACTCCGGCGTAGGTTGACAACCCACGATCTGTATTGCAGGGTTCTTCTCTTTTAGATATATCGAATTACCCATGATAGTTCCCGTAGTGCCCATGGCGCTGACAAAATGGGTTATTTCTCCAGCTGTATCGCGCCAGATTTCCGGCCCAGTGGTTTTGATATGGGCCTTATAGTTATCTGGATTGGCAAATTGATTTAGAATGAAATAGCCTTCCTGAGCTGCCTTTTGCTCTGCATAGTCGCGACATATTTCCATGGATTCCAGTAATGTGACCTTTGCTCCATAGGCTTCCATCGTCAGGGTTCGCTCCCTTGTGGAAGAGGCAGGCATCACCAGTTCAAGGCTTAAGCCATAGATTCCAGCAATCATGGCCAGAGCAATCCCTGTATTGCCGCTGGTCGCTTCGATCAGCTTGCTTTCTTTTGTAATTTCGCCCCTTTCCATAGCCGAACGGATCATATTTAATGCCGCCCGATCTTTGACCGACCCCGCAGGATTGTTACCTTCCATCTTCGCAAAGATCTTGACCTCTGGATTTGCGTGAAATTGGGTAATCTCTACCAATGGCGTATTCCCGATGGTATCTATAATATTTCCCATAAATATCTATATGATTGGTTTTGAATCAATAAATTTCGATGTAGCCTGATGGTAAACGGTCGTATACGGCTCCACTGAACTGGTCAGCCAAACATTGCCACCAATGACTGAATGGTGGCCAATATGCGTTTCACCCCCCAAAATAGTGGCACCCGAATAAATGATCACGTGGTCTCCAATAGTGGGATGACGTTTCACATTCGAATACACCTTGTCCACGCTGAGCGCTCCAAGCGTTACCCCTTGATAGAGTTTGACATAATTACCGATTGTACAGGTCTCACCGATCACCAGCCCCGTCCCGTGATCAATGTGCAAATGATGACCGATGGTTGCAGCGGGATGAATATCGATCCCTGTCTTGGAATGTGCATGCTCGGTCAGAATCCGTGGAATTAACGGGATCCCCAGACGATGCAGTTCATTAGCCATGCGGAAAATACAGATCGCAAAAAAACCGGGATAGGTACGAATTACTTCCCTTTTGTTCTGCGCGGCCGGATCGCCGTCCATCAGCGCATCCGCATCCCAGCACATCAGTTCATAAAGCTCAGGGATACGTTCAAAAAATTTTCGGGCTACTTCCGCATGATTACAGCTACCACAAGCTTTTGATTTGCTCAAAAGCTGCTCAAGCTCTAGTTCAAACTGTTCAAAAGCGAGCTTTACATCATCCACAGATCTCATTTCGCCAGAGTTGCGCTCCGGAAAAAGCAGATCCAGAATCCTTGTCGCCCAGCCACAGATCTTCTTGTTGGACGGCATTTCTAAAACAGCCAGCTGCTGCTCGTAGATATGTTGATAAAAATCATGCATCTTCAAAAGTAAATATGACAACAAATATACTATAATATTGATAGATTAACCCTTTTTATCAAAAAGACAGGCTATCAAAGCGGACAATCAGAGAACCAGGCGCTCAAACAGCTGCTGTAGTGTAACGTCAGGATCCTCACATAATCCCGGATGCGAGGCTGAACACTGGATGACGGTGCTCCGTTTGGCTGTAAGCCAGCGGAAACGTTCTGTCATGTCCAGTGTAGCCAGCATGCCGGCACCTTTATCTCCCTGACATATCCGCTGAAAAGACGAAAGATGGTTCTCAATCAGCTCCAGTTCAATAGTTGGGCACAACGCTCTAACTTTTTGTTCGTCCACAGCATAGACCATCTTAGCAAAGCGGTATTTACGGCAATATAACGCAATACCAACGTTGATAAATTCCTCACGTTCCACACGCGGCACAAGCCGTACCACAGCATACTCATACAAGGTTTTTTCGGGCATCTTCAATCTGTTTTACAAAAATGGATGAATTGGCAACACGCTGTTTTAAAAAGGAAACATACACCTCTCTTGCATCCGCTGCCGACAGTTCGCGTTCGGGATCTTCCAGCCACCCGTCGGGCACAACTGCCATTATTTTTCGGAAAACTTCCTCGGTGAATAACGGGCGGTATGCCGCTTCGACCGCCGCCACGCTTGTCGCGTTTTTTAAAAGTACATGGTCTCTGATTTGAACAAAAGGTTTGACGGCCTGTTCTTCCCAATTGTCCCAGCTGTGGTGAAAATATAATGATGCTCCGTGATCAATCAACCAAAGCTCCTTATGCCAGATGAGCATATTGGTATTGCGGACCGTGCGGTCAACATTCATCAACAGGGCATCCAGCCAGACAATTTTTGAGGCTTCCTCAGCACCGATCACATCAACATTGGCATCGAATGTAATTGCACCACTCAAGAAATGTAATCCCAGATTTCTGCCCACACTAAATTTAAGGAGATCCTGAATCTCCTCATCGGGTTCTGTACGGCCAAAAGATTCATCGAGGTTGGCAAACACAATTTCCGGCACCCTTAACTGGAGTAGCCTGGCAAGTTCACCGCCAATCAATTCAGCAATCAGTGCCTTACGCCCCTGACCTGCGCCTCTAAATTTGATCACATAACTAAAACCATCATCGGCATCCACTAGGGCAGGTAAAGACCCGCCTTCGCGAAAAGGCTGTACATACCGGATAATCTCCACTTCGCGAATAATAGGTTGTTGAAAACTCATGAATATCTTTTTACTTTTATATACCAAAGGCAGTCACTGCCCCGGGAACCGTTCAATGAAACTAAATTGTATTTATTTTCGTATCCTGATCCGTTCGATAGATCAAATTTACCGAACTCCGCTTTACCTACGAACTTTTACCTGACAAAATATCTTGATAATTGTAATTTATTTTGTGAATTAGCGTAAATCATACATTAATTTGACCTTCAGAAGTATTATTTTCTAATTATATTTGTCATATAATCTCGACTTGTCTCATCAAGTTCTTCAAACGCAATATGGATACTATGCAGGAATATAACAGTGTGATCAAGCACTGTCAGGATTTATTTATAAAAAAAACAAAAGATTATGGTACGGCCTGGCGAATTATGCGTCTGTCCTCCATTACAGACCAAATTTACATTAAAGCACAGCGTATACGGACCTTAGAAATCAAAAAAGTATCCAAAGTCGGCGAAGGCGTAGTGGATGAGTATATTGGGATTATCAACTATTGTATCATGGCACTGATTCAGATCGATCTTGGTGAAGATGGCGATGACAACCTGGATCCTGCTTTTGTTAATCAAAAATATACAGAAAAAGTCACCCAGACGCGTGACCTCATGTTAGCGAAAAATCATGATTATGGTGAAGCGTGGCGTGATATGCGCGTATCTTCTATGACCGATCTGATTTTGATGAAAATTCATCGGGTGAAGCAGATTGAGGATAACGACGGGCAGACGATCGTTTCCGAAGGCATCCAGGCCAATTACCAGGACATGCTCAACTACGCCGTTTTTGCATTAATTAAGTTAGGATTAGCACAACAATAAGCAGATGATGACAGCAGCAAAGCAGCATACAAAAACAAATTACCTACTGGGATTTTGTCGAATTTTCACAGGACTTCTTTTTATTTTTTCTGGATTGATAAAGGCTAACGATCCGACAGGGTTTGGTTATAAGCTTCAGGAATATTTTGAAGTTTTTCACCTGACCGTTTTCAATGATTACGCTACTGCTATTGCTGTTGTGATCTGTGGATTTGAAATTCTTTTAGGAGCTTTATTACTGTTTGGTGTTTATGCCAATACTGTAGCCTGGGGTCTGCTGCTGCTAATTTTATTTTTTACGTTTCTGACCTTCTATTCGGCATTTTTTGAAGTTGTCACTTCCTGCGGGTGTTTTGGCGATGCCATTCCTTTGACGCCTTGGCAATCGTTTTCAAAAGATCTGATCCTGCTAGCCCTTATTTTAATTATATTTTTTAATCGCAGGCATATCCGGTCGATTATTAAAGGTTCGGGCAATCAGTTTTTCGTCACGCTGATCACTGTCATCGTCTCATTGGGCATTGGTATCTATACGGTCAATTATCTCCCGTTTATCGACTTCCTACCGTATAAAGTCGGCAACAATATCCCCTCATTGATGGTATTGCCCGAAGGCAAAGAGGGCGATGTGTTCGAACAGCTCTACACAATGAAGAATAAAAAGACTGGAGAAACAAAACAGGTGAATGACAAAGTGTATATGGCGGATAAACTGTGGGAAGATGAAACTTGGGAAATAGTGGGTGAACCAGAAAGCAGATTAATCAAAAAAGGCTATGATATCCCCATTCCAGATCTGTTGATTACGGATGCAGACGGTGCTGACCATACCCAGGAGATTATCAATAATCCATATTATAACCTGCTGATTGTAGCAAAGGATCTTTCTACAGCAAATCTCGACGCTATACAAAAGATCAATCAAACCGCCACTCAGCTCTCAAAAGACTATAATGGTCTTCGGATTGTCCTGTTGACTGCTTCCGCATCTAAAGACGCGCAATACCTCAGCGATAAAATGCAGCTGATAGCCGAAATTTACTATGCGGATTTGATCCCTCTGAAAAGTATGGTAAGAGCTAATCCGGGTGTACTCCTGTTGAAGGGCGGAAATGTCATGGGCAAATGGCATTACCATAATTTTCCTGAAGCAAAAACGATTGAAGAGAATTTTTTAAGTAAAGACAAGTAATAACATATGCCAAAACCTATTTTTTTGATTGGTTATATGGGCAGCGGAAAGACGACGCTGGGAAAAAAACTAGCCAATAGATTAGGCCTTCCTTTTATTGACACCGACGAGGAAATAGTCAAAGAGATCGGTATGACGATCACCGAATATTTCGGCCAGTTTGGGGAGGATGAATTTCGGAAGCTTGAGCGTGCACAGCTACGCAGGTTTGCCGACAACTATGCAGTCATTTCTACAGGAGGTGGTGCACCCTGCTTTTTTGACAATATGGAATGGATCAAAGCCAATGGCTATGCGATTTATTTATATATGACACCAAAGGCTTTGTTCGACCGGCTTTCCCAGTCAAAGCTGCACAAGCGCCCTATTCTCATTGGAAAATCCCCCGAAGAACTCAGGGCTTTTATAGAAGAGAAGCTGACAGAAAGAGAACCCTATTATACCCAAGCCCATTTGACCATCGATCAGCTCAATACGACAGTGGAGGATTTGGTAAGCATGATCAATCAGCATAATAGATAATATGACAAAGGTGCTACGCTATTTATTGCTCTTATGGGTCTTTACGCTGGCAAGCTGCTTTCGCCATAGCGGTGACACCGAAGGGCTGCCTGTGGGCAAGCGTATTCAGCTGACCTCGGCTGAGGACCTTTATCAGTTCCTCACCTATGACGACAATAGATACCCGCTGGTCAGTCTGCATCGAGGTGGCCCGAGTTCAGGATATCCTGAAAATGCGCTTGAAACATTTGCCTATAACGCCAGCCTACAGCCGGTAATTGTCGAATGTGACGTTCGCCTAAGCAAAGATTCAGCTTTGGTGCTTATGCATGACAACACGCTGGACCGTACAACCACAGGACATGGAGCAGTTAAAAGCCTTACCTTGGCCGAACTCAAAAAGCTACGTCTCGTGGATAATAATAAAAAAATAACACCTTATAAAATACCGACGCTAGACGAAGCGCTCGCTTGGGGAAAAGGAAAAGTTATTTTTACTTTGGACATCAAAAATGACGTACCTTACGAATCTGTGATCAATGCCATCCGCAAACAGCGCGCTGAATCGAGTGTGGTCATTATCACCTACAGCGCAGGCCAAGCCAGCAAAGTACATAACCTAGCGGGAGACCTGATGATTTCTGCCTCCGTCAAAAACCTTGATGACCTTGTCCGGCTCAGCGAAAAGGACATTCCTGATAATCGCCTGTTGGCTTTCGTCGGCAGCCGAGAAGCGGATCCCCAATTAACCAAAATATTGCACGATCATGGAATTATGTGCATATTGGGCACTCAGGGAAATCTCGATAGACAAGCGACGAAAAAAGGCTTTCAGATATATGCAGGTTTTATCGATCGTGGCGCTGACATACTAAGTACCGACCGCCCCACCGAAGCCGGACGGGCTCTGAATTTTTATATCAAAAAACGCGGAATAACTTCGAAGTTTGTGCAATAAACCGTGCCTATGGTCTACCACACCTGTCGGTTGGAGGCAGCCAGACTGTCACGCACAAAGTTTGTCACTTCATCATCGTCACCGGCGTCTGTTAGGCGTTTCCGCAACATTCTCAGCCAGTCCTCCAGCGCATCGGGCACTGTTTCGCCACTGCCAAAAATCCCGCGCTGTGGATCTGGGCCAAGAAGACACCAGTAGGAAGTCTCTTCCTGAAACACGACCGGACGCAATTCCCTTATTTCCACAGGCAGGTCTGCCGCATTATAGTCGATCGGAACAATCTTCTCTGTCGCAATTTTCATCTGTTCCATAGCATATCTACAATTTTTTGAGTTCTTCTTCGGGCCAGGTGATCAGTTCCTGAAGCAAATAAGTTTTTGGCTCCTCCTCATCCGCAAATTGTGCCAGAAACTCCTGCAGGTTTCCGTCTACTTTTAACAGCTTTCCATCCTGAATCACGTCGTAGCCTTCACTGATCCACTGCTCAATCTTTTTTCTGTCAATCTGAATATCTTCCATGTTATTTACGATCATGTACGGTTACATGACAAGAACAATACTTTTCCAAATATCGTTTCCTTTTTTTGTATGACACAAGTACTGAAGATCAACATTAAGGAAAGAGGGATTTAGTAACAACAAAAATCAAACTCCTCAATACAAACATTTTACACAACAAAACACAATTAGAGTCATATTTTCATTTTTTTTGGCAAACTATTTGTTGTAACAGCGAAAGTTTTCATTTCAGAAACACAACGCTAACATTATTTTAATATCATGAAAAAAGTAATTCTACCTATTCTAACACTTTTTGCATTTATTTTTGCTGTCAATCAACAGGCGAATGCCCAGACACCTTACCGCACTGCGATTGGTCTCGGAATCGACCTTGGTGACGGCCAGTCATTATTCGGACCGCAGATCAAGCATAATTTTGGCGGCAACGATGCAGGAAACGCGCAAGTATTGTTTGGAGACAATATCACGGTTGTGGGAGTAGACTATTCGTATAACCAACGTATTGCTGGCACCCGCGGTTTATCTTGGTATATTGGTGTTGGTCCACAAGTCTCTTTTATTGACTATGGAAAATGGCACGATGACTGGGACGACGATTATCATTGGAAAGATGGCGATACCCATACAGACTTTGCTATCCGTCCAGCATTAGGGTTAGAGTTCCGCATTCCTTCTGCGCCGTTGGCGATGCACTTCGACTGGAAACCATGGTGGAATCTGTCTCATGGCTCTAACTTCGAACCTTCGCGTTTCTCATTGGGATTCAAATTTGTTCTAAAATAAAAGAAAATAGAGTGTTAAAAATCCTGCAGACGTCAAGTCGCAGGATTTTTTTATAATTACACAAATTGTTAATGCGCAGAACAGGTTTCTCCAAACATATCGGAACTTCGGGCGTTACCTTTGCGATGACGTCTGGTTGTCACTCCACAAAGTCGTTTTCTGAATACCATCTGGATGCCGAACGCCAAACTATTACCTCAGGGGCTGTATACGCAGAAGAAACAATTCGTTGATGATCATGGTCAGTCACCAATCAGTACTTGAAATATCGCCTCCGGGATGGGTGACAACAAAAAAAAGCCTTTGAAAAAATCCAAAGGCCTTCTATAATGTTTAAGACAAAAGCACAATTAGGCTTTCTCTTCTTTTAATTTCGATGTTTCATTTTTCGGTTCTTTCTCTTCAAAGCCTGAGCGTAAGATAGCATCCCATAAGGAAGAGCTCACCCCAAAACCTTTTTCTGGATCAGAATAATGATGTAACATATGATGCTGTTTAATCCGTTTGAAGATACCGCTCTTAAAATTAGCATGGTGCATGGCGTAATGGCATTCATCATAGATCAGATAACCCACCATGAATCCCGAAAAAAAGCAAGCTAGAATAAATTCGTTCGAAAAAAACAGGGTAAAGCCCAAATAGACCAATATGGCCAAAGGAATACTGGCAGATAGTGGCATCACCAGACGCATACGGTCTCTTGGGTAATCATGATGTACACCATGAAAAATAAAAGCTATGCGTTTGCCCCACTCGGTGGTTGGATGATAATGGAATACCCAACGATGCAATGCGTATTCGAAAGCAGTCCAGAAGGCCAGACCGAATAGAAAGTACCCGATATATGTCAACAACGGCACATCGCCCCAAACGAGAGCTTTATACGAAAAGAAAATTACTACAGGTACATAGAAAATCAAAGGTACACTCCAATGCACTTTCGTCAAAGACTCCAAAAAGTCATTTTTGAACATGCGCGTAGATTCCGTAGAATTTGAAACATAATTACGCTTTGCCATAATACTATTTTATTATTCCCTCACAAAAATACGTATTTTAAGCACAAATGAAGAAGGCTGCGTAAGAGAAAAACAAAATATTTGACCTTTTTAATAAAAAAGTTAAACACCTAATAGAATAACATCGCTAAAAAAACCTTTTAACCGATATCTTAGCTCAAATTTCACGATAAGCCAGACCAGGTTCTTTCGTATGACAACGCTGCAAAATTGACAAAATCAAGACAGTTTGCTACTTGAAGCTGACTGTTCCACCGACCATTTTCTTTTCTACGCGTTGTTCGGGCTTTCCATACACATCGATGACGCCGCCACCGCGTGTCTTTGTTTCAATTGTATCCAATGCATATACCTCCGCTTTTCCTCCTCCGTTTACGGTCACTGTAGTCGTTGCTGTCTTAAAATCTTTCCCTTCATATTTACCGCCAAAATTGGAGATCACCTCCTGCTTGTCTGCCTTTCCATAAAGCGCAACTGTTGCGCCGGAGGTTACCTTCACTTCGGTGGTTTTCGCGTTGGCATGCAGGTCAACCAGGCCGCCTTCAGATGCATAAACTTTCAGGTGATCTGCGACAACTGGGTCATTGGCTGTTGCGAATACCTTCGCCCCCTTCTTGGCCTCCACATTCTTCAGGCTCTTATAGTACACCTTTACCGATATATTGCCGCCTTGTAACATGTTTAACGTGTTCATCTTTAATGCGAGCGCACCGTTTGTATTGACTACCTTGATGTTTTCATAATTCTGTCCTTCAAATGTCACTAATGACTCATTGGATTTGATTAGTTCCACCTGTATTTTGTCCGTCGCCATGACCGAACTGAAATCACCAACATTTTGTTTCGCTTGGCCAAACGCAATCTGACCCATCAATAAGAAAACTGCACTAATTCCTAAAAATTTCATTTTTATACCATCTATTTTAAATTCCCATACCTGATTTAAGAATGTTATTGTATCGATATCCCACCCTCCAGGTTTCCCCCTGCTGCTTCAAAAAATACGCCAATCCCGTTTTTGAATTCCGTTTTTAACCTATTTTGACAAAAGATTGTCTTAAACTTCGGCACAAAAAAAACGTCCCATAATTACTTATGGGACGACTTCCTAATCATTCATTCAAGCAAACTACAATTTGCTGTTGACGTCTACCGCATTCAGATCGGCGAATGCTTCTTTCAGACGGGCAACAAATGCTTCCTCACCCTTGCGTAACCATACGCGGGGATCGTAGTATTTTTTGTTCGGAGAATCAGCTCCTTCAGGATTTCCGATCTGCCCTTGCAGATAGTCATGGTTTTTAGCTTCATAACCTCTAACCCCATCCCAGAAAGCCCATTGCATATCCGTATCGATATTCATTTTGATCGCACCATAAGAAATCGCCTCGGCAATTTCCTCAGGCGAGGAACCAGAACCGCCATGGAAGACAAAATTCACAGGTTTTTCAGCAGTGAGATTATATTTCTCGCGGATATATTCCTGAGAATTATGCAAAATTACGGGTTGCAATTTCACATTACCAGGTTTATATACGCCGTGCACGTTACCAAAGGCAGCAGCAACCGTAAATTTGTCAGATACTTTCGACAATTCTTCATAAGCGTAAGCCACTTCTTCTGGCTGTGTGTATAATTTTGAACTGTCTACATCTGAGTTGTCAACACCGTCTTCTTCCCCACCGGTTACCCCCAATTCAATTTCCACAGTCATGCCAAGCGGCTTCATGCGTTCCAGATATTTTTTTGAAATTTCAATATTTTCTTCAATCGGTTCTTCGGACAGATCCAACATATGCGAAGAGAATAAAGGCTTACCATGTTGTGCGAAGAACTTTTCACCAGCGTCCAACAAGCCATCGATCCAAGGTAAAAGCTTCTTAGCAGCGTGGTCAGTATGCAAGATAACCGCTACACCATAATGCTCCGCTAATAAATGTACGTGCTGTGCTGCAGACACCGCTCCCAATACACAAGCTTTCAAGTTATCATTGTTCAATGATTTACCTGCATAAAATTGTGCACCGCCATTTGACAATTGAATAATTACTGGAGAGTTTACTGCTTTGGCAGTTTCCATCACCGCATTGATAGAATTAGTTCCGATAATGTTTACTGCAGGCAAAGCAAATTTGTGCTTTTTAGCAACTTCAAACAACTCTTGTACTTGATCTCCTGTCAATACACCTTTAAAATCTTTTAGGCTCATATTACTGTTATTGATTTATTTAAATCTTATTAATTCTTAAAGCTACTAAATTATTAAAAATAATTATTACTTCCTAATTTTTATAGTGTACTAAATACACTATCATTTGAAAACTGTAAAAGGGGCCAGTTGAATTGCATGTTATGCCGAAAGAACAGGATGCATATGCTGGCTACCGTCGTACAATATTCGATCAAAAAAATAAATAGACTAGATCACATCTTGCGAAAAGATTCGGGGAATCATTAAATTTGGGCTCACTAATTTGTTACTATTATGCTACAGGTATACGGGATCAAAAACTGCAATACGGTAAAAAAAGCCCTGACATGGCTTGAGGACAACCAGATAGCTTTCCAATTTCACGATTTCAAAAAGGAAGGTGTCAGTGACGAAAAGCTAAAAGCATGGGAAAAGTCGGTTGATTGGCAGGCTCTGCTTAATAAGAAGGGAACCACCTGGAAAAAACTGTCACCCGAACAGCAAGCTCGGGTAGTGGACGTCAAGAGTGCCAATGAGGTATTAAAAGAGCATACCAGTATGATCAAACGTCCTGTGATTGAATATAATAAGGGTATTTTGCTCGGATTTAACGAAGAAGAATATCAGAACAATTTAAAATAGTTGTTACAAGCTCCTTTGAAAAGGAGCTTTTTTTTGCCTTATGCACTTTTCATTGTATATTGGAGCGATTAACGTAATTAAAATTCTAAGAAATATGATGAAAAGTGTTGCCCTAGCTTCCTTAAGTCTAATTGCACTAAGCTATTCTTTGCCGTCCTTTTCCCAGGATCAAAATTCCAAATACAGCTATACAGAGGCCTTTGCGCCATTATTTTTCAATAATAACGGCAACGATTATCGTTCTGCAGCAGGAAAACCGGGTGCTGCCTACTGGCAGAATGCGGCAGATTATAAAATACAGGCATCGCTCAACGACCAGAATGATCAAGTAACTGGCACTGTTGAAATCACCTACAGCAACAACAGTCCGGACAATATGGATTATCTCTGGCTACAACTGGACCAAAATATGTTTTCCCAGCAGGGCCGCGGACAGCTTATTTCACCACTAACAAATAGCCGGTATGGTGATGCCAATTCCACCTTTGATGGTGGCTACAAAATCCAGTCCGTGACCGATGTGAGTGGCCATGCGATTGAGCATATCATTGACGATACTCGCATGCAGCTTCGACTACCAGCGCCATTGAAAAGTAAAGGCGGAAAAATTTCCTTCAAAATAGCCTACCAATATACAGTACCACAATATGGCGCTGACCGTACGGGTATCCTTGACACCAAGAATGGTAAAATATATGCTATAGCGCAATGGTTTCCCCGACTCTGTGTTTACGATGATATCCGTGGCTGGAATACGCTACCTTATACAGGGCCGGGAGAATTTTACCGCGAATTCGGAAATTACCAAGTAGAGATTACGGCGCCGGCCAACCATATCGTCGTCCTCGGAGGGGAGCTGCTAAACCCGCAGGAAGTTTTTACTGCAGAGCAGTTCAAAAGGTACCAGCAAGCACAGCGTAGCGACGAAACTGTATTGATACGCTCTGCCGAGGAAGTCACTGTAAAGCGTTCCAGACCGGACAAAAAAACGCTTACCTGGAAGTACCAGTTAAATAACGCACAGGATATTGCCTGGGCTTCTTCAACGGCTTTTATTCTGGACGGTGCCAGGATAAATCTGCCCAGTGGCCGAACGGCTTTGGCTCTATCTGCCTACCCTGTGGAAAGTAATACTAACAATGCCTGGGAACGCTCTACAGAATACACCAAAGCTGCTATTGAAATTTATTCCAAAAAATGGTTTGAATACCCTTATCCCGTTGCTGTCAATGTAGCCTCCAACGTTGGTGGAATGGAATATCCCGCCCTTTCATTCTGTGGTAACCAAGCGAGAGCAGGATCCCTCTGGGGCGTGACCAACCACGAATTTGGGCACAACTGGTTTCCCATGATCGTCGGATCCAATGAACGCGAGCACGGCTGGATGGACGAAGGGTTCAACACGTTTATCAACGAACTGGCTACAGAAGAGTTCAATAACGGTGAATATTACCGTTCTCAAGCCAGCCGATCGTATATTTTTACGGCTCAGAACCTTGAACCCATCATGAGTACGCCACAAAATATGAAAGAACGTAATATCGGCGCGCTCGTATATTACAAGCCAGCTTATGGCCTAAAACTATTGCGCAACGTTATCGTCGGCAAGGAGCGTTTCGATTATGCCTTTAAAAAGTATATACAGGAGTGGGCCTATAAACATCCGACACCCGAAGATTTCTTCCGTGCTATGGAAAACGGTACCGGCGAAAGCCTCAACTGGTTTTGGCGAGGCTGGTTTGTCCACAATTGGCAAATGGACCAAGGCATCAAATCCGTGTCTTATGCCAACAATAATCCAATGCATGGTGCACTCGTAACTGTCGAGAATCTCGAAAAACTTCCTATGCCGATCATCGTGGAGGCCACTACCGTATCAGGCAAAAAAATCCGGAAAAAACTGCCGGTGGAAATCTGGGAACGGAATCAGGTCTGGCAGTTTAAAATGCCGACAACCGAAGCGCTGCAATCCGTAGAACTGGATCCAGAGCATGTGATGCCTGACAAGAATCCCGACAATAATATATGGAAGGCAAATTAGCACAATAATTCAAAATCTATTCGTTATTTTTAGGATACGCAATCCAGCCGGGCGGCGGTAGCCGAGATGTATGGCCGCCCAGTGGGGATTGAACCATAAACACTATGCCTGCATGATACAAAACGCCTTTGCGGATATCTGATGCCAGGAATGTAAAAAACAAAGCTTAAAACCAAATTTATACGGATGAAAGTCATACACACTATTGTTACCTGCTTATTGATCACGTTGACCAGTGGACAGCTATTTGCCCAGGAAAAAACTAAAGGCATTATTATGGAACTTGTCAGTGGTGAAAAAATCGAAGCTGCCCAGATTCAGAACCTTCGGAACAAAGAGGAGGTGCAGACCAACAAAGATGGTTCTTTTGTCATCAATGCCAACATAAACGACCTTTTATTGATCAAAGCACCTGGATACGAACAGGATACTGTCTTCATATACGACAACAGCTTACGCAGAATCTATCTGAACCGACTGAACAATACAATCGAACTGAATCAGGTCATTGTCGAGCGGATGACTGATAGTCGCCTGGCAGCAGAAATCCAGCGCGAAAAAACCGCTGGAAAATATTCGGACGCCAGTCAGAATCGCGGCGGTATCCGTATTTCCCCAAGTCGGATATTCAGCAAAGAAGGAAAACGAGCCCGCTCTAACTACAAACTCCTAGTCGCCGAACTGGAGAAAAGAACTGTCGACCGTCGATTTACTGACAACCTAATCAAGGAGCTGACACCATTGGACGGCGCTGAACTTGCCTTATTTAAAGAACAATTCAGACCCTCTTACAAGTTCATACAAAACAGCAGTCAGGAGTCACTAAAAGTCTATATTATGGACAGTTACAAAAAATTTAACGAGAAAAAATAAAAAACCAT
Organism: Sphingobacterium sp. InxBP1; assembly: GCF_026191775.1. Taxonomy (NCBI): domain Bacteria; kingdom Pseudomonadati; phylum Bacteroidota; class Sphingobacteriia; order Sphingobacteriales; family Sphingobacteriaceae; genus Sphingobacterium; species Sphingobacterium sp. InxBP1. Next base: position 239,329 of record NZ_JAINDX010000047.1, on the reverse strand, counting down.
CCATTATCACCTTAGTGTCAGAAGATTTAAACTGTAATAATTTTTATTTCAGTTTAAAACCTTATGCATTATCTTTGTGTTATTAAAACAAATCAGCAATAGGATGTTACACAATCTTAGATTCGCAACAGCACTACATATTATGGTATTGGCGCAATTGGACGAAACCCTCCGATGGCTCCCGTCCGAATATATTGCTTCCAGCATTCAGATCAATGCCAGTGTAGTGCGGAAAGAAATCGCCTCTTTGAAAGCAGCATCCTTATTGGTCAGCAAAGAAGGTAAAGGCGGGGGGATTCGAATAAACACTGAACTCGAAGACATCACCTTGGCAGACATTTACCTCAGTACCAAACAAAATGAGCTACCGGGCAAATTCAACAACCCGAATCCGGCTTGTATTGTAGGTAAAAATATCAATTCCAAATTGCAGGTGCTCTATCAGGAAGTCGACACTGATATCATTCGGCATTTGGAAAAGATAAAGCTGAGAGATTTTAGTAACACATTTAATACGTAAAGACATGAAAGTAGCAGTCATTGGATCCACTGGCTATGTTGGATCACACCTTGTAAAAGAATTAGCCGAGCGCAACTACGACGTCATCGCGATCGCGCGTCATATTGACAACATTCCTTCCGGCCAACGGATCGTTAGGGCCGAGATCGACATTCACAATCACCAACAGCTTGTGAATGCATTGAAGGGAGCAGACGTAGTGGTCTCGGCTTTCAATGCCGGCTGGTCAAACCCTAACCTTTATGAAGACTTTACCAAAGGTGCATTGGCCATCCAGCAAGCTGTTAAAGACGCCGGAGTGAAACGTTTTATCGTTGTCGGCGGAGCAGGGAGTCTAGTAGTCGATGGTAAACGTCTTGTGGATTCACCAGACTTTCCAAAAGAAATTAAACCAGGTGCGCTCGCTGCCGCCGATTATCTTGACACGATACGCAAAGAGCAGGAGCTAAACTGGACAATGATCAGCCCCGCCATTGAGATGAATTCCCAGGCGGGTGGCATCCGCACTGGCAAATACCGGACTGGCCTGGACCATCCTGTATTTGATGCCGAAGGCAGGTCGAGGCTTTCGGTTGAAGACCTTGCGGTCGCTATCGCCGACGAAATCGAGCAAAAACAGTTCATTAACCAACGCTTTACGGCGGCATACTAATACAAATAGGCAACTGAATCAGATTTAATACAAAATTTTATCACAAAAGGGAAGCGCGATCTTCCCTTTTGTCGTTGATATCATTTATATTTGACATTAATTAAACAATTAAAAGGCTAAATAATCGTAAAGAATTAATCCTATGCTATTTAAGAAATCGATTCCTCAGCTGATCGCGGAGGCAAATGAAAATGGTGAACATACGCTCAAAAGGACGTTGTCGAGCACAGGCCTGATCGCGTTGGGTGTAGGCGCCATCATTGGGGCAGGACTATTTTCCTTAACTGGAATTGCCGCTGCTGAAAATGCTGGCCCAGCTGTCATCTTATCTTTCATTATTGCAGCCGTAGGCTGTGCTTTTGCCGGTCTCTGCTACGCCGAATTTGCTTCCATGATTCCAGTGGCGGGAAGCGCCTATACCTATTCCTATGCCACCATGGGTGAATTTGTTGCCTGGATCATCGGCTGGGATCTTGTCCTGGAATACGCTCTGGCCGGAGCCACAGTAGCCGTCAGTTGGTCGCAGTATTTTAATCAGCTGTTAATGATATTCCATATCCATTTGCCAGACATGCTACTCAAGGGCCCCTGGGAAGGTGGCGTAGTCAATCTGCCCGCTATTATCATCGTCTGCCTGCTTTCTCTCCTATTGATGCGGGGGACGCAGGAATCCTCTACAGTAAATAATATATTAGTTATTTTAAAAGTAGGTGTAGTCCTGATTTTTATCGCCTTGGGCTGGAGCTTCATTAATCCGGCCAATCACGATCCTTTTATTCCCGTGAATCCAGGCGAAGAAATGGTTAAGAGCGGTCAACAGAGTCTCATGGCCTTCCTCAAAAGCGACGATTTTGGGCATTTTGGAATCAGTGGGGTATTGCGCGCAGCTGGTGTCGTATTCTTTGCATTTATTGGTTTTGACGCGGTAAGCACAGCAGCCCAAGAAGCCAAAAATCCGAAAAAGGGCATGCCTATCGGTATCATCGGCTCTCTCGTCATCTGTACCTTGCTGTATGTGCTCTTTTCCTATGTAATGACCGGTATCGAAAACTATACCATGTTTAAAGGTGACGCCAAACCCGTCGCCACTGCATTTGCTAAAACAGGTTACCATTTCTTGAATACAGCTTTGATTATTACGATTATTGCAGGTTATACATCGGTCATCCTTGTTATGCTACTTGGCCAGAGCCGTGTATTCTATTCGATGAGCAAGGATGGCCTTCTTCCCAAAGTATTTTCAGATCTTTCCAAAAGGCAGACACCTTGGAAAACAAACGCAATCTTTATGGTATTTGTGAGCATCTTTGCAGGATTTGTACCAGTATCAGATCTTGGCCATATGGTTAGTATAGGTACTCTGTTTGCCTTTACGCTAGTTTGTGTCGGCATATTGGTACTGCGCAAAACCGATCCAAAATTGGAGCGCCCCTTCAAAACACCACTTGTTCCTTTTGTGCCTGTTATGGGTATCCTCGTATGTGTACTGATGATGGCATCTTTACCGATCGAGAGCTGGGAACGTCTCGCGATCTGGTTAGCCCTCGGCTTATTGATTTACTTTGTGTATGGCAAAAAGCATAGCGTTATCCGTAAGCAGCACCAAAATCAACAGTCTGTCGAATAAGTATAGCATACAATAAAAGCATTCCTGATTCTGCTTTCAGCAGGTGCTGTCCAAAACATTGGACAGCACCTTTTCTTTTTCAGCTTTCTATCTCCTACACCAGCCACTTCGTCGTTCAAGATGCCAAACTACTTATGACAAGTATAAGATTAGAAGATTTAGCGACCGAACTTATTCCTGGACTGAGCCAGCATTTATTTACAACGCACTCAGCTTAAAATAGCCATTGGCAATCAAGTCATCATCTAATCCCGCCCTGGCCGAGATCTGGATAGCGAACTTCTCTTTGTCCTGAGCCGTTAGCAGGTCCTCTATTTCATAAATATCATCCACATCCAATCCATATTTATCATCAATGTGGGCCGAACTGTGGTGTTTCCAAAAAACGGTGCGTTTAGCCTTCTCTGTGGCTTTGGCCAAATTGGCTGCGACGATCAGCTCTTTATAATGGAATTCATCAAACTCATTCGGCTTATAGCCCCCAAGGTTAACGAAGAATAATTTCAACGGTTGCTCCTGATTGACTGCTTGCCCTTTGTCAATAACGTTGATTTCATATTCGCCTATCTTATGAACCACACGATAGGCATCAATATGTATCTTGCCATCAGCTTCAGGCCAGAACTCCCGAATAGGCTCCACAAAGTCCTTCAGCTCATTTCCAATTCCAAAAAAAATATCGTGCTGTTCCGTACGTCTGTTTTTCGGCTTGCAGCCGATCAAAATCATAAATAATTTCATATCCAAATATTCTGTCTGATCAACACCTAAAATGAAATATCAAGTTATTTTCACAGATACTATGCTCGCTAATCGGGGATATTTCATAACTTAAGCCCATTAAATATTAAAAATAATTAATATTCACCACATTTGACAATGATAAAACCCTGACTATGCGTAAAATTTTCCTTTCATTTACCTTCCTACTTATATCCGTATGTTTATTTGGACAAAAACGCTACACAGATAAAAGACTTGAATCACAAATCAAACAGCTTATTCAGGGCTTTCAGGGCGATGTAGGTATCTATGTACACCATTTGAAAAAACATAAAGAAGTCAGTATTCAGGCGGACAGCATATTCCCGACTGCCAGTGTGGTTAAGATCCCCATTCTCGTCGGTGTTTTTGATAAAATTGAGCAGGGGCAGCTTCAACTGGATCAAGAATTTATATACCGCGAAAGCCAAAAATACGGTGGTTCGGGCCTGATGCAATTTTTCAAGGACAGTACAAAAGTCGACCTCAAAACCTTGGTCGGTCTTATGCTTTCCTACAGTGACAATGTCACGAGTATCTGGAACCAGAAACTTGCTGGTGGTGGTGTGGCGATCAATTCATTAATGGAGGGATTGCAGCTCACTCATACACGTGTCAATTCACAGACAGAAGGCAGAAAAGCAGACTGGGAAAAATATGGCTGGGGGCAGACGACGCCAAAAGAAATGGCAGATTTAGTAACACTAATTCGTGAGGGCCGTGTGATCTCGGCCAAAGCTTCAGATCGTATGTACCGCTTTTTGGGTAATATGTTTTATGACGAACGTGGACTATCCCAGATTCCGGCAACGGTCAAAGCGGCCTCCAAAACAGGGTCTTTAGATGATGTCCGCAATGAAGTTATTCTGGTCAATGCTCCCAAAGGAGATTATGTTTTCAGCATCTTCACCAAAAACAATAAGGACCGGAGCTGGGGGAAAAATAATGAGGCAGAAGAATTGACCCGCAAACTATCGAAACTGCTTTGGGAATATTATAAGTAAAGGCCAAGTATACCACATCAGTCCTTCTGGCCAAAAATTCTGCTAGAACCTTCCTAATAAAAAAATAAGGGATTCAAAAAAATCCCTTATTTTTTCCCTGTAAACCGAGGTCGTTATGATTTTAGTTTTTTAAGGCTTCACCGACATTCTTGGCTTTACGGCTAATGTCATCAGCAGCTTTTTTGGACGCATCTTTAACATCATTGGCAGCATCCTTTGTACCCTCAGCCACATCCTTTGCTACTTCTTTTGTTTTGTCAGCTGCTGTATTCGCAGCATCGACAGTTGCATCTTTGGCATCATTTAATCCTTCTTTAACATCTTCCCCAGCATTGCGCAGCGCTTCTTTAGTTTTTTCCCAAGCGGTGTTGGCTTCTTCAGAAGCTGCACGTGCTTTTTCCTCAGCCGCTTTATCGCCTTTGGCAATTGCTTCATCCAAATCTTTTTTGGCTTGTTCGGCTTTTAAACGCGCATTTTCTTCAGCGTTTTTTAAATCTGCAATAGCCGCATCCACATGCTCACCTACTGTCTGGGCTGAATCTGTACTTGTCGAAGCCTTTTTTTCCGAATTGTTGCAAGAAGACATAACCAATGCTCCCGCTACTACCGCTAAAAGTGCAATTTTTTTCATTAGATTATCTTGTTTTTTGATGGCTAAAAACAATCAGGAACCGTGTATATTAACTTAACAGTTTAACACCCTGATGCTTTCACATAAGTTTGTAATTAATGATTAACTGTTCAATAGTTACAACTTCTATGCCAAATAACGAAAATTATGCCTTAGGGTAAATTGTTCCTTTGGCTGCTTCCAACGTATTTTTAAGCAATCCAACGATGGTCATCAAGCCGACTCCACCCGGCACCGGAGTGATCCATGATGCTTTCGGGGCCACATGTTCAAAGTCCACATCACCATATAATTTAAAACCTGATTTAGTTTCGGTAGACGTTTCTCTATTGATACCTACATCAATGATTACAGCCCCTTCTTTGACCATATCTGCTGTCACAAAATTCTTTTTGCCGATAGCCGCAACCACAATATCGCCACGTAGGACTTCCGCCTTGAGGTCCTTGGTACGGCTATGAGTCAAGGTGACCGTACAGTTTCCGGGGTTGGAATTGCGTGCCAGCAATATACTCATTGGCGATCCGACAATATTGCTTCTTCCGACCACAACGGCATGTTTGCCCGCGGTATCGATCTTGTAATAATCCAACATCAACATAATACCATAGGGTGTAGCTGGAATAAAACAAGGCAGATTGCGCTGCATACGTCCCAAATTGACCGGGTGAAAGCCATCGACATCTTTTCGGTAATCAATCGCTTCGGTAACTTTATCCGGATCGATATGTTTGGGCAACGGCAACTGAACAATCAATCCGTCGATCGTATCATCCTTATTGATTTCTTTGACCTTTGCGATTAATTCTTCTTCAGTGATTGACTCATCATAACGGATATTCGTTGATTCAAAGCCAACAAGCTGGCAATTGCGCATTTTACTGGCCACATAGGTTTCACTGCCCCCATCATTACCAACTAGGATAGCCACCAAATGCGGTTTACGCCCAGTCTGTGTTGTAAATGCAGCCGCATCCAGCGCAATTTGCTCTTTAATTTTTTCGGAAACTAATTTACCATCTAAAAGATTCATGTTTAGGAGATTTTATTGTATTTAAAAGGAGCCCAAGAGCTCCTTTATTTAGATAATGTTCTAGTCTAATTTCAATACTGCCATAAATGCCGACTGCGGAATTTCAACATTCCCAACCTGGCGCATGCGTTTTTTACCTTTTTTCTGTTTCTCCAGCAATTTACGTTTACGCGAGATATCACCACCATAACATTTAGCCGTTACGTCCTTACGCAGTGCCGAAATCGTCTCCCTGGCAATAATCTTAGCGCCAATAGACGCTTGGATACGAATTTCAAATTGTTGGCGTGGAAGAAGCTCTTTCAACTTCTCACATATTTTCTTTCCAAAATCGTAGGCATTACTGCGGTGTATCAACGAAGACAGCGCATCTACAGGCTCATCATTTAAACGAATATCCAGTTTTACCAGATCCGATGTACGGTAGCCAATCTGGTGATAGTCAAAAGAGGCGTAGCCTTTTGAAATCGTCTTCAGTTTATCATAGAAATCAAATACGATCTCTCCCATTGGCATTTCAAACACCAGCTCCACCCTGTCCGAAGTCAAGTATTGCTGATTCACTATAGTGCCACGTTTTTGAATACAAAGAGACATTATCGGTCCAACGAAGTCCGATTTGGTAATGATATTTGCTTTAATGTAAGGCTCTTCAATGGTATCCAGCTTGCTTGGATCAGGCAGATCAGAAGGATTGTGAACAATCACCTCGGTTTTATCTTTCGTCAGATAAGCTTTATAAGACACGTTCGGTACTGTCGTGATGACCGTCATATCAAACTCACGTTCCAAACGCTCTTGAATGATCTCCATATGGAGCATCCCCAGAAAGCCACAGCGGAAGCCAAAGCCTAAAGCAGCAGAAGATTCTGGCTCAAAAACCAGAGATGCATCGTTGAGCTGTAGGCGGTGCATGGATTCACGCAGCTCCTCATAATCCTCAGTATCTACAGGGTATATACCCGCAAATACCATGGGTTTTACCTCTTCAAATCCTTGAATAGCTTCTGCACAAGGTCGGTCCCTATGCGTAATCGTGTCCCCTACTTTTACCTCACGGGCTTCCTTGATACCCGAAATGATGTAACCTACATCGCCTGTGCTGATGACATCTTTGGGTACCTGATTGAGCTTCAAAGTCCCAATTTCATCCGCAAAATACTCTTTGCCTGTCGCAACAAATTTAACCCTGTCTCCTTTTCGGATTTGGCCATTCTCCACTTTAAAATAGGCCATAATGCCGCGGAAGGAATTGAATACGGAGTCAAAGATCAATGCCTGTAGCGGGGCATCAGGATCGCCCACCGGGTGTGGAATACGTTCAACGATAGCTTCCAATATATCTGGCACTCCCAAACCTGTCTTCCCTGATGCAGGAATAATCGCATCTCTGTCACCGCCAATCAGATCGATGATCTGGTCCTTTACCTCTTCAGGCATAGCGCCGGGCAGATCCATTTTGTTCAAAATTGGAATAATCTCAAGATCATGTTCCAGAGCGAGATACAAATTTGAAATTGTCTGCGCCTGAATTCCTTGAGATGCATCCACGATCAATAATGCACCTTCACAAGCTGCTATTGAGCGGGATACTTCGTAAGAAAAATCAACGTGTCCCGGGGTATCGATCAGATTGAGGATATATTCCTGACCATCTTTTTTATAATTCATTTGGATCGCGTGACTCTTGATCGTGATACCACGTTCACGTTCCAAATCCATATTATCAAGTAATTGTGCCTGTGCTTCGCGCTGACTAATGGTATTGGTATACTCTAAAAGGCGATCTGCCAAAGTACTTTTGCCATGGTCAATATGCGCAATAATACAGAAATTACGAATGTGCTTCATATAGGATTTTTAAACTCTTTTGCTAAAAGGCAAAGATACCTTTTTTTATACATATTTATATACTCAAGAACATTTTTCGTCCGCCCCCGCCCCGTCCTCAGTAAGACTGTGTATAAACATGACTTTCAAGTGGAAAGCCCAGAAATTCTAATCGGCTGTTGTGTAAAAGAAATGCTTTTGATTGCGGATAACCTTATCCATATCCCAGCTGATTTTATGTTCGAAGTGTTCTGACCGGACCGGACAATCCTTCACTTGGCAATAGCGGCAACATTCAGGAAGGCAAGGGTCAGCGTGGACAAAAAACTCCGTTCGGACCGACATTTCCTTATTCACGATCTTATCAACAGCTGATATTTCGTCGTGCACCCTCACCAGATCAAAATAGCGGGGCAGTGTGAGATGACAGTCAACATGCAACTCATTTCCGTATCGTTGTACCCGAAGGTTATGGACATCAATCCAGGCAGCTTTACGGTTGCGTTCTAGAATCTCGACTACATCCTGTACCAATGCCGTATCTGATTCATCCATCAGTCCTCCAATAGACTGACGAAGCAATTTGTAACCATTGAACAAGATAAAAAGCCCCAGAATAATGGAAATCACAATATCTATCCACTGAAATCCAGTTAGCTTCATCAACAATAAGCCGAGTATTAGCCCAATGGTACTATAGGCATCCACCTGCAGGTGTTTGCCATCCGCCACTAAAGTGATCGACCCCAGTGCACGGCCTCTCTTCATAATGTAAAACCCAATGGCAAAATTGACCAATGATGTTACAGCGATTAAATAGATACCCTGCTCAAGATGAGTAATATTCGCAGGAAAAAAGATATTGTAACAGGCTTTCGCTAAAATAATGGCGCCGGCAATAAAAATCAGCCCGCCCTCTAGAAATACGGAGAAAAACTCGACCTTCCCATGTCCGTAAGGGTGATTTTCATCCTTGGGCTGAGCCGCCAGGTAGATACTATAAAAAGCAAAACCTGACGCAATGACATTGACGATGCTCTCGGCAGCATCGGTAAAGATCGCACTCGAATCGGTCAAAAAGTACGCGATAAACTTGATGATCATCAAACCTATTCCCGTAAACAACGATAGTAAAACCAATCTTCTTTGTTTGGACATGACAATAATGTTGTAGGGCAAAGGTAAAGATATAACGGCAAATGTGGCTGATTAGTTTTTAACAGCTTGGTCAAAAAGTGTCAATTCATGCAAGTGTGGCTATCGCCCCCCGCTTTTGTTAGCAAAGCCCCAATAAAAACACGGCTTTTCTTTGTAAATTTTCAAAAATAAAGAAGATTATTTGCAACGTATATAATATCTTTGTCTTACCATGAGCACATCATCATACTTATCAGACAGGATAAATAATTTGTCCGAATCGGCCACACTTAAAATGACCAAGTTGGGCCGCGAATTAGCAGCGAAAGGCGTAAATGTTATTAGCCTTAGCGTAGGTGAACCTGACTTTAATACGCCTGAACATGTAAAGGATGCCGCAAAGAAGGCCTTGGACGAAAACTGGACGCGCTACTCTCCAGTTCCGGGTTACCCTGAATTGCGCCAGGCAATTGTAAATAAACTGAAGACCGAAAACAACCTAGATTATGACATATCGCAGATTGTTGTTTCAACAGGTGCAAAGCAGTCCTTGTCTAACGTCATCTTAACCTTGATCAACCCGGGTGATGAGGTCATTATCCCTACGCCGTATTGGGTATCTTACTCCGAAATGGTCGTTTTGGCAGAAGGTAAGTCGGTATTTATCAATACCGAAATTGATAATAACTTTAAGATTACACCAGAGCAGTTGGAGGCCGCCATTACACCAAAGACCAAGCTGTTTATGTTTTCTTCGCCGAACAACCCGACCGGAACTGTTTATAGTAAAGATGAGCTGGCGGCGTTAGCGAAAGTTTTTGAAAAGTATCCACAGGTTTTCATTCTATCGGATGAGATTTACGAACATATCAACTTTGTCGATAAACATGAATCTATCGCACAGTTTGACAGCATCAAAGACCGCGTTATCATCGTCAATGGCTTCTCTAAAGCCTTCGCAATGACTGGATGGCGTCTTGGCTACATCGCTGCAAATAAAACTATCGCTGCAGCCAACGATAAATTGCAGGGACAGACCACTTCAGGCACCTGCTCTATTTCACAGCGTGCAGGTATTGTTGCTTACGAGCAGGGATTGGAAACTGTCAACAAGATGAAAGAAGCATTTGCCCGCCGCCGCCAATTAGTTTATGATCTTTTGAGCGACATCCCCGGTGTAAGAACAAACTTACCTGAAGGCGCGTTCTACTTCTTCCCTGAGATTTCATCATTCTTTGGCAAAAAAGATCAGCAAGGCAATGTCATCAACAATTCCGCGGACCTGGCCCTGTACCTGCTAAATGTAGGACACGTCGCTACCGTAGGAGGAGATTCATTTGGCAATGATAACTATATCCGCTTATCCTATGCTGCGTCTGACGAAAGTCTCATCGAGGCATTAAAGAGAATCAAAGAAGCATTAGGCAAACTAGCGTAAACGCTACTACATAAAAATGGGTTGCTCCATACAATTGGACAATCCATTTTTTTGTATATCCCCGCTAGATCATAATAATATCTGTCCTGTCTAGCTTCGCTTATGAATCCGTCACCTCTAGGATTTTTTTCTTTATTCTTCGGATCAGAAACGCACTTCTTCTATCTTAGCAAGTCTTAGAGTCTCCAATTACTATATCCATCCAATCAGCATAGATAACAATTGTTGCTTTCTCAGTTTGCCGGTCTAAAGTTTTTTGACAAGCTCATAACACATAATTCACGTTGTTTTTAGCGCTTCAGACAAATATTTATTACATTTACTCCTATGAGTATTTTAACAGAAAAGTTCAAAACGAAGCACGATACTGCTCCGTTTTCTGAAATAAAGAATGAAGATTATATCCCTGCATTTGACGAAGCTATTCAAATGACCAAAGACGAAGTCAATGCAATCATTAACAATCCCGAACCGGCAACATTCGACAATACGGTTGCAGCAATGTCCTATGCCGGACAGACACTCGATAGATTATCCAACATCTTTTTCAATCTGCACTCGGCAGAAACCAACGATGAGCTGGAAAAAATTGCCCAGGATGTCGCACCCAAATTGTCCGCATTGGCCAACGATATTACATTGAACTTCGACCTGTTCAAACGGGTCAAGGCTGTTTATGATCAAAAAGAGCAGCTGACGCTGACGGCCGAACAGACGACGTTATTGGAAAAGTCATACAAAGATTTTGTTCGCAATGGAGCGCTTTTAAACGAAGAGCAAAAAGAAAAGCTGCGTGAGATCGATTCCGAACTAGCGCTTTTAAAATTAAAATTTGGCGAGAATGTCCTTGCTGAGACCAATGCTTATGAGCTATTGATTACCGACGAGAAAGACCTGAGCGGCCTGCCAGAGGGAGCTATTGAAGCTGCCCATGCATCAGCCAAAGCCAACGATAAAGAAGGCTGGCTTTTTACACTGGATTTTCCCAGCTACCTGCCTTTCGTCACATATGCTGACAACCGCGAGTTACGCAAAGAAATAACCTTGGCCGCAGGACGTAAAGCTTTTCAGAACAACCCATACAACAACGTGGAAAATGTTCTAAAAATCGTCAGACTGCGTTTCGAACGTGCCAAACTATTAGGATATGCAACACATGCGGATTTTGTGCTAGCAGAACGAATGGCACAGAGCCCAGCAAAAGTCATCGAATTCCTGAATAACCTCCTCGATAAAGCAAAACCTGCGGCACAGCGGGAATTTAAAGAACTGTGCGAATTTGCTCAAGAGTTACATGGCATCGAACGGCTCGAAAAATGGGATGGAGCCTATTATGCGGAAAAGCTCAAACAACAACGTTTTAATCTAGACGATGAAAAATTAAAACCTTACTTTAAGCTTGAAAATGTCCTACAAGGTGCCTTCGAGGTCGCACGTCGTTTGTTTGGTATCCATTTTAGGCAGGTAAGTGATATCGACACTTACCATGACGAGGTCCAGACCTATGAAGTCACTGGAGATGATGGTGAACTCGTCGCCATCTTCTATGCAGATTTCTTTCCACGTAAAGGAAAACGTAATGGCGCCTGGATGACCTCCTTCAAACCCCAATATATTCAAAATGGTAAACAGGAGCGTCCACATGTGTCTATCGTCTGTAATTTCACGCGCCCGACCGCCACAAAGCCATCGTTGCTGACTTTTCAGGAAGTTACTACCTTATTTCATGAATTCGGCCATGCCCTGCATGGCATGCTGGCAAACAGTACCTACCCCACTCTTTCTGGAACATCCGTATATTGGGATTTCGTCGAATTACCAAGTCAGATCATGGAAAATTGGTGCTATGAGAAAGAAACCCTGGAACTGTTTGCCAGACATTACGAAACAGGTGAGGTGATTCCCATGGAACTTGTGGAAAAGATCCGCGAAAGCGCTTCTTTCCTTGAAGGTATGGCAACGATGCGGCAGCTCAGCTTCGGCCTGCTTGACATGGGCTGGCATGGACAAGATCCAACAGGCATCACAGATTTAAAAACTTTTGAAAATAAGCAGTTTGAATCCACAAAATTATATCCTGATGTGAAAGAGAACGCGATGAGCACCTCCTTCTCCCATATTTTTAACGGTGGATATTCTTCAGGCTATTATAGCTACAAATGGGCCGAAGTGTTGGATGCGGACGCCTTTGACTATTTCAAGCAAAACGGCATTTTTAACACCGAGATTGCCAGAAAATTTAAGGACAATATCTTATCAAAAGGTGGCACCGAACATCCAATGGTACTCTACAAACGTTTCAGAGGCCAGGAACCTGCAGTGGAGCCACTGCTTAAACGTGCTGGACTAATCAAATAAAAATACAATACGGAGGATATGCCGCGACATGTGGCATATCCTTGGTATGTCGTCCCCTTTTCCTGCTAACCGAGACAACATTGGTCTTCGCATATTGCGGATTAATTTAAAAAATCGTACCTTTGTAATACATAATTGGGGTTGACCGGATTTGACAGGATGGAGACGGTTATGTAAGCATGTAGTGCGTTGTTAGTAGAGCACTTTAATCTGAACTTTCAAAATTATAACTGGCGAAGAAAACTACGCCTTAGCTGCTTAATTTAGAATTAAGACTAGCTTTTGTCTCGTTAAGCCTTGCTCTATCGCTTAACATCAGAGGCATCGATTCATAGAGCTGGTCAGTGTGATGTTGCTAAACACTGACGAGATTTAGCAAATACGGAGTCCGGTATAGGTAAGCTTCTCACCTTCCCTCTCCCGACAATCAAAGAGAAGCTAAACATGTAGAAAGCGTATACAGTACCATGACTGGACGAGGGTTCGAATCCCTCCAGCTCCACTAAACGGGATAATTTTTCAATTATCCCGTTTTTTTTACTCCCCCTTTCATCTCATTTTCAACTCATTACAAAGAAAAAAAAAAAAAAAAACATAATAGAGGGGCTTCGATAGATGCCGTTTTGATAGCAAAAATGTCAACGAACACCATTTTTTAAATTTGTATTTCTATGTGTCTCGCTTCACAACACGTAGTATGTAGCGAAAGCACCGTGGAACACGTTCTATAAGCAACCAATAAAACTAGCTGTGAAAAAATACGTAAAGCTTTTTATACTGCCGATTATCCTGCTCAGTGTTGGATCATGCAAGGATAATGACGGAATTATTGCCTGTCCAGAAATTTACGTTCCTTTGATCGCTAATATAAAATATCTTGATAACGATGGAAAGGACCTAATATTTGCTGACACTCCGGTATACCCGCCTGAGTCTATTAAAATATATAAAACAAGACCTGATGACCAACCTGTACCACTGATGTTTACGATAAACAAAAATGCTAAGTTCCTTGCTGTAAATTTAGAAAAAGTAGAAAACGGCACGTTTTATATTGAGTTAAAAACAGGTATAAAAGACAAAATCACATACTCTGCTAAAATTGACGGAAGCATCCCATGTAGCGATTTTAAATTAATTGATATTCATCAAAATGACGTCCCTGCCCAATATGATGACAAAAATCAGGTTTGGATATTGCAAAAATAACTTTGCATCCAGAATGAATCACATAACAATCAGTCCAATCAAAAAGATAGGGATATGTCTTACTCTTCTAATTCTATTTGACTGTAAAAGATGAACAAACGTTCAATTTTGTTGTTGACCACAATGAAATGGAATCCCGTATAAACATGTCCGGATATGCCACCATTACTAGTGGAAACGGAGACTATACCATCCAACATTATATAAGATCAACAAGTTCTCTGGATTATATTCCAAATGGCCATTTGGATTAAATTTTCAACAATCACGATAGGGCATCATTTTCCTAACCTTAATTGAAGGGGTAATAAATATCGGATTGTCTTCGGATCTTTTTCGGAATGTTCGCGTTGCTGAGCGATACTTAAACGGCTATAGATCAGTCTCCGACCAGACATTTACTGCTTGGGGTCTGGTCGAGGTCTGGCTCTAGTTTGGCTGTTGTCTGCCAAGCATCCGAACATGGTGCGAATTTGATACGAATTTGTTTGATACAATTTGTTGAAAGAATCTAATTTAAATACAAAATCCCGTGTCAATACAAAATCCCGTATCGAAACAGCAATCCGTAAGCTACTGCCCACGAAACTGCTTTCGATACTTTAGCGGTGACACCTTTGTCACCACTTTAAATTGTTTGCTAAAATGAGCCCAGCTATTATATCCACTATTATAGCAAATATCAAGAATAGGTCGATCTGTCTCCCGCAATAATTTGCAAGCGTGACCAATCCGGAGCTCTTTGATAAAATCAAAGTAACTTTTTTTAATATTTTTTTTGAAGAAGCGGCAAAATGCAGAAACAGACATGTTAGTGCTTGAAGCGACATTTTCGAGTGATATTGGATTGAGAAAATTTTTAAAAGAATAGTCTATTATTGCCTCTATAAGACCGTTTTCCTCTCTTCCTGAAAACGTGTCAAACACCATAGTAATCACCTCCTGCTCCTCGGATGAGCCAATCCTTTCCAGACACTTTAGCAATTGCATGAGGCGAGCGACACCTTCGGCATTTTCTATTCGTCTAACCAATCGGCTGATTTCCTGTGCTAGCTGTCCATGAAGTCTAATCCCCACATTGTCGTTTTTGACCAATGTGGCTATTGTATGCATCTCCGGCAAAGCCAATAAATCTGCGCCCCAGAAATCTTTTAAAAAATGAACAACAATAGCGCTTCCAACGGCGTCATGTCTAGATTTCCGGAACCAATGTGGCAGATTCGAACCAAGAAAAAATACGTCTCCTTTCTGGTAATCTCCGATATAGTCGCCAATGAGCGCAGTGCCATTCCCCTCTGTCATGACGATCAATTCACACTCCGGATGCCTATGCCACGCCGTTTCAAAATTGGGCGTACTATACCTCCGGCAGGCAAATGAACAATGTTCTTCGACATGTATTTTCTGAATTAGCGTTTTCATCTCAAAAAAAGTTGTAGCAGACATCTGCTATCTAAACACATAATATACAACAATAAACGCAACAAACGACAAGATAGCATATTTTTTTACTCAAATAGCAGTTGAATAGACCTATAACTATGCTGTAAATTTAAGCTACGATAAAGGGAACCTCGTTTAAACGCTACCCAGGGAGCATTGGGTGCGATAAACCTAAAACTAAATTATGGATACAATTTCAATAATGACCAGGTATGGAAACAAACACGTATGATGCCATTGTGGTGGGCTCTGGGATCAGCGGCGGATGGGCAGCAAAAGAGCTTTGTGAAAAGGGCTTAAAAGTCTTGATGCTGGAACGTGGTGGTCCTTACGAGCATATCAAAGATTATAAATCCGCCCTACGAGAACCATGGGATTTGCCGCACCGCGGATATACAACAGTCGAACAAAAAAGAAAATATCCAGTCATTCATCGTGGCTGGGCTGCGTCAGAAGCCGTCATGGATGGCTGGGTAAATGAAGAGGACTGTCCTTATACCGAACTGAAGCCCTTCACCTGGTGGCGCAGCTACCGTATGGGGGGACGCTCGACCTTATGGGGACGGCAGTCCTACCGGTTCAGCCAGATGGACTTTGAAGCCAATGAACGGGATGGAATAGCTGTTCCTTGGCCTATTGACTATAATGACGTTGCCCCCTGGTATGACTATGTAGAAAAGTTTGCAGGAATCAGTGGGTCAATCGAAAATATTGCGCATCTTCCAGACGGACACTTCTTACCCCCCATGGAATTAAATTGTGTAGAAAAAGAGGTAGCCAAACGAATAAAACACGTATACGGGGAGCAGCGGCGTCTGATCATTGGAAGAACAGCGAATTTAACAGCACTGATTCCAGGACGGTCCAAATGTCAATTTAGAAACCGATGCTGGGAAGGTTGCCCTTTTGGGGGCTATTTTAGCACCCAATCCTCCACCTTGCCTGCTGCAATGAAAACCGGTAACTTGACTATTCGACCTTATTCGTTGGTCACCCAGGTGCTCTATGACAAAAACACCAAAAAATCGAGTGGTGTCGAGATCCTCGACACCGAGACCAATCAAACTTATATATTTAAGAGCAAAGTAGTTTTCCTATGTGCCTCTTCGCTCAACAGCACCTGGATTCTGTTTAATTCAGCAACGGACATCTGGCCGGAAGGTTTGGGCAGTAGCAGCGGCGAGCTTGGGCATAATGTGATGGACCATCATTACAACATCGGTGCTTCTGGCGACGTGGAGGGTTATGAAGATAGGTACATATTTGGCAAAAGAGCGAACGGATTTTATATTCCTCGATTTGTCAATATTGGCGACGACAAAAGAGACTATCTACGTGGCTTTGGGTACCAGGGATCAGCTAACCGCGAAGGCTGGCGTAGAGATATTGCCGAACTAAATATTGGTGGCGATTTTAAAGATGCCCTTACAGAGCCCGGCCAGTGGACCATCGGAGCGACAGCTTTTGGAGAAATACTCCCCTACCACGAGAATAAAATCTCATTGGATAAAGACCGAAAAGACAAATGGGGATTACCTGTATTAGCAATGGATGCAGAGCTTAAGGAGAATGAGCTGAATATGCGGAAAGATATGCAGGAAGAAATGAAAGCCATGCTTACCGTCGCAGGGATAAAAAACGTTAAGACCTGGGACAGCGGACATGCCATGGGACATGGTATTCATGAAATGGGAACTGCAAGAATGGGATTGGACCCCAAAACGTCGGTGCTCAACAAATGGAATCAAGTATGGGACTGCCCCAATGTATTTGTCACCGACGGTGCCTGTATGACCTCTTCGGGTTGCCAAAATCCGTCGTTAACTTATATGGCACTGACAGCGAGAGCTGTAGATCACGCCGTCAATGAGCTCAAGAAAAATAATATCTAGGTCAATGGAAAGAAGAACACTTTTAAAAATGATAACCCTACTCACTGGCGGAGCAGTGATTGGAGGCCACGCTTTTTTGACGGGTTGTAGCGGCGGCAGAGTACGGAAGCTAAAGGAACAACTCACCTTTACTCCCGAACAGCTGGCATTTCTGGATGAAGTAGCAGATACTATACTTCCGACGACGCAAAAAAGTCCGGGAGCTAAAGCAGCCAAAGTCGGCGCCTTTATGACGGTCATCGTCCGCGACTGCTACGAAGTGGCCGATCAGGAGGTCTTCCTCGAGGGGATAGACAAGTTAGATACCGCGTGTAAAAAAATGCACAATTTCCCGTTCGTGAAGGCAACACCTGAGCAAAGGCTCGCATTATTGACTTCCATCGATCAAGAGGCAAAAGAATATATGTCCCAAAAGCAAGAATTGCCCAATCATTATTACACGATGTTTAAACAATTGACACTATTGGGTTATTTCTCCTCCGAAATTGGCGCCAAACAAGCATTGCGGTACAACCAGGCACCTGGCCGATATGAAGGGGATGTGCCTTATAAAAAAGGCGATCGCGCATGGGCTTAAACATCAATAAAAACGAAAACCAATGACAACAATTAAAGGACCAGCTATTTTTTTAGCACAATTTGTAGGTACGGAAGCACCGTTTAATACCTTGGAAAGTATATGTGAATGGGCTGCTTCCATCGGTTACAAAGGAATTCAGATTCCCACTTGGGACAGCAGATTGATAAACCTTCAAAAAGCTGCCGAAGATCTGGAATACGTACAGCGGCTTCAGGACACCGTACGCTCCCATGGCCTGGAGATTACCGAATTATCAACCCATTTACAGGGACAACTGATCGCTGTCAATCCTTCTTTTGACAGTTTATTTGACGGCTTCGCACCACAGCAACTGCATGGCAAACCTAATGAACGTCAACAATGGGCTGTACAGCAACTGCACTACGCGATCAAAGCCAGCCATAATCTAGGGTTAAAGGCCTTGGCAACGTTTAGCGGTGCTTTTCTATGGCCTTATGTATATCCTTGGCCACAACGTCCACAAAATCTGACCCAAACGGGATTTGATGAGCTCGCCAAGCGCTGGCTGCCTATATTGGATGCCTGCGAAGAGTATGACGTGGACCTCTGCTATGAACTTCATCCCGGAGAGGATCTACATGATGGAGTTACTTTCGAGCTATTCCTGGAAAAAGTGAACTTTCATAAGCGCGCAAATATTCTGTATGATCCTTCACATTTTGTTCTGCAATGTCTCGATTATCTGCAGTTTATAGATCTATACCACGAACGGATTAAAATGTTCCATGTGAAAGACGCCGAATTTAATCCATCTGGCCGTCAGGGTGTATATGGAGGATATCAGGATTGGCAGGCCCGAGCAGGGCGTTTTCGTTCTATAGGTGATGGGCAGGTAAATTTCAAAGCTATTTTTACCAAATTGACCCAATACAACTTTCAGGGTTGGGCAGTGCTGGAGTGGGAATGTGCTTTTAAGAACTCCGAAGACGGAGCTCGGGAAGGGGCCGCCTATATAAAGGACTACATTATCCGGGTGGGCGACCGGGCATTCGACAATTTTGCCGGATCCGATGGCGACAGTGAGCTAAACAAAAAATTGATAGGAATAGCAGAAGAATAACAGTTTTAAACACAGCTATTATGGAAATTAGAAAACTTCGAATGGGAATGGTGGGTGGAGGTAAGAATGCATTTATTGGCACTGTACATCGCATGGCCGCAAGTATGGACGGGCAGATCGAACTATGCTGCGGTGCTTTGAGTTCTGATCCGGTCAAAGCGAAAGAATCTGGAGAACTCCTTTCGCTTCCACAGCATAGGATCTATTCAAATTTTCAGGAAATGATGGTACATGAAAGTGAGTTGCCAGCTGACGAACGAATGCATTTTGTGAGTATTGTGACGCCAAATGTAGCTCATTTTGAGCCGGCAATGCTTGCCCTGGAACATGGATTCCACGTTATACTGGAAAAACCTATGACGTTTTCAGTAAAAGAAGCCGAATTATTGCAAAAAAAAGTCAACGAGACTGGCTTACTTCTGGGCGTTACCTATACTTACTCGGCATATCCTATGGTAAAACAGGCACGCCAACTGGTCCAAGACGGCAAACTGGGCCATATCCGTAAAATTATGGTCGAATATCCGCAGGGCTGGCTCAGTACCCTAATCGAAGAAAAATCTGCTCTTGCCGCCTGGAGAACAGACCCCGAAAGAGGCGGCCTCAGTAGCTGCATGGGTGACATCGGCACCCATGCAGCCCACTTGGCTGAGTATATCTCAGGTATAAAAATCACAAAGGTATGTGCCGATCTCCGTATCGTCGTGGAAGGAAGACGGCTAGAAGATGACGGCAATGTTCTGCTGGGATTTGAAAATGGTGCGACAGGCGTACTGTCAGCTTCGCAGGTAGCCGCAGGGGAAGAAAATGCGTTAAAAATAAGGGTCTATGGCGAAAAAGCCGGATTGGAATGGAACCAGCAGGATCCGAATACGCTCCTACTGAAATGGCTAAATGAACCAGCACAAACATACCGTGCAGGCCAGTCCTACCTCTGCCCCATGGCTCAGCACAATACCCGCTTGCCGGCCGGACATCCAGAAGGCTATATAGAAGCGTTTGCTAATATCTACAAAAATTTTGCATCGACAATACGGGCGAAATTAAATGGTGTTCAACCATCTGAAGCTATATTGGATTTTCCTACCGTAAATGATGGAATGCGCGGCATGAAATTTATCGAAACCGTAATCGCTTCAGGACAATCCGATCAGAAATGGACGATGATGTAAATCACTGACGCCAATAGATACGATCGATAGTAAGGCTACTCCTGGCTCGTAATAGCTTAATATAACGGCCTTCTATCGATCGAAAGAAAAGAGCTCATACTTGTACGATGCATTTCAGGGCTGTCGAATGGACTATTACGACAATTTGCAAAAGTGAAAAACTTTTGCAGACCATGCCAACTATCGCCCAAAAACTGATATTTTTGAACATAATTCCAGAATACATACATGAGTTCACTAATATTTCGTGACGCATTACAAGAAGATTTACCCCGTATTGTCGCTATTTACAATACGACTATTGCATCGAGAATGGTCACCGCGGATACAAGTCCAGTTTCTGTGGCTAGCAGACAAAAATGGTTTGACGACCACAACCCTTCAAAGCGCCCTCTCTGGATGGTTGAGGACGAAACTGGTCATATCCTTGGATGGGCTAGTTTTCAGTCTTTTTACGGCCGTCCTGCGTACGATGCAACTGTAGAAATCAGTATCTATATCGACGAACACTATCGCGGTAAAGGATTGGGCCGCCAAATACTCCAACACTGTATTGACCGTGCACCGGCCTTCGGAGTCCACACCCTTTTGGGGTTTATCTTTGCGCACAATGTACCCAGTATCGCACTGTTTAAGAAAATGGGATTTCAGGAATGGGCTCACCTACCTAATATTGCTATCTTGGATGAGCAGGAACGGAGTTTGAAGATTCTAGGCAAACGGGTGAATTGACAAGTAGAGCTCGGTGCCAACGCTGAACATCAACAAAATCTACGGCAGAATTTGTCTTCTTGGTGTCCGGATCGGGGATGATGCCGCCACCACCCATACGAAAATAAAGCAACTCTATCAGTCACAAGATTTCGCTTCGTTTAGCTTCAGCCTATCGGATAAACCGCTGCACAAATTGTATGATCCTATCATGGAAAAATACACAGAATGGGCATTTTCCTTTAATGAAGATACAGAGCAGGCAAATCCTAAGAATACAGATGTACGGTTGTGTTTTAACAACAATAAATTGGACAAAATGCAAATCACGTATAGGACATTCGATATGCCGGTCAATTAAATAGACACGTCACAAGAGGCTGCTGTCTACCCCGTACGAAACAGTCCCTATATGGATATGGTGAGTAACGGCACATCAAGGCCAGACGCCATCATCCGTGTTTTGCTGCGGTGGGTAAGGGAGCTCCAGAAACCGTATTTATAAGGAATCATCACCAGCAGGTCGGTATGACTTACTTTAACTTCATCGCGAATAGCTTTAACGACTTCATTGGAGGTAACATTTTTATAATAATAGCTGACTATACCCATGACGTTATTGATTGCTTCACGGGTTTCCTTACCTTTTTCTTCATTTAATTGCTCAACGGTCTTGCGGATATTGAGAACCTCCAATGTGGCGTCAAACTCTGCAGCAAAGTTCTTCACTTTTTCGAGGATTTCTTTCTGTACACCACGCACGATATCACAGGCGAAGAGGATATGTTTTAATCCGGTAAATTCAGCCCCCAGCGGCACCGAAAGAATCGGAATCTTCAGTTTACTGATTGCAGCGGTAGTCGTATTGCCCAGCATATCCTGGTCAAATGAGCGTTTGGCCATTCCCATGACCAACAAATCAGCGTTAGTTTCCTGAATACACTTGGTAATCTGGTCATAAAACAATCCCGTCGCTAAATACGGAATAGTGGTAATTCCATGCTGCGCCGTCACTGCTTCTGCTTTGCGCTGTAAGATTTTATTCTGATGTTCAAACATCTTGAACAAGGTGTCGGGAGAAAGACGTGCGTTCATGGCATGAATGGAAGGGTTCTGAAGCGAAAATAAGACGAGCTCATATTCCTTCCCATCAAAGACCTCCAATATAAAATTCAAGGCATGTTCAGCCTCTGCAGCATAATCTGTAGCAACAATTATCCGTTTCATCTGGTGTGAAATTATACGATTTAAAAATCTTTCTTTACACCATTCAAGTTAACGAAAAATAATAAATTTATAACTGGACAATTGTCTCAGCATCGTCAATTTTCTCCCGATTCCCGATTTATTTTGAATAACTGTTTTTTACAAAAGGTGCTTTTTTCAAGTAATCAATACTTTGTTCCAGGCCCGTGTAAATGTCGTTGTTTGTTTCTTCCAGCTCAACGAAAAGATACTTTAGTCCAGCAGTCTGCACGTTGTTAAAAATAGCATCAAATCCTACCATACCGCTCTGACCGATCTCACGATGATCTTTAATATGCAAAGCTTTAAATCTTCCTGAGTATTTATTGAAGTAGTCAACCGGACTAACATCACCAATCACAGCCCAATATACATCCATCTCAAAAAATACATTTTCTGGGTTGGTATGTTCCAGCATGTAATCGTACATGACTTGGTCTTCTACTTTCTTGAACTCATGCGCGTGATTGTGATAGCCATATAAAATTCCCTGCTCACGGCACTTTGCGCCTACCGCATCCAGATAACGGCACTGGGTCTCCAGATCCTTAAGTGTTTTGGGTACCTCCATCCATGGCGTCACGATATATTTCATACCAGCAGCTTTGTGGGTGGCGATACACTCGTCCCACCATTTTAGAGATTCTGAAAAATCACCTGAAGCCAGCTCCTGTGCTGATAATGTTTTCGTTGCATGTGAAGACAAGACCTTCATCCCCGCTTTTTCAACTTTAGCTTTAAATTCTTCCGGACTTAAATTATACAGCTTCCCATCTTTATAGCCAGCAGCTTCCACACCGGTATAACCAAGCGCTGCTATCTTTTGCAAAATCTGATCAAAATTAGGATTTTTTGCAATCTCCTCACGTACAGAATACAACTGTAGACCAATTTCCTTTTTTGCTGCCTTCTGTGCAAAAGTTGGATTGACAGCCAAAAGCATACAGCCGGCCAGCAATGTACCAATAAGGGTTCTCCTCTTCATATGTTTTTATTTTTCAGTAAAGACCTATCCAACACGAAAGCGATGGTAAACATACGTTTACGGGCTGTTTAGGTTTGTTCGTGTTTATGTGAAGTGCAATGTATACAAATACTGGAAAAAACACAATGCTTTGCCATTTTATTTATTCACATTCCAAGTTTTAAACGGACCAACCGATACATTATTACACAGCAATTCCCCAGTTTGTAAACGATTTCATAAACAAAACTGTTCTATTGTCAACGAACAACACTAAGAAAAATGGAAGAACAATTTAAAAATCCCGAATATAGCCACGAGAAGCAGGATGAGAAATTACCTGAGGTGGCGACAGAAGAAAAAGATGATGCTCCAGCAGGACGCAATATTAAGCGTACAATCATTATAGCTGTTTGTGTACTGATTGTATTTTACTTGATTTATTATTTCATGAGCGATCATTAACGTATTAAAATGCATATTGCAGCCATATTGTAGTAGACCTATGTCTGGTGCGCCAGTCCAAGTTTGTCTGACCATCCAGGAATAGACAGTTTGGCCGGGTGCCTAGTGCAGCCCGCTGACACGACTTCTTTTGCGGGTATGCGGGCTGCGCAGTTGGCTGTCTATATGTTTTTCATGATGGTCCAATAACAAACCTATCGGACAGGTGATATAGGGTTGAAATTACAAAGTGCATAATACGCTAGATATTGTCAACAACTCGATAAACGGGTTTACTGACATCTCACCCGAAAATAAAAATAAATTCTCATATAAGCAATTTTTAAAACAAAATTATAGACATATTTTTGCGCAAATTGTCACTCAATTCGTTGTATGACGGACAACGACAAACAAAAACTAGCGTCAATTGGTCTGCGATTTCGCGCCAGACGCAATGAACTCTATTATTCTATACGGGATGTTTCCAATCTGACCGGTATTTCAGTAGGTACTCTTAATGGGATAGAAAGGGGCAAAGACCTCACGTTGAGCAATTTTCTCCTTTTATGTAGCAGCCTTCAGATTCAACCCAAGACATTTTTTCAGGAAGATATTAAGTTCGGAGCCCCCTATTCATTGCCGCCCGATGTTCAGGAGCGCATTACCATCAACAAAAAGTTAGACAAACTCATCTATGATTCCGACTTTTTCGATAAGCCCAAACGGGTTTCTGAGGTATTGAAAGAACTGGATATAGACAGTGTTCACAGCAATAAGTTCTCCGTTCAGCTTACCGCTTATTGCGAAAAGGGCGCACTCGAATCAGAACAACGAGGTAACTTTAAATTTTATAGAAAAAGAACCTAACCCTCAAAACACGATCCCCTCCCAGACGGCTGAAGTGTCCTTCGAGTAGAACGCATTGTTCACCGTGCCGGTAATCTGAATTATTTTTGTATAAACTGTAACAACGGCTACCTTACTTATACTAATCCAGAAAATCAACATATAAACAGTTATGAAAACGAAATCTATTTACAACTGGAAAACTAACCTATTGGGAACTAAATTTAAATTGTATGCCAACGAGAATGTTATCGGCTCACTCGAATCAAGTAACTGGAATTTGGATGCACGAGCTACGATACAGTCCAATCAGTATAACTTCAAAAATAAGGGATTCTTCAACCCTTACACCGAAATCCGAGATAAGCATGGTTACTTGGTGGCTGATATTGAATACAGTCCTTGGACAGGCAATGCTACGATTAGCTTAATCGGTAAAAAATATTTTTGGAGTGCGAAAGGTATATGGATGTCGAGCTGGAAAATAGAAGATGCAAATGGTCAGGTTATCGAAGTAAAACCAGGTGTGTTAGGCGATAGCGGCACGATAGAAAGCATGGACAACAGCGAAATGTTGCTTTCAATCTGCCTTTACCTCCAGCGGCGTGCCGTACTTCTCTATTCAATGATTGCCTTCTTACCTATTTTCATCTTACTCCTGCTTTGCATCTAGTTAAACAGCGGACAGAACCTATACAAAAATAGGTACCACAGGCCCTTACGGACCTGTTTTTTTTTGCACAGACGGAACGCTGAAGAATCTAGACGCTATAAACGTCAGTGCCAATTATACCGCACGACAGACTATCCCATATTTTGTCCCAAGCTAAAATTACTTACTTTCCCCGTTCCATCAAAAACAATTCTTGTTCCAACGATTTTACCTATTCCCCTTATAAAGGGACCCGAATAGACCGTTTGATGATCAAATTGGATTTCAATCCTTCTCGCATGGACAAGACAACGGAGGTTAACCACATTGGAAAAATCCACCCCAAATTTCGATAAATCATGTGAATGCCCTTCAAATAATTGTTCGCCGACTCTCAATTTGAGATTCGCAACACAACCTGCAAGGGCTAAAGGGATACTAATTACTCCTTCAGTCCCAAGAATCATGACACGGGTTTGCTTACATGGAGCGTTTGAATGATTTAACGTATGCTGAATATCCATTTCATACCGGAAGTTTTCGCTGTTTATCATGAGTTGCTTACTGACATTGGTCAAAACAAATTCCGGTATATTGAGACTGAGATCTGCTGTATCCAGCTTTAAATCGTCGGGCCCCACTCCGATCATGTCGCCCCGATGTAGTAAACCCGACGGCAAATAAGTGGGAATAGGCTGTTTCATCAATACTCCCAACCAACCATTCGACTCTATAAAGACATCATGTTCCTTCACTATAGAATCATTCAGTATTAGTTTTGCACGATAATACCCCGGCATATAGTAAATACTTCCGTATTCATGTCCTCCCTTGTCTACTCGTGCCCGACGTTTGGGGTCCCAGCTCTGCTGAATAAAAACAGAATCAGCATTGGATCGGCTAGCATCGTACTTAAACATGACCGTATTGGGTACGCCCACAGCGATGGTTTTACTACTGAAGGCAATCGTGTCGAAAGACAACTTTTTGGAAAAAGATAGGTATATAACGCTTCCTGCGGATAACGCTGTTATCAGCAACAAACTGACAAGGATGTATATCAGCTTTTTATTCACTTTTAGGCGCGGTTCAGAAGCTTGTTGCATTCCAGAATTGGAACCGCAGAATGAACGCCAGCTGCTATATCCGATAAACTTCGCCAAAGTATCGAGAGTACTTAGGTTCGGAGAGCTTTTGTAATGCACTTTTCCCCATATCCTTTTTAATGTACTGGGACTCAACACAGTCTTTGTCTCATTAAAAATCTGCTCACTTAAATTTTCAAAATCTCTTGCCTGCCATTGATCACTATCTCCCCAATGGAGTTTGTTTTCAATCAGCTTTTTGATCACGGTTATATCATCTTGTCTATCAAACATTTAAAACTTGAATAAAATTTGAACTTATTTGAACAGGTGCTGAACATATCATCCGTTTCAAACATAATATTTTCGGATCAGATTCTTTATCAATCGAAATAATAATATCATAATTTATGAATAGCATTAAAATCATTAGCAGCGTACTCTTTTTCCTCCCTACATTATTGGTATTTGGTCAGGACACCATAACACCCGCTTTAGCCCCCAAACAGATTAAACCATACAACCGGGCTTTCGAAATTCTCCACGAACAGTATCGGGGTAACCCGATCATTCGGATCAAAGGCAAACCCGACGCGGGAATAGCCTGGATCGAGGGTCTTACTTTCGAAAACGGAATAATAGAATTCGATGTCAAAGGAAAGGATATAGTACAACAGAGCTTCGTGGGGGTAGCATTTCATGGCCTGGACGACAATACTTATCAAGCAATATATTTCCGTCCATTTAACTTTAGATCGAAAGACCCCATCAGAAAAATGCATGCAGTACAATATATTGCCCTCCCCGATAACGACTGGCCCTACCTCAGGGAAACTTATCCCCAAAAATATGAGGCATCTGTACCTTCCACGGTAGATCCCAACGAATGGTTTCATGTCAAATTAATAATTGGCCAGCAAACGATAGCAGTATTTATCAATTCATATCCCCAGCCAATTCTCAGCGTAAAATCGCTTATGTCAAACGGAAAAGGCAAGGTTGGATTTTGGACTGGAAATGGTTCTGACGGTGATTTTTCCGGCCTTGTTGTGATTAAACATTAAGCCTCCCACAATATATAAGGCATACAGCGCCCACAAAATTTTGAAAGCCTCGAGCAGGAAAAAAAGCATATCCGCTTAAATGTTAATTCACAATAAGATAATATCAGCTTAACACAAAATCATTCTTTCCGTGTTTAACTTAGTAAGAATGAATAACATGGCTTCTAATCGTTTTGTTCCGACTATAGCTTTATGCTCCGCTGTTTTGTTCTGTTGCTGCGGCAATAACGATCATACGATCAAAATGAAAGGATCGGATACTGAAGTAAATCTCGCTGTCAATCTGGCCGAGGCATACAATAAAACCGACCCTACTTTCAGCATGGCCATCTCTGGAGGCGGATCAGGACTGGGGATTACTTCTTTGCTGAATGGGCAGGCCGATATCGCCAACTCCTCTCGCCCGCTGACGGAAGAAGAGCAGTCTTTATTCAAAAAGAAAAATATCTACCTAAAAACCGTAGTATTTGCTGAAGATGCCACCGCATTTGTCGTACATAGCGACAATCCCATAGACGAAATCGACATCCATACCTTAGCCAAAATCATGAGCGGAGCAGAGGAAAACTGGGAGTCCATTTCGGGATCAGCCATGCCGATCACCATCTATGGTCGGCAAAGCAGTTCAGGAACCTACTCGTTTATCCGCAAAAAATTAAAGATCGCTTATAGTCAAAGGGCTAAGGAGATGACCGGAAACGCACAGATTCTCGAAGCTATCAAGATTGACAAGTCAGGCATCGGCTATGTAGGAGCTGGGTATATTTCAAAAAAGATACAGGACAATCAAGGTATTAAAGTACTAAAAATCAAACATGATGCAGCACAGCCAGCTGTGTCGCCACTGGATCCCGCCGCCATTAAAAACAGAGTCTATTTCTTTCAGCGGCCACTTTATCAGTTTATTCCCGAAAAATCCTGGGCTAAAGTACAGCATTTCATTCAGTTTGAAACACAGGGAGAAGGAACTCAGATCATCGAAAATTCGGGGTATTACCTTATACAATAAGTTACCATGCAGTACAAAAAAAGAATAGCCATCGACAAGATCGCCAGAATCGTATTCAAGTCCACCGGTTACTTGGTACTCCTGTTATTGGGCGGTATTTTCTTTATGCTGCTCTATAATGCCATAGCCTTCTTTCTGGATGTGTCACCATTGGATTTTATTACTGGAAGCCAGTGGAATCCAACAGCAGCTGAACCCGTCTATGGGATTTTACCTTTAATTGTCAGCACCTCGATTGTGTCTTTCGGAGCCATGTTGCTGGCCGTTCCACTGGGAGTGGGAACCGCTGCATTTATTTCCGAATATGCCACTCCAAAGCTAAAAAATATTTTAAAACCCGCCATCGAGATGCTTGCTGCCATTCCCTCTGTAGTGATTGGCTTTCTAGGAATCGTACTTGTCGGACCTGGGATTGCGGATTTCAACAATTTACCCAACGGTCTGAACGCACTCAACGGAGCCATCTTATTGGCGATCATGGCACTTCCCACTATTATCACCATCTCAGAAGATGCCATCCATGCTGTGCCACAGACATACCGCGAGGCTAGTTACGGTCTTGGAGCTTCCCGGTGGCAGACACTTCGCAAGATTACCATTCCAGCCGCCGCACCGGGGATTATCGCAGCAATCATGCTGGGGCTGGGCAGAGCAATAGGTGAGACGATGACCGTATTAATGGCCACAGGCAATGCTGCAGTTTTTCCAAAGGGCTTCTTCGACTCCGTCAAAACCATAACAGCGACCATTGCAATAGAAATGGGTGAAGTACCCTACCAGACCACACATTACTATGCCCTGTTTGCCATTGCCATTGTCCTTTTTTTTATGACCTTGGTAGCCAATCTGATTGGCGAGTATTTTATCAACCGTTTTAGGAAATATCATGCGGCATAAATTCAGAAAAATAGGTTTTATCATGGAGTGGAGTACACTCCTGCTATCCACCGGACTGGTTTGCTTCTTCCTATGCGTCATTTTATATGACATTTTCAGCAAAGGCTCGGCCATACTCTCCTGGGATTTTGTCACTAAACTGCCGACCAACGGCATGACCCAGGGCGGTATACTCACACCGATGATCGGAACGGTATTTTTAACCCTGATCACTGCACTATTTTCTATCCCTTTCGGAGTTTGCTGTGCGATTTATCTGAACGAATATGCAGAGAATACATGGCTCACGCGTACCATACGAGCTTCCATCCGCAACCTTTCAGGCGTCCCTTCAATCATATATGGACTGTTTGGTCTGGCCTTATTTGTTCAGGCGCTCAGCCTAGGGACTTCTATTTTAGCTGCAGGACTGACGCTCGGCCTGCTATCACTGCCATATATTATTACCACAACCGAAGAAGCCCTGCTTCGTATCCCCCGAAGTATGCGAGAAGCGGCATTGGCTGTGGGCGCGACGAAGTTTGAGTCGATTAAAGATGTGGTGCTCCCCGCCGCACTGCCCGGTATCCTGACGGGGATAGTACTGACACTTTCCAGGGCTGCCGGCGAAACCGCCCCAATATTATTTACTGGAGCCGCATTTTATATCACCAATTCCTTTGGCAGTCTCAGTCAGGAATTTATGGCACTCCCCTATCACCTATATATGCTGTCTACACAGCATCAGTCGATCGAGGAGGTCAGACCAATAGCCTATGGAACGGCATTGGTCCTTATTATCGTCGTCTTCCTCATGAATTTAACAGCTTTCTATATTCGGTATAAGTTTAGAAATAATGAAAAGTAAATTGGTCGCTGAACATCTCAACCTTTGGTTTGGGAACAAACAGGTGTTAAAAGATATTAATATCGAATTTGAGGAAAATAAGGTTACCGCATTGATCGGCCCTTCAGGTTGTGGCAAAAGTACGCTGTTACGAAGCTTCAACCGCATGCATGATCTATATCCAGAAGCCAAAATCGAGGGCCGTATCAAACTGGATGGACAAGACATCTATCGAAAAGAGATCGAAGTAACGGACCTTCGAAAGCGTGTCGGCATGGTCTTCCAGAAAGCAAACCCTTTTCCCAAGAGTATTTATGAAAATATTACCTATGGATTGAAGATCAATAATCTTACTGCAGACAAAACCACCGTCCAGAAGGCTTTGCAAGAAGCGTATATCTGGGAAGAAGTTAAAGACGATCTGAAAAAACCGGCCACACGCCTCTCGGGCGGGCAGCAACAAAGGCTCTGCATCGCACGTACAGTAGCGCTGCGGCCCGAAATTATTCTGATGGATGAACCTTGTTCTGCACTGGATCCTGTAAGTACCCTTAAGATTGAGGAATTGATACACCATCTCAAAAAGGATTACACAATTGTCATCGTTACCCATAATATGCAGCAAGCTCAGCGTGTCGCCGACAAAACCGTATTTATGTACCTGGGCGAGATTATTGAACAGGGCGATACTGACCAGATCTTTAACCATCCGCAGCACGAGACCACCCGTAATTATATCAGTGGGCACTTTGGTTAACACCGCAGCAATCCGTAGCACACTTCCGATGTGCCTGCCTACTGCTTTCTCTTATGTTCGACAAGGCCCTTCCTTGTCGGACATCCTTGAAACTCCCTAGAATTATCAGGCAATGACAGAACTTAGGTTCCAAAAGGATCATTTTTTTTCTCCCTTTTTAATAGAAAGGTCAGATGTTCCACGGCATTTTTTAAACGCTTCGCGTCATCCTCCGTCTGAATGGCCCATAGTATCTCCTCAGTAACAGGTGCCGATCGATAACGGATTTGATAACCTGCCTTTACACGGGCAACAAGGAGCGGTTCAGATTTTGAAATATCACTACGAAAATGCTGGCCAGTAGATAAAAAGACAGTCAACGTTTTACCGTCAACTGTCACGGTATCTACCTTTGTATCTTTATAACGGTAAGCAAGTTTGTATAGCTTATTGATGTAAGCTAGGGTCTGCTGTTTGTTGAGCGCGGCATGTTGCCCTTGTAAGGCTGTGCTTATTCCCAGAAAAAAACAACAGTATAAAAGGATTTTTTTCATTCGAAAGAAGATTTGTTCATCGTCCGGTGGATTTGCCAATGCTTATCTGCACAGGCAATTATCCCAATAAAAATATCTATTTATTTAGGATTTTCCTACTGGCCTGCCATCAAAAAGCGGACCAATGGCAAATATTGAGGTCAGCACAATGCATCCCATCCTGAGCAGGAGCGAATTTTTATTGCCGTCCCTGCAAGACACAAGTATTAAACGTCCAAACGACGATCATTGGCGACCGTCGTTTGGAAACTTATTGCGGGAACCAGCTCAGCTGTGCAAGGTCCGACTAATTCGATTTCAACAGATCCCTGGCATTTTCAGCAAGCCGTATAAACTCGGCCCGGTAACCCTCCTCATCGGATCCTTTTGCAGCTTTAGCCCGGGCGATCAAGCTTTCAAAGCTAGCTCTTTGCTTGAAATCAGAATCCCTGAGCAGCATGCCCAATTCTGCAACTGCACTCGCAAATCGAAGGTCTTCGCTGGCCTTTTCGATCTCAACAGCTTTCGCCTCAACGGTCTTCTGCTGCAGTTTGCTCTTGCTGCCTTCAGGTTCTTTGTAGCGGAACTTCACTGTCGCCAGTTCACCATTCATTTTTCCCACACTTGCCTTTTGTTCCGCTTGGTACTTCAACGGATCCACGTTACCTGCTATGGCCGAAGACACCCCGACAGGAACAATCTCGTACAAGGCAGTCACCATATGCCCCACGCCCATATCGCCACCCATCTTTTGATCGTTGTTAAAATCTTCGGCTTCCAGCAACCGGTTTTCATACCCCACCAGACGGTAGGCCTGTACATAACTCGGATTAAATTCGACCTGGATTTTAACATCCTTCGCTACCGTGAACAGTGTACCGCCAAATTCAGTGACCATCGCTTTGCGTGCTTCGGAAATATTATCAATATAGGCATAGTTGCCATGCCCCTTATCAGCAAGGATTTCCATTTTGCTATCTTTCAGGTTCCCCATGCCATAACCTAGCACAGTCAGAAAAACACCAGACTTGCTCTCGCTGCTAATAAGTTCTTCCATAGATTCATCGCTGCTCTGGCCGACATTAAAATCCCCGTCACTGGCCAGGATAATCCTATTGTTGCCCCCTTGTATAAAATTTTGTCTGGCTATTTCGTAAGCTTTCTTAATTCCAGCCGCGCCCGCTGTACTTCCTCCGGCTTCCAGTTCATCAATCGCTGTTTTAATTTTCATTTTCTGACTACCGGCCGTACTTTCCAGCTTTACGCCCGCCGAACCAGCATAGGTTACGATCGCCACCCGGTCAATATCACGCAGTTGATCCACCAGCATTTTCAGTGAGGACTTTACCAGGGGCAACCGCCCCGGTCCCATCATGGATCCAGACACATCAATCAAAAAAACCAGATTGGAAGCCTTCAGCTGATCGGTTGGGATATCCTTCGCTTTAAGTGTTACGCGCATCAGCTGATGGGTGCTGTTCCATGGTGCTTTACTCAATTCGGTCAGGATGTTTACCGGTTCACCATTTTTAGGTCCGGCTACCCGATACTGAAAATAATTGATCATTTCTTCGACTCGCACAGCATCCTTTTCGGGGAGACTACCTGAATTTATAAACCGACGCACATTGCTATAAGACGCCGCATCCACATCAGCAGCAAAGGTGGATAGCGGTTCCTTCAACGGATTGATAAATTTGTTCTCTTTAATTTTTTGGTAGGACTCCTGAGAGGACTGCTGTCCACGGATGAATATTCCACTTCCCCCAAAGTAAGTCTGTTTTGCGCTTAGCGCCATCACAGGGCTACTATTCGTTTTAACCGCCGTACCGTACCCCAACACTACCACCTCCTCCAAGGTATGCAGGTCAGCGGCCATAACCGCATCTACTTTTGATTTTCCATTTACCGAAACCCGTCGTGTGAGATAGCCAAGGGCGCGAAATTCCAGAACATCTTTACCCGTGGCCACATGGATCTGATAATTCCCCTCACGATCGGTCACCTTGCTTTCTTTGGTCTGCAAGTTCGTCACGGTAGCGCCGCTCAGACCTCGTCCAGACTGCCCATCGGTTACTCTACCCTTTACACGATATCCTTGACTCGCATAGCTCCCGAAAGACATCAGGACTGTCATTAAAAAAAGTATTGTTCTCATAATATTCCGTTTTTGGACAAGGGATGCAGCAAATATTAAATTTCCATAAACCAGAAAAAAAAAATATTTTTAACAAAATAATGTTTGCATTCAGGTCGTCAAAAATGGATTCAACGCGAGAGCAGGATCTCTTGCATCAATATCAGGAAACAGCAGATCTCCAGGTATTGGGCGAGCTCTATCAGCGACATACCGAAATGGTATATTATGTTTGCTTACGTTATTTCCAGGATCCCGAACGAAGTAAGGACGCCGTGATGAATATCTTTGAAGAACTCATATATAAAGTTAACAAACAAGAAATCAAAGACTTTCCGAGATGGCTTTATGTACTGAGCAAAAATCACTGCTTAATGTATTTACGGTCACAAAAAAATAAATCCCAGATTTCTCTGGATGAGTTTGTGAAATTTCCCGAAGCGCTGCATCAGTATGAGGAGCAGGACGAAAAAGAGTTGCAGCTGGCAGCGATGGAAAGTTGTCTGGAAAAGCTTCCCGAGCGGCAGCAACAGTCGGTCAGGCTCTTTTTTCTCGAAGAAAAATGTTACAAAGAGATCAGTGACACGACAGGATATAGCTTGAATGAGGTCAAAAGCTACATCCAGAATGGGAAACGAAATTTAAGAAACTGCATGGAGGCATGGAATGAGCAACAGTAATTACGACATAGCATACTTAAGGAAATACCTCAACGGCGAACTTTCTCCAAAAGAGATGTATGCTGTCGAGCGCGAAGCTCAGCGTGACCCAATGCTGGCAGATATTCTTATGGGTATGGAAATAGCTCCGGGACAACCCGACCTCTCCGATCTTAGACTCCGTATCCTAGAACGTACTGCTGCCTCCCAAAAAAATAAAAAGACGACTGTGTTCGACTGGAAGCGATTAGCCGTTGCCGCCAGTGTTGTCGCTATTCTGGGTGCCGGTATTCTATACGTTCAACACAAGAAAAATCCGGCCGATTCCCAACGGACGGCCAACATTTCCTCCGCTGCTCATGAGCAAGGATCCCCCATACCAAACGATTCGCCATCC
Source organism: Sphingobacterium sp. InxBP1 (assembly GCF_026191775.1). NCBI lineage: Bacteria > Pseudomonadati > Bacteroidota > Sphingobacteriia > Sphingobacteriales > Sphingobacteriaceae > Sphingobacterium > Sphingobacterium sp. InxBP1. Next base: position 204,752 of record NZ_JAINDX010000047.1, on the reverse strand, counting down.
GCCTCTCCGACAGGCGGCAAGACACAACAGACTGAAGCTACACGGCCCCAAGAAAGCAACACAACGTCTACTCCTCGCCAATATGAGGTAGACGACAAGCGCCTCGCGCTCAACAAACGATCCTCGCCGACCGCCCCGTCCGAAAAAAGAGATAGCCATACGCTGTCGGGACGCCCCGTACTGAGCCTGAAGCCGGCCGATACGGCGATGATTACCGGTTATGCTGCACAGGCAAAAAAGAGCCCAACGACAAACAGCGAACGGATAATGATCAGAGGCTATGGCAATGCTCTGGCAAGTCAGGTTGCGGGTGTAAACGGAGCTACGGTGCAGGGCTCAGGATCGCCTTTTCAGGTTACCGTCAAAGATAAAGAGACTGGACTACCCATATCGGGAGTAACCATTATACAACCCAATAGCAAGATAGCCACAAATACAGATGCTCAGGGCAAGGCTACTATACAACCAAGTTCAATTGATTCCCTAGTAGATATTATGGCCTTAGGTTATAATACGGTTGCACTCAATATGCGACGAACTAAAAATTTAAACGTGAAACTACAGCCCTCGAACGGTGCATTGGAAGAAGTCGTCGTCACCACGATGTCTTCACGAAAAACCAAAGCTGCAGAACCGGTGTGGGGCTGGAAAGCATTTAATCGCTATGTCAAGAAAAAAACCGCCAATAGCCGGTATGAAGGAACTGTACGTCTGAGCTTCTATATTGATAAGGATGGAGTTCCGACGAATATCAATATTTTACAGGGTGCCAACGAATATCTGAATGGCAAGGCTTCAGAAATTCTGCTCTCGGGGCCCAAATGGAAAGTTGAAGACAATCGATACGTAACGGTCACCTTCGAATTTAGTTACGACTGACATGATACAAATGACAATCTGTCAAAACGAAAATCTCAAAAAATAGCAGCTTAATTATCATTTCCATTTAAAATTATTTCATACATTAGCACTATAATACTTAACCATATAGTGACTATTTATGAAAGCTTTTTTCAGCAGCCTGCTCGTTCTTAGCAGTCTTTGGCTCAACGCTCAGGATTTTTCGTTTGGCAAGGTAAAAAAGGAGGATTTCGCTATCGACATTAGCGCACTGGATACCGCAGCCAATGCTTTTGTCATCCGTGAATATGGCTCTAGCCAGGTCAGTTATAACAATCAAAAGGGATTGTTTGTCGAATTCGCCAAACATGTTCGGATCAAGATACTAAAAAAAGAAGGCTATGAATATGCAAACTTCAGCGTTCCGCTTTATAAAAGCGGTAATGAGCGCGAAGTTCTTGTCGATATCAAGGCATCTTCTTTTCACCTCGATGGAGATAAAGTAATCGAGACTGAGATAACTAAAGCGAATGTTTTCAACGAAAATTCCTCTGAGAATCTTTCGGTGACAAAAGTTGCTATTCCAAGGGTTCAGGAGGGAACGATTATTGAATACCGATATCGGACAGAGTCACCGTTTATTTTTAATCTCAATGCTTGGGAGTTTCAGGAAGAGCTTCCCAAAATCTATAGTGAGTATACAACCCGCATACCCGAAATCTGCCAATATAAAGCTAACCTAAAAGGCAGTTTGCCCATAAGGGATAGAAAGAGTGAAAATTATAATACAGAACTGCACACTGATGTGGGAGAGATTTTGGGCCAGAAGACAACCTACATCATGGAAAATATCCCTGCCTTTCAATCCGAAGATTATATGACCTCGTCCAAGAATTTTAGATCCATCATTTTTTTCGAGCTCGGCCGTTACAGTGTACCATTCGGCGTGACCAAGGACTTCTCCCTCACTTGGGAGAATGTAAGAGAAAAGCTGATGGCCGACGAAAATTTCGGCGGTCAGGTCAAAAAAAAGACATCGTTAAAGCAATTTATTGACCCTGTACTGCAGGGAACTACAACTGACCTCGCAAAGGCCACCCGTCTGTATGCCTACTTTCAGAAGCAGATTAAATGGAACAACCGCCATTCCATCTATGCAAAAAATATTAAGGAAGCCCTGGAAAAGAGATCCGGCAACAGTGCAGATATCAACCTTGGATTGGTCAACGCATTGCGTTACGCCCAATTGGAAGCCATTCCTATCATTTTATCTACCCGCGATAATGGCTACGCCGGATTGTACTCGCCAGCCATTTCGGAGTTTAACCATGTTATTGCGCAGGTCAAGATCGGCGATGATTACTATTTGCTTGATCCCACCTCTCCTTACGAACCTTTCGGCAATCTCCCTTTGAAATGCGTCAACTATCAAGGGCGCAGTATTCCATTAACCGGCGAGTCGGATTGGGTAAAGTTAGAATCTAGGCTCCCCGCCTCCCAAAGCAGCTTTTTCTATGGCGAACTTTTGGAAAACGGCACCTTGAAAGGAAAATGGGTAACCTCTAGGGGCGGCTACCTTGCCTCAAAAATGCGAGAGCGGCTACAGGGCAGTAACTCGGAAGAAGAATTTTACGAAAAATTGGACGAAGAGAATAGCCGTATAAAAATCAATAGCTTCAAAGTATTCAACCGTGACTCACTGGAAAAACCATTATCGGAGGAGTTTGAGATAGAAATTGAGCACTTTGCCTCCTTACAAAATGGACAACTCGCTTTCAACCCGTATATTGACAGCAAAACCACAAAAAATCCCTTCAATCTGACAGAAAGAAACTATCCTATCGATTTTGGCTCTTTGATTCATGAAGAAAACTATATGGAAATAAAGCTGCCCAAAGGCTATGTTTACGCTCCTGAGACAAGGCTGAAAAACATCAGCATGGCGTTACCAGAACGTGCTGCCCGCTATATTTTTAAAGTCAGTGATACAGCACCTGACACACTGCTGATTGAATCGGCGACACAATTCAATAAACCACTGTTTCTGCCTGAAGAATATTTCGATCTAAAAGAGTTTTTCAGCCGCATCATACAGGCGCAGAAGCTGGATATCACCCTCAAAAAAATTTAAAGCAGACTTTAACACAAAGTTCATATTATCTTGATGATAAGCTTAAATAAGTGGAATAAATTTGAATATCAAAAAAAGAGAATGAATATGATTAAAGATTCAGAATTATTCGAACTAGAGCATACCTTTCTTGGTGAAGGTTTTGATCTGGATGGTGATGACATCGTCATCGAGGAAGACTAGGTCTTCTTTTAATTCAGCAAGTATTATTCCCCTTATATAATCTCTAAGCCCGGTCTATTCTTAGCCGGGTTTTTCCTTTTCGTCAAAATACAAATCCTTTAGTACCCCTTAGATAGGGCTCTCCATTATGACATGCACATAAGCCTCATACAATAAGCGGACGGCCTCTGGCATATCTTGTTCATCCAAATGCGCAAATCCCAGCCTGAGGGCGGTGACTGTCTTATTTTGATAGAGACAGACGCCGGGGAGCAAAAGGCCTCTTTTTTTAGCTTGCTGTTGCAGACGCATCAGTGAAAAGGAGCGGTTAAAGCGGATCCAGAAGGCCAGCCCCGATACAGGTGGCTCAAACGTAAGCTCCTGCTTAAAATACGCATGCAGCAACTGGGCAAAACGTTCTTTCCGTTCGGCGACGATCTTCTGGAATTTCCGCTGATAACGGAAGATATCTCCCTGATGAATAATTTCTCCCAGAGTTTTTTCCAGCATGAAATTGGGTTTACCAAAAATATTCAGATACTTTTTTCCTTCTTCCAAAAAGTCTTTCGGGGCGATCAGAAAGTTCATCTGGAAGCCCGGAGCAAAAAAGTGTCCGAAAGAGCCGATATACAGTACCCTTGCACCTCCGTTTTTCCTGAACAACGATTCTGCCTTCCCCCTTATAGGTGCCGTTTCAAAGTCAGCATCATCCTCGATTACAATAAACTGGTAGTGTTCGGCGAGCTGCAGTAACTGTACTTTCCTTTTCTCCGAAAGAGCAGCTGTCGTCGGATACTGACACTTTGTATTGACATATACGCACCTGATCTCTCCAGGACTGAAATGCGCAGCAATATAGTCGATGTCCATCCCCTCTGCATCTACAGGAACTGTTTTTAGTCTGGCACCGGCCTGGCTAAAGATCATGTTGGGCAAAAAATAGCTCAGGTCCTCTATGATGACAATATCCCCCATACGGATCAACAGACGTGTCAAAATCGAGAAGATCTGCTCCCTGCTGACGATCGGCAGCAGAAAGTTTCTGGAAATATGAAATCCTCGGGTCAGGTTGAGGTAATAACTCAGCTGATCCCTGAAAAACAGATTTCCTTCAGCTGTCTCCGGCAGCTGGTCGGTTTTCCGTTTCCTTTTTATCATCGATGCATAGAAACGGACCAGCTCATCGGCTTCAATGATACGGTAATCAGGGGTTCCGTCGGTAAAATAATAGTTTTCAGGAACCTCCAGATGTGGCGTATCCAAAATCAGTTCTTTCCGAAAATGGAAGGGAGCCCGTTCCGGAGGCTGACGGAATGCATCTTTCACCCCTTGGGAAGCTGTCTGTTCGGGGTTCTGCACAAAAGTACCAATGTTGGGCAGCACCTTAACCCAACCCTGCTCGTGCAGTTCATTTATCGCCGCAACAACGGTCTTACGATGCACCTGCAGATCAGACGCTATCTTCCTGCTCCCGGGCAACAGGTCTCCATCTTCCAGCAGATGGCGCTTTACGGCGTTGATAAACTGGTATACAATCTGCAAATAAACGGGATCTTCCTTGCGACGGTCGATCTTGACGATCGTCTGGAAATGGGCATGAACCGGACTACTCATTTTCTTTATTTCGGACTACCAAAGTTAATATTTAAACGCCAATCTTTGCAATTCTGACACACAAATTAGGTCTGGCTCCGAAGCAAGGGCCTGCATATAATTTAATGACAAGAATATGAGCGAAGCAAAAAAATGGACACAGAAGGAGGTTGTCGCACTATACAACAAACCGATCATGGAATTGCTCTATGAAGCTGCGGGAGTCCATCGAACTTATCATAATCCCAATAAAATACAAGTATCCACATTGATTTCAATAAAAACCGGAGGTTGCCCGGAAGACTGCGCTTATTGTCCACAGGCAGCACGTTACCACACCGACGTGAAAGCTCAAGCCCTCATGAGCGTGGAGCAGGTCAAAGCTCAGGCATTGGCGGCTAAGGCCAACGGCAGCTCACGTATCTGTATGGGCGCCGCCTGGCGCAACGTCAAGGACGGCCCCGAATTTGACCAGGTACTGGAGATGGTACGCACACTCAACCAAATGGACATGGAAGTATGCTGCACCTTAGGTATGCTCACCGAAAATCAGGCACAAAGACTTTCAGAAGCTGGCCTTTACGCGTACAATCATAATTTGGACTCTTCTGCCGAATACTATGGGGAAATCATTACGACCAGAAGTTATGCAGACCGGCTGCAGACAATCGAGAATGTCCGGAAAACCAATATCACGATCTGCAGTGGGGGCATTATCGGCATGGGTGAAAGTGTTGCCCAACGCGCCGATATGCTGCTCACCCTCGCTTCGCTGGTCCCTCAGCCCGAGTCGGTACCGATCAATGCCCTGGTTCCGGTAGCAGGTACACCAATGGAGAGTCAACAAACGGTTTCCATCTGGGAAATGGTACGCATGGTCGCCACGGCGCGTATTTTATTACCACAAACGCAGGTACGCTTATCTGCCGGACGTACAGGCATGAGCCGCGAAGGACAAGCCCTGTGTTTCTTTGCCGGTGCCAACTCCATATTTACTGGTGACAAATTGCTGACTACGCCTAATCCCGATGTCAGCGAAGACATGCAAATGTTTCGCGAACTGGGGTTGATCCCGCAGCAAGCTTTTGAAAAACGAAGCCAGCCCAAAACAGTAGCAGCGGCCGATGCTCATTTTAAGGCACAAGGCGAAAAGCCCAAATGGTCACGTCCGCCCCGTAAGCGGAAGCCCTCCTGATACAGCATCAAGCGAGCAGGGGATCTGTTGTAGTCTCTACACCTGTTTCGAGTCTGCCTGCCAGCTGTATGGCAAAGTTGGCACTCCCCTGTCCCATGACCAACAGATCATACCAGTTGCCCTGTGTGGCAATGTCCAAAGACAGCACAATCTCCTTGCCTGCCCCAATGTCCATTATAGATTTATAGTTTTGGTAATTTAAGCTTTTAATTTCAACTTTCACCGGCTGGCTTTCCCGATTTCTAACAACAAGCCGCAACTTGCCTGTCGGTGTCTTAGTCAGCGGCTTCAGTTCCGGCGAGATGGCTGCTGAGACAGCAGGCGCATTTTTTTGACCTGTAAAGCGTCGGTAAAAACCATTTGGGCCATGTAGCTCAAAAGCATAATCTGAACCTTCAAACCTGCTGAGATCCCACTGGTAAAGCAACTGATCTCCTGCACTGACTGCGAAATTCCAGTTCCGATAGCGCTCTGTCCTCCCCTCGCTGTCACGGTACGTTTTTGGGCTATAAACATTAAAGGGCACTCCGCTGGTCCGTTTGCCGAAGATTGCTGTATCTACCTGCATCATTAGCTTAAATTTTCCATTGCTTACATAAGCCTCCGCATCGTGCGCATAGGGCAACGTCGGTGATTTACGGATGCCGGATTCCTGCACACGGTTGAATTTTGCCGTCCATACTTCTTTTTTTACCTTATTGAGATCATCGATTTCAACAAAACCTGCGGGGTTGCCCTTAAATTGTGCATTGTAAATGGTTTCGATATAAGAATTCCGGTTTAAGAAAGGAAGGTTTTCTTCCTTCTCGGTAAATGGAGTGAATGCAGCAGTCAAATCGCCACAGATCGTCCTTCGCCAGCTACTGATGTTTTCCAGACGGAGGTCTTTTTTGTACTTGTTGCTAAAAAAAGATTCGAGAAACTGCAATGTCGAAGTGTGGTCAAAGAGCTGTGAACACACCTTGCCACCCCTTGACCAGGGCGAGACAATATACATTGGCACGCGAAACCCGAGTCCAATCGCCGCCTCGCGAGCCTGTTTCTTCGGAATTCCCTGTTGGAGTTCGTTGGTCAGACGTACCATCTCGACCTCCGTATCAATCCCCGCTGAACAGGCACCCGTGTCTGCCTTTTTGAGGTCAGGAACCACAAAAGGCTTCACATGATCATAATAACCATCATTCTCGTCGTAGGTGATAATAAAGATTGTTTTCTTCCATACTTCTGGATTTTTTGTGAGGATATCCAGCACCTCCGAAACATACCAGGCACCGTACCATGGAGCACTGGGATGATCTGAAAAATTCTTAGGGCCGGCCAGCCAGGATACTGCGGGCAGTGTACCGTTGTCAACATCCTTTCTAAACTGATAGAGCACATCTCCTTTAGGTACTTCCAGCGTCCGCTTTTTACCCTTTTCGCCAAATCCGAGTGTATCCAGTTTACGATAATTATTATCTCCCTTATTGACCGTAAAGGCCCGCTGATTTAGCGATTTAGTGAAGTCGCTCAGCTTTTTGTAATTTGCAGCATTATACGATTTCAGCTCTGCTTCCGCTCGGCCGAGCACCTCACTTTTCTTCCGGATATCCGCACGGATTTTTTCTGCCTGCGACTCCGATTCGGGCGAACGTTCCTCCAGGGCAGCGATTTGTCCGGGCAGATCACGCACCTGTGCCTCGAGGTTACTGATATAGGTATCCTTGAATTTCACCTGATAAGCTTGGAAAAACTCAAGCAGGTTGCAGCCAAAATTCGACAACCATGCCCGCTCTTCGCCCGTCAGACCACCCCCGCAACTCGTTTCGTTCTGATAAAAACGCCAGCTGATACTGTTCTTTTCAAGCAGTTCCGGAAAGGTCTCCCAAGTCATTTTTCCATAGCTGTAATCATCATTCCGGATATTGACTTTCTGCAGCCCATCTTTCATCTCGGTGATCTTGCCCGTCCAGAAAAACGAACGGTTGGGGGTCGTGCTGGTCATGCCCGAACAAAAATTCTGGTCACATACCGTAAAAGCATCTGCGAGAGCATAGTGGAAAGGCAGATCCTCCCTGGTGAAATAACCCAAAGTAAGCGGCATCGCAGCATATTGTTTATTTCCCGACTGCTTGGCTGGCAGCCACTGATCATATCGCCCCTGATTAAAGGCATCTACCTGACTCGCGCGGCTGTGCGGAAGAGACCCCATCCAAGTCACTTTACTTTCTTTAAGATTCAAGCGGAAAGGGGCAAATACCCTCCCCTCCCTGTCGGTCTGATACCATACTGGCAGACCATTCGGCAACCGTACCGAACGCGGATCATTAAAACCACGTACCCCTGCCAGGCTACCCAATGTATGATCAAAAGACCGATTCTCCTGCATCAGGATAACGATATGCTCGGCATCCAGAAAACTACTCCCCGGTTCCGGATTTATAGCAAAGGCTTTCTGGATGGAGGCGGGCATGAAACTAGCGATACCTGCGGCTCCTGAAAATAGCAAAGTCTTTCTTAGAAACTCTCTTCTGCTTTCCATAATGTTTAGTTATAATTTCGATTTGAATCTACTTACATTTCTTTTTGTTTCATATTTCTTCGTGTAAATCTTATGTTACAGCGTACTCAGTTTCTCAAGCAAGTCCCCGAAACATAGCAGGATGCACCTTTAGGGCGCGCAAACTGCATTCAGCATGTAACATTTGTATCTATTCCTGTTGAAAGTTTCAGAAAACAACAAAAAGCCTGTAAGTTTACAGCAAATTTCTTCCACGGGCTATCATTGCTCCTGGATCAACAAACAAACAGATATGACTATTCTCACCTTCACACTCATCCTCCTTTTAGGTGCTTTTATCGCAGGACTTTTGGGATCACTGACGGGCCTTGGTGGAGGAGTCGTTGTCATTCCGCTGCTGACACTTCTCTTCCACGTGGATATCCGCTACGCAATAGGAGCCGCCTTACTGGCATCCATAGCCACATCGTCGGGTGCCGCTACAGCCTACGTCAAAGAGGGGATCACCAATATTCGTCTGGGGATGTTTCTGGAGATTGCAACCACAGTGGGCGCCGTGATTGGCGCTATTATCGCTATCTATATGCCGACCAATACCATCGCTATTATTTTCGGTGTGGTATTGATATTTTCGGCAGCTATGACTGTTCGCAAGAAAAATGAACACGCCCTTTCAGGTGGTTCGGCCTTAGCCGAAAAATTAAAACTCAACAGCACCTATCCTGCCGGTGGTAAACTGGTTCCTTACAAATTGACAAACGTGGTCGGCGGATTTTCACTCATGGGTGTGGCGGGTATTCTTTCCGGCCTGTTGGGTATAGGCTCGGGATCGCTTAAGGTACTTGCGATGGACAGTATGATGAAAATTCCGTTCAAAGTCAGTACGACAACGAGCAACTTTATGATCGGAGTCACCGCTGCCGCATCCGCTGTCGTGTATCTTCAAAGGGGATATATGGACCCGGGCATTGCCTTTCCCGTCATACTCGGGGTACTCTGCGGAGCTATTACCGGTTCGAAGCTGCTGAAGCGAATGAATCCCAAAACACTACGGATTATTTTTGCCATTGCCATCACCCTGGTTGCTCTGGAAATGATTTTCAACGGATTTCAACAAAAGTTCTAACCACACAGAAGTGTGCCACTTATGCAATACGATACGGTCAGCCGAACAGACCGCGAATCCGGAAAAAGAGAGGTATTCACAAACTCATGACCATAAAAAAATAAAACAAAGAGATGAAACAGGTATTTTCAAAACATTATTGGGGCGACAAAGATATCTCATTGCTGGTTGGACAGATCTTACGGACAGGCGTTATCCTAGCCTCATCCCTATTGGTCATCAGCGGCGTTTTATATCTGATTGTACATGGTCAGGAACAGGTGCCGGATTATAAGGATTTTATCGGCGAGAGCAATGCCAACACAACGATCACAGGTATCCTTACCGGAGCATTTGCGGGAAGTGTTCCACAGTTGATCCAACTCGGTGTGCTCCTATTGATCTGCACACCTATCGTCCGGGTTATCGGATCACTGTTCGGCTTTGTCATCGAAAAGGACCGGCTCTATATCATCATCACGCTGATTGTACTGGCAGTAATTATCGGGAGCATACTTAGTGGAGTGAAAGGTTAATCTGTATTCCGTCTGCGCCGCAGCCAGGTGTTTTTCTGCAGTGCATATTCAACGTTTCGCCGTTCAGGTTCGTTGGCATAAGCCACAATCCGCTCAGCGACCCTGTGGGCACCGAGGCGTTCCACAGCCTTTTGCGAGCGATAATTTTCAGCACCCACATGTAGCAAAATCGTATCCACAAAGTTGAAAGCAAAATCAAACATCATTTCTTTAACCAGGGGGTTGATTCCGCTTCCCCAATAAGCACGGGCATAAAACGTGAAGCCGACAAAGATGGATCTTTCGGTCTCATTCAACCCGTAATACCGCGTGCTCCCAATACATTCTCCCGTCGCCTTGTCCAATATGAGATAAGCAGCCTTGCTGTCCAGAGCCGATTCAAAAAAAGTACGGAATACCTCCTTCTTCCAGCGGTCTTTATTGGGATGCTGCTCCCATATCAATGGGTCTTGGGCAACTTGATAAAGCCGGTCAAAGTCCTTGGGGCCAATCAATCTCAAGGTGACCTTTTCATTTTCAAGTGTATTCGGTGCTACAAATTTCATGCGAATGTTTACTATTAGATAGCTTTGAAAAGCTGGTGAATCGATCAATTTTCAACAAAAGATACCAATTATTGATGAAACTCAGTTTAATTCTCTTCATTCCGGTCAAATATTACACCAAAATGTTTGTCCATCCTACATCCGAACCATACGGTTGCCTCCGTAGCAGACTATCCCCGTCCGTTGAACAAAATTTTTCGTGATGCCACGATGTTCTTTTGGTCAAAATAAGCTTACTCTTCTTTCACATAACAAAATTTCGTATTTTACGCTATCTATGGAACAATTCAAAGAATTTGTAAAACAGCGCATCAAAGTTAACGAAGAAGAGCTCAATGATATCATTTCCCGTTATCAGGTCAGAACGTTCAAGAAAAAGGAATACTTTCTACGCGCAGGCGAAATCTGCCATCATGAAGCCTATGTTGTCAACGGCCTCTTTAAATCATTCTACGTCACTGCCGACGGTATAGAGCATATCCTACAATTTGCCATCGAAGATTGGTGGATCGGGGATATCGCCAGCTTCAATTATCAGGAGCCGGCATTGCAGAATATTCAGGCCCTGGAAGACTCAGTCGTGCTCACCCTTTCTAAACAGGATAAAGACAAGCTTTATGAGGACCACCCGATCTTCGAAAAGCTTTCCCGGATTATGGCCCAGCGCGCACAAGTCGCTGCTCAGCACCGAATCATTTCCAGCATCGGTTTTACGGCACAGGAGCGCTATCTGGACTTTATCCAACGCTATCCTAAGATCTACCCGCGTATATCCAATATGCAGTTGGCTTCTTATCTCGGCGTCACGCAAGAATTCCTAAGCCGCTTAAAAAGACAGATATTAAAGCCCAACCGAAATTCTTGACCTACATCAATGTTTTCCCGCTCCGTTTATCTCACCTTTGCAAAAGCTTGTTCAAACAAACATTTTGAACAATTAACGGTTTGATAAATAAATAGAAAACAACATGAATAGATTTTTCCAATTTTTAGCCCTGTCGGTATTAATGGTTAATGTCGCTGTGGCGCAAGTAAAATGGTCTGCAGACCCTGCACATACCAATGCCCGCTTTGATGTGAAACACTTGGGAATAAGCTTTGTTGACGGCGAGTTCACCAAAGTTGAAGGAAGCGTAGAAACAGCTACCGGAACAAGCTTCAACAATGCAAAAGTTAACTTTTCCATTGATGTCAACAGCATCAATACCCGTATTGAAGCACGTGACAACCATTTAAAAACGGATGATTTTTTTGCTGCGGATAAATTCCCCAAAATGACATTGAAGTCCGTTACATTCAAAAGTGCCAAACTGAAAGGCCAATATATTATGGTCGCTGATCTGACCATCCGCGACGTGACTAAGCGCGTGACCTTCGACGTGACCCAAAATGGCGGTATCATTACCGACCCCTGGGGAAAAACACGTGCTGGGTTTACCGCCAGGACAAAAATTAACCGCCAGGACTTCGGAATAAAATATAATGACAAGTTACCATCAGGTGCAGAAGCCGTTGCTTCAGACGTAGACATCGTCGTCAATACGGAATTGGTGTTAAACTAGTCAACGAATTCTAAATCACACAAACTGGGACGGCTCTTCCTCAACAATGGAAGAGCCGTTTTTTATTAAAAACCTTTTAACATGCCGCCATCCAGCGGGATATTGGTCCCCGTCAGATAATTCGCATACTCCGAACAGATGAAGGCTACCAGATAACCATACTCTTCGGGTTTGCCCAAACGTCCGGCAGGCACCTGTTGGAGCCGTTGCTGCAAGGCTTCCCCGTAGGATATGCCCAGGCGCTGCGCATCAAGATTCGTCAACGACTGAATTCTTTCCGTATCAAACAGGCCAGTGAGGATACTATTCACCGTAACGCCATCTTTAGCGACATCAGCCGACAGCGACTTGCTCCAGCTCATCAGTGCTGTCCGCACTGTGTTGGATAAGACCAGATTAGATACCGGTTCTTTGACAGTCGAAGACGACACATTGATAATACGACCGTAACCGCTGGCAAGCATATAAGGCAATGCGCATGAGGTCGTATAGCAATGATTCTGGAACAGCAGTTCGAAAGCATGCTGGTAATCGGCGAGATTCTTCTCATCAATTTTTCCTGCTTTAGGACCGTTGGAATTATTGACCAGGATATCGACCTTATTCCCCTCAAAATAACGATCTACCTGTGCCTTATAAGCTTCGTGATCGTTATAATCGACAATAATATACTGATGTCGCTGTCCCTTTGAAGCGTCAAGGCTTTCACAGGTACGTTGTAATTTCTCTTCATTGCGTGAGGCCAGCGTGACAGAAGCTCCGCAGGAAGCCAACACACGGGCAATCCCTGCCCCGATGCCCGTTGAGCTGGCGCCAATCAGCGCCTTTTTTCCGATAAGATTAATTTCCATATTATAATTGTCCTACATTTACGTTCCAAATAATGCGACCTTCCTGGCGACATCGCTGCTCTACGCATACGCAAATTGGAGCAATATGCTCACCTGCAGCCCTGCATCTTTTCATTAATCATGATCCTTGGCCCGGATCATGGCGACAAACAGATACACGGCAAAAACCCAGGCTGATCCCAAACATATCCAGGCAAACACCGGAATTCCCCACCATTTGGGCTCAATCCGGGCAACAATAACCATCCCTCCCAAGAGATTAAGGGACATAAACATAATACCAATTACGATCCGGTTAACACCTTTACGAAAAATGGCATTAAAGGAACGGGCGCTGATCAGCCGGTGGTTTAACGTGAAATTTCCGGTCCGGAACAATCGAACCAAAGCCCGCATATCTTCCGGAAGTTTTTCGACATCACGGGCAAAAGATTCCACCTTATGTTTTCCTTTTTTGAACATGGCTTCAGGCGAGAGCCGTTCCCTCATAATCCGCCGCGCGAAAGGTCTGATGCTCTCCATGATATTGAGATCCGGATACAGTTGCCGGCCGATACCCTCCATCAGGGAAATACCGCGCATTAACTGATAAATATACTCGGGAAAATACAGACGGTTATCGCCAATGACCTTCCACAGCTTGTTGAATAAAATATCGAGGCTGAGATCACCCAAGGAAACATTGTCAATCAAATCGAATATTTCATACAAAGCGCGCTCAAACTGGCTCCGGTCGGGTATATGGCTGACCACAGCGACATCTTCGATCACGTCAGCCAGCCGTACAGCATCTTCGGAGATTGCAGACTGTATAAATTCTTCCAGCTGCCGGCGGTCTATGCCCAGCAGTTTACCCATATTTCCGAAATCCAGAAAGGCAATACGTCCATCAGGCATGACCATCATATTGCCCGGATGCGGATCACCATGAAAGAAACCATGGATAATAACCTGCTCCAGATACAGGTCAATACCATTCTTGACCAGAGTCTGCACATCCATGCCGCGACGTTTGATTTCCTCCAAGTCGGTCACTTTAAACCCATCAAGAAATTCCATACACAGCACACGGTCCGAAGACAGATCGGCATATACCCGCGGCACCTTGACCAGTTTGTTACCCTTAAAATTTTTGCTGAAACGTTCAATATTATGACGCTCAATGACCAGCGACATTTCCTCCTGCAAGGTCATCGCGAATGACTCGACAATAAGCGACAGATTTAGATTTTCCAACACCTCATTATACATTGTCAATATCTTGGCAATATCGCGCATCAGGGCAAGGTCGCAGCGCATCACCTCATCTATCCCAGGCCGGCGCACCTTCAGTACGACCTTACTGCCATCGACCAAGGTAGCCCTGTATACCTGCGCTATAGATGCTGCGGCGAAAGGTTTGGACTCAATGTCCCGGAAAGTTGATTCAACGTCCAGATCAAGCTCTTCCGCCAGATAAGACCTGATATCTACATCAAAGGCAGGCACATGGTCTTCAAGACGTTTGAGCTCCTCCACAAGATCCTTGGGCAATAGTCCTTCGCGCGTTGAAGCAGACTGTCCCAGTTTAACAAATGCAGGCCCCAGCTCTTCCAAAGCCATGCGAATACGCGCATAAACACTGATGTTGTCGACATCAATATTACGTTCAATACTTGCCCGCGGTCCTTTCCAGGGCAATCTGGCAATTGCATCCTTAAAGCCATACTTGGCCAATATACTTAAGATCTGGGAACTGCGCTGTAGTTTCTTGGTCGGATTATACATAGTGGACACGGATTTTCTCCAAACAAGATACGAAACAAAAACCTTACCTTTTTCGCATCATAGTAGGCAGAAAGTAAAAATTCCGGGGTTAGCTGCCTCTTATCGAGAAGATAGACTAATCGGATTCCATCTGATCCAGATTCTCTTTAATCTGTTTAACATAATCGCCGTAGTAATAGCGGATCATCAGCTCGGTAATCACGGCAATGATAGCAATAGACGCAATGGCCGAAAGAATCATCCATAAAATAAAATCAGGATCCTGCTGGTAGGTTTCCTTAAAGTGATACAATTTTTCAAACCACTCTATTGCTTTGTTCCGTCCAATCATGATCAGATATAAAAACAATGCCTGCGGAATCATCACATAAGCTACTATGCGATAGGTTTCAACCGCGTACTTTAAATCATAGTATAACTTGAGCAAATGTTCCCTGGACGCCAGCAGTTCGATCTGCCCGGCACTTTTGATTAGGTAATAAAACCGGCGGTAGTACAGCAGACTCGATAAACATATCTGTACGATAAAAAAATAATAAGCAAAGGCAGCATAGCCCTGGATCTTGTAAAATGGCAACATCGGCACCGCAATCAGGAAAATCACACATAGCAGCCAGGAAATAAATTCCCGCTTAATATTCCTTCGCAGTTTGGCCATGATATTACCGACTTCCTTATATTGCTGAAGATTGGGATTATGCAGGTCCTCTTCTGTAGACTGTTCTTGCCAAGATTTTTTTAATTCATCAAAATTCATAGCTGTATTTTTTAATGATCTGTTGAATCCGTTCTTTTGTACGATTTAATTTTACCCGGGCGTTCACTTCCGAAATCCCTAAATGGGCTGCAATCTCACGATGGCTCTGTCCTTCGAGAAATAGGAAGATCAGGGCTTTCTCCACAGCATTAAGTTCATGCACTGCCTGATAGAACAGCCGTAGCTGCTCATCTTTATCGGTGTTGTACGCCTCCTCCGCATAGTCGTGTCGTTCTTCGAGCGGATCATGTTGCTGATGTTTCTTTTCTTTCTTCAGAAAGACCATCGCGGTATTTAACGCCACGCGGTACATCCATGTTGAAAATTTACTCTGCTGCCTGAATGTCCCGAATGACTTCCACAATTGATAAACAATTTCCTGATAAAGGTCCTGCCGCCCTTCGTGATCATCCATATACATACGGGTCACCTTGACGATTATTCCTTTATTTTCATCAATCAATCTAAGAAATTCTATTTCCGGTTGGTTCACTTAGCAAATTTTCTTTATACGATGTTACTGGCAATAAGTATCGCAAACAAACAAAGTGTTACAGCTTCGCTTAAAATTATGTAAATTGTTCCTAAAAAGGAGGCAAATCAAGTTAATATGGAAAATATATTTTACGAAGGACAGGTCATCTGGGCACAGATTGATGCCAATCGGCACATGCGCCATTCCGCATATGCCGATATCTGCGCACAGGCGCGCAGCAACATGCTCCATAAAATGGGATTTTCACTCGATAATTTTGCTGCTTATCAGATTGGGCCTATTTTATTCCGGGAAGAGCTGATCTACTCCAAAGAAGTACATCTCGACGAATATGTAAAAGTCAAAGTCGAAATGACGAAGTACAATAAATCAAATAGCCGTTTTTCCTTTACCCACAAGGTTTATCGTCAGGACGGCACATTGTGCTGTACGGTGCATGTCGACGGCGCCTGGCTCGACCTAAAACAGCGCAAATTGACAAAGTTGCCGGAGGAAATGGAGCCCTACTTGGCGAAAGTACCGCGGGCACCCGAATACGAAGAGTTGGGATAAAAAAAATCCCTCGGTACCTAAAGAAGTTCCGAGGGATCAAAACATAAACTAAACCTAAAAACTATTTTTCTTATGATCGCTGCCACTGCTGGGACATAGCCGCGCTGCTACAATATTATTTTACTTCGATCAGACGTTTTGCAATAATCGCGTCTTCTTTCTTACCTAGGGTCAACACCAGAATACCACCCTCATAAGCTGCTTCGATATTGCTATAATCTACTGTATCTGGTAAAGTAAATGATCTTGAAAATGATGTATAGTTGAACTCTTTTTTGCTATACAATTTTTCCTCGCTGGTCTGCTCTTCTTTCTTCTCTGCTGAAATCGTAATCAGATTCTTATCCACATTGATTTTGAAATCTGACTTATCTAAGCCCGGAGCAGCCATCTCGATTTTAAATGACTTTTCAGTTTCGGAAATATTCACCGCCGGAACACGCGACACCAAACGGTCCGAAATAAAGTTATCATTGAACAGATTATCAAATACAGTATTTACAAATGGATTTACTGCATCAGTATTCAAACTTTTTGTTGGGAATTTAATTAATGCCATTTTTTTGTCCTCCTAATTTTGATATTGTTAAGCTTTTATTTTTCTAACTTGTTTTCTAGGAGGTATTCAATTTGCATACCAGCAACAAAACAAAGACAAAATGACACAAAAATATAATTTAAACTGTCATTTTGTCTTTGTTTCGCTATAAAGAACGTCTATATTGGCCGGTATTATATGATGAAGCACATAAACCCTCCCTTGATGAATAACGTTTTAGACAATAAACTGTTTCGAGGGTCCTCCAAAATTTGACATTGTATCCGTTGCATCCCGTCACTCGCCCACCTGCTCCAATTCTGCTATAAGCAGCGACTTGACCGCATCATAACTATAGTCTTTTGCCTCTGCAAACGAAACGCCGTAAATTCTTGGCACCACACTGGCGTAATGCGGAAACGGCGCAAATAGACGATTATAATAGGCATCAAGCTGCGCATCGTCGGGTAGTTCGAAGGCTAAACGCAACTGAAAGCGTCTGACAACAGCGGCATCCAGAATCTCGGGATGATTGGTCGCAGCGACCAGCACGGCTTCGGCGGGAAAATAATCCATCAGCTGAATAATGGTATTCACGAGACGCCGCATTTCGCCCACGTCTTTTTCTTCGCTGATGCGCGCTTTGCCGATCTGGTCAAATTCGTCCAGAAAAAGCACCGCTTTTTCACGCCCCGCTTTGTCAAACGCCTGCTTGATATGCTGAGAAGTCTCTCCTATCCGCGAGGAAACCAGATTACTCAGATTCAGCACGTATATAGGCTTATCCAGTGCTGTAGCAAGAGCTTTTGCCGTCGTTGTTTTACCGCAGCCGGAGTACCCGTGCAGCAGAACCTTGTTGCTGACCGGCAGTCCATACCGGGCAAGTTCGCGGACGTAGCGATGCTCCTTTATGAGCTGTCCAAGCTTCTCCCGGCTTTCAGCTTCGAGAAAGACATCTTCTAGCGAAATCTTTTCCTTATCCGCTATAACAAGATCGTAAATATTCATTTCTATTTCGTATAATATGGGGTCCGTCTTACTGACGCTGGGCAAATGATTAACGATTATACCTCAGGCTCACTTGCGAGCTGGACAGATCGCCACCAAACGGCGGATTTGACTTCCGGATCACAACTTCAATCATTTCAGCATAGCCTACCGACTGACGGATCTCCTCGAGTATCTCAGCCGCAGCCGATTCCAGCAACCTCCTTCTCGGCGCCATGATCTTGGCCGCGATGCGATAGAGTTCCTCATAGTTGAGGGTATTGCCCAAATCGTCTGTCTCGCCAGCGTGAAATGCAAAACACACATCGATGGACACGTAGAATTCATTGCCGACAATCTGCTCTTCCTCATAATAACCGATTGGAGCGAAAAATCGCGCTTCTTTAAGTGATACAGTCTGTAAAATGCTTGCCATGCACAAACCTAAGCAAATTGTTTGATACCTGAAAACATCGCACTGACTACCTGGACTACGGAAAAAGTCATTCACATCCATCTGAAATTATAATTGCATTTAAAAACATTTTTTTCTAAGTTTAACCATACCAAAAACCAAACAGATGAATTTTTCACGACCATCAACATTAGCAGTTGTCCTAGTATGTGCCACAGTATCGCTGCAGGCTCAGACCAATATGAAGCCCAGCGATACAGAATATTATACTCCTGTCCCACCGACCGTAAGGATCGATCACGGCATACCGAGCGATGCCCTCGTGCTTTTCGACGGAAAAGATCTTAGCAAATGGAAAAGTGAAAAGGGCAAAGCAAACTGGACTGTGGCCAACAATGTCCTCGAAGTAAAGCCGGGCACCGGAAACATTGAGACGACTGAACATTTTACCGATTTCCAGTTACACATCGAATGGAAAAGCCCAGCGGTGATCAAAGGTGAAGGCCAGGGCCGTGGCAATAGTGGCATCTTCCTTCAGGGCCTTTACGAGATTCAGGTACTGGACAATGACAACAATCCGACCTATGTCAATGGCGGCGCAGGCAGCATTTATAAGCAGCGTCCTCCGCTGGCACAGGTCATCGCTCCGGACAAATGGCATGTCTACGATATTATCTACAAAGCTCCCCAATTCAATAAGGACAGCCTGCTCGTCAGCAAAGGAACAGTCACCGTTCTGCATAATGGTGTCGTTGTACAGAACAACACACAGATAGATGGCACTACCGAATACATCGGGCTGCCCAGGCAAGTGGCTCATGGCGCAGGTCCCATTATCCTTCAGGATCACGGCGACCTCGTTCAATTTAGAAACATCTGGATCCGAAAACTATAAGCCTGCACAACAATTTCAGTTAGACAAGCAACAATTCTGTACTAGGTTTTACAGGGCCATTTCCCTAATTTAGCCCTGTAAAATTTAATAACAGATGAAAAGAATTGCGCTATTCTTCTTGTTGGCCAGCGCGCTGACAAGCCAGGCCCAACGAAACCTGAATTTGGAGGAAACTGTATATGGTTCCCGTACCTATGCACCGGCTTCGATAGCTTCCCCATCCTGGATACCAAGCACCAACAAGCTTTCCTATCTTGATAAATCGTATCAGAACCTACTCTTCAAAGGCGCTGCAGACAATTGGAACGAAAACAGTCTAGCCTCCAAGTCGGATCTCGAAGCAGCTTTGAAAACAGCAATTCCGGACGAAACATTCCGTTTAAGCATATTCCCCTACGACTACAAGTGGCGCGATGCCAATACTTTACTTCTGCAAGTGGACGGTAAAAGCAAAGCATATACTGTCGCCTATAACACCAAATCCAAAACTATTGAAAGTTTTATCGGCAATGACAGCCAGGGTGCTAACCGCGAAGTAGCACCTGACCTCTCCAAAATAGCTTATCTGATAGACAACAACATCTCTATAGTTGATAAAAACGGGAAAGTAACGACTGTAACCAACGACACAGACAAAGGGATTGTCAATGGCAGCGACTACACGCACCGTCAGGAATTTGGCATAAAAAAAGGAATGTGGTGGAGTGCCCAAAATGACAAACTGCTCTATTACCGCAAGGATGAAACCATGGTAGCCAATTATCCACTTCCCCAGTGGGCCCCCAAAATCGCCGGGATTAAGTGGATTAAATATCCAATGGCCGGGCAAAAATCCGAGGAAGTCTCTTTAGTAGTTTACAACACCACGACAGGGCAGAAAGTAACGTTGCAGACCGGCGATCGCTCGGAACAATACCTGACCGCGGTCACCTGGGATCCTTCCGGAAAATATGTTTACGTCGGCGTACTCAACCGTGGCCAGAACGATCTCAAATTCAACAAATACGACGCGGCAACAGGCGACCTCATCAAAACACTGTTTGAAGAAACCGCAACAACATGGGTGGAACCTGAAACCCCATTGACCTTCCTACCCAACAAAACAGATCAATTTCTCTATCAGTCCGACCGGGACGGATACAATCAGTTATACCTCTACAACACAGAGGGGAAGCTGGTTAAAAAACTTGGACACAAGGACATTGTACTCGAAACGCTACTGGATTTCTCTGCCGACGGTAATAAAATAAGTTACATAGGTGTCACCAATAATGGACTTGACCGTCAGTTATTTGAAGTGGACCTCAAATCCGGAAAAACCATACAACTAACCAACGAACCGGGGATGCACCTGGCCTCCGTGAGCAGCGATGGAAAATACCTGTATGACCAGTACAGTAATTTAAATACGCCAAACAATATACAGATCAAAGAACTTAAATCGGGTAAGGCAACGCAGCTACTCAAGGCAGAGAACCCTTTCAGCGGCAAAATCCACAATCCTAGAATTGAATTCGTCCAGCTGACCTCCGCGGATGGAAAATATCCGTTGACAGGCCGTATTATTTATCCGAACGACTTCGACCCAGCAAAAAAGTACCCTGTGATGTACTACCTATACGGCGGTTCACATTCACAGCTGGTATCTAACAGGTGGCTGGGTGGCGCCGGTTATTTCGACATGTACATGGCGCAGCAAGGCTATATTGTGTTTACCATGGACAACCGTGGCACCAACTACCGAGGCCGCGATTTTTACACGGCCACGCACCGCAAGCATGGCCAGAACGAAATGGCCGACCAGCTTAAAGGTATAGAATTCCTCAAATCCAAACCCTTCGTTGACCAGGGACGGATGGGTATCTTTGGATGGAGTTTTGGCGGCTTTATGACAACTTCATTTATGCTGCATCACAATGATATCTTCAAGGCCGCAGTCGCAGGAGGACCCGTCATTGACTGGAAGTTTTATGAAGTCATGTACGGTGAACGCTACATGGACACGCCACAGGAAAATCCTGAAGGCTACAAATTAACTTCTCTACTCAACAAAGCAGATCAGCTGAAAGGAAGACTGCTGATTATCCATGGCGCGCAAGATCCTGTCGTAGTGCAGCAAAACAGCATGGAATTCATTGAGGCGTGTATTAAGGCAGGCAAGCAGGTCGATTATTTCCTATATCCTACCCACGAACACAATGTAATGGGCCGCGACCGTATTCACATGTACGAAAAAATTGCCGATTACTTTAATCAGCACCTCAAAAAATAGATAAGCAACTAAATAAACAAGCACGGCTTCTTTCAAAGTAGCCGTGCTTGTTTGTTAGTTGCCACTTGTGCGCTTCGCCTTCAGGTTGCCGGGCCAAGCCATCGGTTTCCCATCGCTACCCAAAGGCAGCACCATTTTATCCCGCGATACTAATTCGGGTTCCTCGCAGGCAAGATAAGTCAGCACAGCAACGATAACCGCATTTTGCCTAACTTCATCAAACACAATTTTATCATAGGTATCTCGATTCGTATGCCAGGTCACCTTGCCGTAATCCCAGGATGTGGACGAAAGTCCAAAAGCCGGGATTCCACGCTGCACAAAGGAGGAGTGATCACTCCCACCCGTCCCCGGCATCCCGGGAAAGGAGGTCTGTATTTCATTACGTATTTCCTCCGGCAGGTATTGCAGCCAGCGACCTATATATTCATAAGCCTTCTCAAAACCACTTCCTCCGATACGCACAATCCGGCCGGTTCCATTATCCTGATTCCAGACGACCTGAATATTCTTAACAATTTCAGGATGATCTTCGACAAAGGCCGACGAACCGTTTAAACCCTGCTCTTCACTCCCCCAATTGCCCACCAAAATTGTCCTTTTATTATCTGGATATACTTTTCGCAGGATACGTACGGCTTCCATCATCGTGATTACACCGGTCGCGTTGTCGGTTGCGCCCGAAGCCCCGTCCCATGAGTCAAGATGAGCGGACAGCACTACATATTCATCCGGTTTACTCTTACCTTTGATTTCCGCTATACTATTATATGTTTTTGCGACACCTAGCTCTTTCGATTTACCCTGCAACAGCACACGGGGCTTAACGCCGCGTTCGGCCATACGGTATAGCAACCCATAATCCTCCAGGGCAATATTAAATACCGGAATCTGCCTTGACTTCGCGTCAAAAACCCGGGTGATTCCCGGCAGTTCAGTCCAATAAGAATCGATTACGCCAACAGCTCCCGCAGCCTCCAGCGCCAAGGGCAACGTGCGTCGCGTGTTCCCCGTGTAAGCCATACTCTGCTCCCAGGCGCTGAGCTGCCGCGTTTTCAGGGATTGATACTTTTCGTAACTTTTGGGCGACGCGGACTCCTTCCAGTTGGCATCAGACCTACCCGAGATCGGATTCATTCCGATAAGCACGATCTTACCTTTTACGGTCTGAAGCCAAGCCTGATAATCCGGCTGTGAGTGGAATATGGGCATCGCGATGACTTCAGCTTCCACACCTTTTTCTTTTGTCATCGGACTAAAAGCCAATTGGGTACCTTCCAAAGACTTCAGTCTCGGAAAAGTCATCGTAGCCTGAGAAGTACCACGCTCCCAAGAGCGCCATTCACCATAAGCTTCATTGCGAGCATGGGTACCCAAAGCTGTATATTGTCTGACGACCCAATCGTGCGCCTGTTGCATCTGTGGACTTCCCACCAGCCGCGGACCGATCATATCGACCAGCTCAAAAGCATAGTTCTCAAGCTGGGAGTTCGCATTGGCTTCCTGAACAATCGCCGCAACGACGGCCTCTTTGCTTTGTGCAACTATTATCGGACTGCTGAAAAGTAGCAAAGCAACTCCGATCAACTTTAAATTTCGTTGTTTCGTTCGTATTTTCATTTCTATTTTCTTTTTACGACACCTAGGCTTGGCTTCGTCTGGTTTTTCACGAAAATTACTAAAAATATTCAATAATCTACATCATCTTGCCTACCGCACAGCTGCTCCCTCGAAAGTCCACGGAGCGGATATGTGCGCCGCAAGGAGCAGAACTAAAAAAGCCTAAGGAGATTTCCTTAGGCTTTGCAAATAAAAGTTGGTTGGGTTGATTGTTTACACTGCTTCTACTTTTGACTTCTCGTAACTCTCCTGGTGCACTGAAGCCACTGCCCTGCCCGATGGATCGTTCAGGTTTTGGAACGAGGCATCCCAAGCCAGTGCTTCCGGCGTACTGCAGGCCACGGATTTCACCGAAGGTACTGTAGCTGCCGCAGCGGCAGAAGGAAAGTGGGATTCAAAGATTGTTCGATATAGGAATTCCTCCTTGTTCTTCGGCGTATTGACCGGAAACCGCTCAGACGCAGCTGCAAATTCCTGATCGGAAACCTTACTTTCAGCCTGTTCTTTAAGAGTATCTATCCAACTATAGCCCACACCGTCAGAAAACTGCTCCTTTTGACGCCAGGCAATGCTCTCGGGGAGATAGTCCTCAAAAGCTTTACGGACGACCCATTTTTCCATTCTTCCATCGCGGATCATCTTGTCTGACGGGTTGATGCGCATCGCTATATCCATAAACTCCTTGTCCAGAAAAGGAACCCGACCTTCTACTCCCCAAGCTGCCAGCGATTTGTTTGCCCGCAAACAGTCATAGAGGTACAATTTTTTCAGTTTACGTACGGTTTCCTCATGAAATTCCTGCGCATTGGGTGCTTTATGAAAATACAGATATCCACCAAAAAGTTCGTCAGAACCCTCTCCCGACAGCACCATCTTAATCCCCATAGATTTGATGACGCGGGCCAGTAAATACATCGGAGTTGACGCCCGTACGGTCGTCACATCGTAAGTCTCCAGGTGATAGATGACGTCACGGATGGCATCCAGTCCTTCCTGGATCGTAAAGTTAATTTCATGATGAATAGTACCAATATGCTCTGCGGCTTTCTGTGCAGCGACCAGATCAGGCGCACCTTTGAGACCAACAGCAAAAGAATGCAGCTGTGGATACCAAGCGTCTTCCTGATCATCAGTCTCAATACGTTTGGATGCAAATTTTTTGGTGATCGCGGCAATCACAGAGGAATCCAGTCCCCCGGAAAGCAAGACACCGTAGGGTACATCTGACATCAACTGACGGTGTACCGCATCTTCCAGTCCCTTGCGCAATGCAGCAATGTCCGTTTCATTATCCTTCACTGCTTCATAGCTTTCCCAGTCGCGCTGATACCAGCGCTTGGGCTCTGTACCTGATTTGCTGTACAGATGATGTCCCGGAGGAAATTGTGCTATGCTATCGCAAAAACCTTCCAGTGACTTCAACTCTGAAGCAACGAATAACTGCCCCTGATCATCTTTTCCATAATAAAGCGGAATAATCCCCATATGATCGCGGGCCACAAAGAAGGAGTCATCCCTTGAATCATAGAGCGCAAAACCAAATATACCGTTCAGTTCATCGACAAAAGATGGCCCCTTGGCCAGGTACAATGCCAATATCACTTCAGAATCACTCTGTGTGGCAAACTCATAGTCGGGAAGGCTATTGCGCAATTCATGGTGGTTATAAATCTCACCATTAACAGCCAACACAACTTTGCCGTCAGGACTGTACAAAGGCTGGCTGCCCGACTTAGGATCTACTATGGCCAACCGCTCGTGAGCCAATAACGCTTTCTCACCGGTAAAAATACCAGACCAGTCCGGACCGCGGTGGCGAATACGTTTGGACATCTCCAAAACTTGGGGTCTCAATACGTCTGCAGGTTGCTTTAATTCAAAAGCGCCGATAATTCCACACATATTATGAAAATTTTAAATATTTCGTTTCTACATTTTGTTATTGACACAAAGTAAAACAATTAAAAACTAAATTCATAATAATTTTTAATTTTTATTGTATTTTTATTAAAAAACACAATTAAACCAAATGAAATTAACAATGAAATACCAATTTATTTACAATAATCACATGCTACATCACAAAATGGTTTGAAGATTTATAGTAAATTCACATGATAATCAGACAACAACCCGTATGGATCTAATAGGAACTTTTTATCGTGACCTTGCACTCCGCCCCGACGAGCTGAATGCCATAAAAGAAAAGCATCAGGCGATAACGGTCAAAAAAGGAGAGTTTATATTGACGAAAGGTCAGGTTGCTAACGCATATTACCTGATTGAATATGGTTTGACGCGTTCATTCCTGCACGATTATGAAGGCAATGAAGTGACGATAGATTTTTGCTGTGACCACGAAGTTGTCATCGAAGTAGCATCTTTTTTTCAGCGCAGCCCGACGGTTGAAAACATTCAGGCACTCACAGAGACCAAGCTATGGAAAATACGATTTGACGATTTTCAGGAGCTCTTTCACCAGATTCCTGAATTCAGGGAATGGGGGCGTTCGTGGATGGCAAAAGAACTGGTGCACACCAAAAACAGGGCGGTCGCGATGATCACTGAACCTGCAACTACGAGATATCTGCGGCTGATCAAAGAAAAGCCCATTCTGATTCAGCAAGCGCCGTTAAAGCACATTGCCTCTTATCTCGGGATCACCGACACCTCGTTGAGCCGTATCCGAAAAGAAATTGTACACAGCAGTTAGCGGAAAAACCGCGATCAGCTGCAGGTATTTTCAATTCTTGCCCTGAGACAAGTTTTCCGTTTATATTGACCGTTATTTTTGTGCTCAGCGCGTCTTTGATACCGCGCAAGCAAATACAGCTGAAATAATAATCAATATATTCAAATTAGAAATCATGGCAAAATTACACGCTTACTTAAATTTCGATGGCAACTGTGAAGAAGCATTCACATTCTATGAAAAGGTTTTTAATACCACAAATCCGGGTTTTATGCGTTATGGTGATGTTCCTGCAGACCCCGCGATGCCACCTATACCTGATGAAGCAAAGAACAAGATCTGCCATACCGCAATTTCAATCAACGGAGAGAGCATGCTTATGGGGGCAGACGTCATTTCAGCCTTCGGCCAGCAATATGCACAGGGCAACAATACCTATGTGATGCTCATGTGTGACGATGGCGAGGAAGCCCGGTCGCTATATGAAGCATTAAGCGTCAATGCAAAAGTTATAGAAATGCCCTTGGGCGAAACGTTCTTTGCGGAGCTGTACAGCTCTTTTCAGGATCAGTTTGGCATCTGCTGGATGGTCTATTTTGGCGGAAGCAAAGACGAAGATTGTAGCAATAAAGACTAGACGTTTGCAGCTACGCCGTCTATCAGTTACGATATAAGGGTACTGCTGCAGCACCCTTATATCGTAGCTATATTTCGGACGCCATGTAACCATGTAGCGCCACTTGACAAACTATTATTTGCTGATCAGCACATCCTGTTCAAAAACCACCCCATCCCAACCGTTTACCATAAATTGCCGGATATTCTGATGACCCTCGCCTGCAGGATTATCCAATACATTTTGATAATGTTCGGCAAACAGCCTCAAGGTGTCTTCTTCCGTCAGATGATTTAATCTGGCAAAATAAAAAAGTTTGGCGCTCCCCTGATTTTCAGCTTCTGAGTTTTTTAAGCTTCCATTCTGAAACGCCGCTGGGCGGTACTCGTAGTTCAGGGCAATATGGTCGAGGACTTCCTGAAACCGTAATTGCCCCCTTTTGGATCTTTCAATGAGTTCTTCTGTTTTCATTCGGGTTGATTAAGTATTGTCAATTATATAATTCCATGCAATGAACCGCCTTTGGCCCCCAGTTGGTCTACCCGCCTTTCGACCGCAGCATCTTTAATCAAAGCTGGAGCATGGTGAGGTTTGGTACGCGCGTCGATGATGATCGGCCCTTCACAACCCCAGTGCTTGAATGCGGTAAAACTTTTAATTCCATAGATGTCAAATGCCGGATTGCTCCTTGTAAAGGTGGTCCATACAAAATTATTCACCGTCGCTGCAGTAAAATCGGCATCATCACACAGCACGATCAGCGGAAGTCCTTCCCACGGAAGGTCAGCAGCAGCACGACACCACTCCGCAATCACCTTTTCCTCCTCTTCATAGCTCGTGAACGCCTGTCCCTCTATCGCCAGAATACCGGGCATCACCATTTTGGACCGGCTGAACGGCCTTGGCAGATCGAGATTAGCCGGCAGCTCCCGCTGTAGCTCCCGCTTTTTGCTTCCCGCAGCAGCAAACACCACTTTTGACCCTGTGTTAAGTCCGTCACCCGAATAATCGAGGGTATCGATGGTGGTGTTGGTCTGAAAATGCAGATCGCGTGTAGGGTCTATCCGTTCAAGAATATGCTTCAGAAAAGCAGGGATATCATCGATATCCAATGTTGGATTATCTTCATGAGCGGATATAAATAAATATTTGGCTAAGCTCAGCTGATTTTTTCCAAGAATTTGATTGGCAATGGTCAGAATCTCCTGGGGTCGGTCGACCTTTTGATAAGGTGTATAGCGTTCGGAACCAATAGCAAATAACAGCGGATGCACTCCAGCAGCATCTACGGCGTTGACAGCATGCAGCCCGGAAATCTCCTTGGGAATGGCGGTTCCTGTAATTTCGTGGATCAGTGCTCCAAAGCTAGTATCCTCCTGCGGAGGGCGTCCCACTACGGTAAACGACCAGATGGGATTTTTTTTATGATATACATTGTGCACCTTCATCAGCGGAAAAGGGTGTGTCAGGCTGTAATAGCCAATATGATCCCCAAAAGGACCTTCAGGTTTATTCTCATTGGGATATACCGTTCCGGTAATCACAAAATCGGCATCGGCTGAGATACAGAATCCCTCATCATCGTAAAAATAGCGAAATCTGCGGTTGCCAAGCGCTCCTGCAAAAATCATTTCTGAGAGTCCTTCCGGCAGCGGCATGACCGCCGACAACGGGTGAGCTGGCGGACCTCCGACGAAAATACTCACCTTAAGCGGTCTGCCCAACGCATTTGCTTTGGTCTGATGGATACCGATGCCCCGATGCAACTGATAATGCAGCCCGATCTCACGGTCCTTCACATAATCATTGCCGGACAGCTGAATACGGTACATACCAAGATTAGCGTGCAGGATACCGGGTTTATCTACATCTTCTGTATAAACTTGTGGCATAGTGACAAAAGCGCCGCCATCCATGGGCCAGTTGACAATCTGCGGAAGCTTGCTGATCTTCGTCCTGCCATATAGAATCGGAGCACCCGATTTCTTTTTCCAGGGCAAGGCACCGAGTGCAGTCATGGATGAGCCGATGTACTGAAAGGGATTTTTCAGCACGGCAGCAGGATTCATCTTGACATCCACGAGCTTCTTGAGGTGGTCCAGCGAATCTCTGAACATAAACTTTGAACGCTCAAGCGTCCCAAAAAGATTCGATACCGCAGGGAATTCCGAACCTTTGATATTTTCAAAGTAAAGCGCGGGCCCGGCCACATCAAATACCCGCATATGAATAGCCGCCATCTCCAGGTAAGGATCTACCTCTTCTTTGATTCTGATTAAATGACCATGTTTTTCAAGATCACCAACACATGCTTCTAAACTATTGTATCCCATATATTATTCTGCACCAACCGTTAATCCACAAATTTAACAGAATAATCCATATGTAAACAATTATTCCTGTGTGTTTACATGTAATTATCCTCATGCAGGCTTCGCATTTTGCGTTTCAAGAATACAAATCAACGACCACTGGCGGGACCGACGGCGGACAGTTACCAAAGGATCATGTATCCTGACAGACATAAGCTTTGAGCGGTGTAAACTGAAAGGGCTGAATTTTCTGCCAGGCAGAATTATCCACATTTTTTTCATAATACAGAACGCGCCTAAATTCGTCGATGTCTTCCTTATTGATATCATTAAAACGGCTCAGCAGAAGTTTCGCAAAAAACTTATTGACACCGATCTCCCGCTTCTGGGTTTCGGACGTGCAGTTCAGATATTGGTAAAACAGGCTTCTAAAAGTGATTTCCTCATTCCCGCCCAAGTAAATGACTTCCGAAAAAAAGTGATCTTCCCAAGGCATCTCACGCAGCCAACGATAAACATCCAGCAAAGGAAGAGGATGGAATTTTAAGGATGCCACCCAGTTCCAGTAGAATACCGTCTGCCGTTTTGCCAGTTTGGCAAACACGCGGTTGAGTATACTTTCTCTGCCGATGGCACTGCTTTTGATCACGATGGTATACCGTACCCGTAGCACTTCCAGTAGATTGCGCACAGGCTCCAAAAAATGCTCATCCATCAGCCGGGCAACATAAATAATACGGTTGTTGCCCCCTCTTTTGCAGATTTCTATAAAGTTACGCAGCCCCAGCAGCTCAAGCTGCAGCTGTATATCGTTGTCCAGTGAAGGCACCTGGGTAAAATAGATACCGAAATTGACATCACTGACCTCAAAGTTATCATAGGCTTCGCCCTTCCGCAAAAGATCAAGCTCAAAAAGCTTGGCTGTCACCCTTTCTTTCACAATTTTATTGAAAATGGACAGATTCCGTACCAGCCCCGTGACATCGAAATCTTTGGCCTGCAAATGACATGATGCCCGTCGTCCCAAATAAGTATTAAGACCGCTGATTAAAACCTTTTTCATCCCTAGTAATATTTCTGCGTATTCGCTTTTAAATGGCAGCAGCGAGTTCAGGCATCCGGCCTGTCGGCACCACAGCAGAGCAGCTTCTACCCTGTTGTTCCTGTACGTTATATGTTCTTCAGGCGCGGTGGTTTTTATCTCCAAATATGCTGACTAAAAAATATCATAATTCTCTGATTTTAGAACAGAGAAAGGTCAAATAAGTTTAAGACTATTTTGACTTTTTGGACAAATTTATCCCATCCTTCGCTTCAGCACCAATTTCTTTGTCCTTTTTATGTCAATTCGTGTCTAAAAGCTTTGAGGAACACAATATCCTTATATATTTGTAATTCTTCTGAAAATAGACTGCACTAAAAAGTATTTATCTTCACCTCTATGGACAAAAGGGCAATAATGATCTGGTTTAGGAATGATTTAAGACTTCATGACAATGAAGTGTTTTATCAGGCTTCCGAGAGGAGCTCTTTTATTATTCCCGTCTATTGTTTTGATCCCCGATACTTTGACCGCAATCCATTTGGCACGTTAAACACGGGTGTACTGCGGGCAGCGTTTATCATTGAGGCAGTCACTGCCCTAAAAGAAAAACTGCGTAGCCACGGAAGCGACCTACTGACATACATTGGCAGACCGGAAGATATTATTCCGCGGATCGCACAAAAGTACCAGGTCAACGAGGTGTATCACCATCGTGAAGTTGCCCTGCGCGAAACGTCGATCTCCGAAAAGGTTGAAAGCGAACTATGGAATAGCAAAATTAACCTCCGCCATTTTATCGGACACACCCTCTACCACAAAGAGGATCTTCCTTTTCCGATCAAAGATATTCCTAACGGATTTTCTGTTTTCAAGAAAAAAGTAGAACGGGAAAGCACTGTCCGGCAACCGATTCCATTCCCTTCGAATTTTCTGACCCCCCCGCATCTGGAGGACACCAAAATCCCAACCTTGAAGGATCTGGGGTACAGCGACGAAGAAATCCGTTCCGTAGACGATATTTATATTCTGGGCGGCGAGGACACGGCATTGAGCATCATGCATTCCCTGCTGTCGACTTATCCAGAAGCTGAGCAGGACCCCTTGATTTTAGGCCCTTTTATCGCTTCCGGAGCTCTTTCCCCTATCTTGCTGTACAACAATATCAAAAAATTGGGCGAGGGCAAAAAAGACAAGCGCTTCGAGAAAATCATTGAGATATTGCTCTGGAGGGATTATTTCCGTTTTATGCTCAAAAAGTACCCGAACATCTTCTTTAAGGCACAAGGGACAAAGGTTGGTACAGGGATGACCATCCCGGCCCTGACGGTAAATGAAGAAGAGTTTGAAAAATGGAAATCCGGCCATACCGAACATGACTTTATCAACAGCACCATGACGCAGCTGCAAAAAACCGGCTATATTCCCTATCAGGCCCGGCTTATTGCTGCCAGCTATCTGGTACATGAATATCAAGTCAACTGGCTACGGGGAGCCTCCTGGTTTGAAGAGCACCTGCTGGACTACTCGCCAGCTACGGTATATGGTCAATGGTCACATATTGCGGGCGTGGGCACAAGCGAAAAAGACAACAAAGCCCTCGACTGGCAAAAATTGATCAAAACGCACTTTCCAAACGGCCTTCCTAAAGAGGATGAATGGCTCGCCAAATAAATCGCTGGCTGGAATAAATAACGCTACTCGAAATGAAATCTACAGTGCGTTACAGGCCCCTTTTAAATCATGCTAAAAATGTTAAGAATCGGATAGATTTATTGATTAAATAATTCAATTTCAGTATTAGAAACTCTTTTTTTATTCATAACTTTGACAAATTTCATAGTTTTAATTGTAAATGGACAATCTGACATATTTGAGTAATGCTGATTCGGCTTATGTCGATGGCTTATATCAATCGTACAAGCAAGATCCCCAATCGGTAGATTTCGGATGGCAAAAATTCTTTGAAGGTTTTGATTTTGGTCAAAACGCTGGTGGAACAACAAGTTCAGTAGGTGAAGCGACTCCCGAGCACGTATTGAAAGAAATCAATGTACTGAACATGATCAATGGTTACCGTGACCGGGGCCATCTCTTTACACACACCAATCCTGTACGCGAAAGACGCAAATACTACCCTGGCAAAGAGCTCGAAACGTTTGGTCTTGCAGAGACCGATATGAACACAGTCTTCAATGCGGGGGTGGAAGTTGGATTAGGTCCGGCTACATTAAAAGACATCCGTCAGCTGGTAGAGGACACCTATTGCCGCTCTATCGGTGCAGAATTCAAATATATCCGTAATCCAGAAAAAATAAAATGGCTACAAGACCGCATGGAAGCGGATCGCAATATGCCGAAATTCTCCTTGGACACCAAGAAGAGAATCTTAAACAAATTGAACCATGCCGTTGCCTTCGAGAACTTTTTGGGCACCAAATTTTTGGGACAGAAACGCTTCTCTCTCGAAGGTGCAGAGAGCTTAATTCCAGCCTTGGATTCGGTGATCGAAAAAGGAGCTGAGATTGGTATTCAGGAATTTGTGATTGGTATGGCACACCGCGGCCGCTTGAATGTACTGACGAACATTATGGGTAAATCCTATAAGTCTGTGTTCTCAGAATTTGAAGGTAAAACCTACGCCGATGACCCAGAAGTAAATTTTGGCGGGGACGTAAAATACCACTTAGGTTTCTCTTCTGAAGTGAAAACCAACGACGGCAAGACTGTACATTTGAGCTTGGCACCTAATCCTTCCCATCTGGAAACTGTGGATCCGGTTGTAGAAGGAATGGTACGTTCTAAAATTGATTTCAAATACGACGGTGATTCCTCAAAAATTGCTCCGATCCTGATCCATGGTGATGCAGCGATTGCCGGTCAGGGTGTCGTGTATGAAGTGACTCAAATGTCGAAACTGGATGGTTACAAGACTGGTGGTACAGTTCACATTGTGATCAACAACCAGATCGGATTTACCACAAACTATAAAGATGCACGGTCGGGTACTTACTGTACAGACGTGGCAAAAATCACTTCTTCACCAGTCTTCCATGTCAATGGAGATGATGCCGAAGCGGTAGTATATGCGATCAATCTAGCGGTTGAATACCGTCAAAAGTATAAGACCGACGTATTCATTGATTTGTTATGTTATAGAAGATTTGGTCACAATGAAGCCGATGAACCAAAATTCACGCAGCCTTTATTGTACAAAATCATCGAAAAACATCCAAACCCAAAAGAGGTCTATGCGAAAAAATTAATCGCTGAAGGCAGCATTGATGAAGCCTATTCAAAAACTATAGAAAAAGAATTTAAGTCTGAACTACAGGCTAAATTCGAAGATGCAAAAACTGTCGAGGTATTAACCGAAGACATTCCGATGTTCAAAGGCGCTTGGGAAGGATTGCGTCCGGCCAAAAAAGGTGAAGTATCCACCACAACAGACAAAACAAAGGTGTCGAAAGAGACCTTCCTGAAATTAGCAAAAGAGATCACGACGCTACCTTCAGACAAAAAGTTCTTCCGTAAGATTACCCGTTTATTCGAAGACCGTGCAAAAATGATCAGCAGTGATTCATATGATTGGGCAATGGGTGAATTGATGGCGTATGCGACTTTATTGGATCAAGGTAACCGTGTCCGCATCTCCGGACAGGATGTACAACGCGGTACATTTTCACACCGTCATGCGGTATTGACACTGGAAGATTCAGAAGAAAAATATGTGCCGTTGGCTAATATCAAGGGTGGTGACAAATTCTCCATCTACAACTCTTTGCTTTCCGAATATGCCGTTTTAGGCTTTGAATATGGCTATGCTTCCTCTAACCCCAACTCATTAACGGTTTGGGAAGCACAGTTCGGCGACTTCTATAATGGCGCGCAGATCATCGTGGACCAATATCTGTCCAGTGCAGAGACCAAATGGAAGCGTTCAAACGGGCTTGTCATGATGTTGCCTCATGGTATGGAAGGACAAGGTCCCGAGCACTCTTCCGCACGTATCGAAAGATTCTTGGAATTGTGCGCGGATGAAAACATGATCCTTGCAAACTGTACGCTGCCAGCCAACTACTTCCATTTGTTGCGCCGTCAATTAGTTCGCGAGTTTCGCAAACCATTAGTCGTCTTCACACCAAAATCGTTGTTACGTCATCCGAAAGTGGTATCTCCATTGAAAGACTTTACCGAGGGGGCTTTTCAGGAAGTAATCGATGACGCTAACGTAGCGGCCAAAGATGTCAAACGTGTATTGTTCTGTTCAGGTAAAGTCTATTACGATTTATTGGAAAAACAGGAAGCAGACAAACGCAAAGACGTTGCCATCGTACGTCTGGAGCAGTTGTTCCCAATTCCAACAGAACAGCTGAAAGCCGTCCGTAAAAAATACAACAAAGCCAAAGAGTTTATCTGGGTGCAGGAAGAAAATGAGAACATGGGAGCATGGTCTTACTACTGCCGCAAGCTGATGGGAACAGAAATCGCATTTACCGGTTTTGTTGCTCGTAAAGAGAGCGGAAGTACAGCGACAGGTTATATGAAACAACACGTTGCACAACAAGCAGAGATCTTAAACAAATCATTCGAATAAAAACAATTTAAAACCAATTGCGTCTTATGTATAGGACGCAATTGTACATAAAGAACATTATATATGAGCTTAGAAATTAAAGTACCAACCGTAGGTGAATCAATCACGGAGGTAACCTTATCACAATGGTTAAAGCAAGATGGCGATTATGTGGAGATGGATGAAAACATCGCCGAATTGGAATCAGACAAGGCAACGTTTGAATTACCAGCAGAAAAAGCAGGTATCTTAAGAATCATTGCACAAGAAGGTGATACTTTAGAAATCGGTGCTGTCGTTTGTACAATTGAAGAAGGCGAAGCTCCTGCTGGCGGTGCTGCCCCTGCTGCAAAACCTGCCGCCGAAGCAACCCAAGCTGCTGCTCCAGCAGCTGCGGCAACTGATGAAGATCCGGATAGCTACGCTGCCGGTACAGCTTCCCCTGCCGCTGCAAAAATTTTGAGAGAAAAAGGAATCGATCCTTCTACTATAAAAGGAACAGGTAAAGATGGTCGTATCACCAAAGAGGATGCAGAAAAAGCACAGCCTGCTGCTAAGGCTGCCGCTCCAGCTGCAAAACCTGCTGCTCCTGCGACCACGGCTACTGCCGCTCCAGTTGCAGGTGCTAGAAATGAGCGTCGTGAAAAATTATCCTCATTGCGTAAAACCATTGCTAAACGTCTTGTAGCTGTTAAAAACGAAACTGCGATGCTGACGACTTTCAACGAAGTCAATATGCAACCAATCATGGATCTGCGCGCTAAATACAAAGATACGTTCAAAGAAAAATTTGGTATTGGCCTTGGATTTATGTCCTTCTTCACGAAAGCAGTTACAACAGCGTTGGCAGAATGGCCTGCAGTAAATGCCCGTATCGAAGACAACGAAATCGTGTATTCTGATTTTGCAGATATTTCGATTGCTGTTTCTGCACCAAAAGGATTAGTCGTACCAGTGATCCGCAATGCTGAATCCATGTCTTTGGAACAGATCGAAAAAGAGATCGCATCATTGGCCGGAAAAGCCCGTGATAACAAATTGACAATTGAAGAGATGACCGGCGGTACGTTTACCATCACCAATGGCGGTGTATTTGGATCAATGATGTCAACACCAATCATCAACGCACCGCAATCAGCAATCTTGGGTATGCACAATATTATCCAGCGTCCGGTAGCCGAGAATGGTCAGGTCGTGATCCGTCCGATGATGTACATTGCACTTTCGTACGATCACCGCATCATTGATGGCCGTGAATCGGTAAGCTTCCTGGTACGCGTTAAACAATTGTTGGAAGATCCAGCCCGCTTATTGTTGGGCGTATAATATCTATACGACTTACTATAAAAAAGACCTATGCCTCACGGTGTAGGTCTTTTTTTATTTCCGGCCTCAGCCTTGTTGTTTGCCACACTTTTCGAATATTAAATCGTTCATGGACACAAGCACGGTCATTGCATTTTAAATTCTACACCATATTCTTTATTTTCACCTCTGCCCAACTCAGCGTTTAGATGAGTGTGGACCTCAAGTTAGGAAAAGGTTATGAAGAAAAAAATTGCCGTGCTGACAGTTTGCCTTTCAATCTGGACAATGCTCTTGTTTAGTAACATGGCCAATCCAATGGCACCTCATAGTATCACCGGCCAGCTACTTCCAGTCAGCAAGGTTAAGGTCAGCAGCGAACGGATTGATATCCGGATAAAAAGGGATACTCTGGAACACGACTACCAGAGTCATTTTACGATAGTGTACCATATCCAGGCTGCAGAAGCCATGAATCTGCCCCTGCTTTTTCTCGCCTACAATTTGGATGGGCTGCAGCAGGTACTTGTGAACCAGAAGCAGACGGAGGCCAGAACTTTGGACCAGCCCAACGCCACATTTCCTTTTCTCCGTAGAGACAATGGGTCCTATGAAATTACTTACGACAGCCAACAATGGAGGCGGGTATCCCTAACCGATGCATTTTATTTTACAGCCCGCCTTAAACAAGGGGACAATACTGTTCAGGTCCAATACACGGCATCAATGGGCTTCGACCGGCGCGACATCCTGCCCAAGTATGAAATCGACTACCTGCTCTTTCCCTCCAAATACTGGTCTTCCTTTGGTCCAATAGACCTGTACTTGCATCTCGAAGGCAACATGGAAGTTGCAAAACAGGATATAGGAATTCCTGAACAGCAGACCACCGCCATGATCCACTGGATCATTCGCGCAGCCGGGGCTCGGGAAAGTTTTCATATTGACCTAAGTCCCAAAACGTCTATTGTAGCCAAAGCGATCCTATGGGTTAGCCCCAACCTCCTGGCACTGATCGGGTCAGTTGCGCTGCTATTTCTTCACCTACGGGCAATATACAGGAAATATGCACTCGGAAGAAATCGCTTTGCACTTTCAATCGGAAACCTGATCGTCCCAGCTTCGTTTTATACATTTGCATGGTTCTGGTCGGGTTTGGCCAATTATCTGGTTAATGGTGCGTTCGAGCAGCGCTCGCGCGGTTTTATCCTAATGGTCGTGCTGACATTACCCGTCCTATACCTTATCTATGGTTTGGTTTTGTTTTTGGTCGACCGCAGTATGAGAGCCAAACTTTGAAAAGCATTAGCTGATCTATCTGTTCACCGTCAGCTTATTTTCAATCATACGGTTATTGTACTGCTGGATAAAAGCTTTCATTTTGGTTTCCATCGTATCCAGAATGGCTGGCTGGGCTTTCAGCAGATCCTGTTTCATCAGTCGGTCCTGTTTAAGATTATATAAGGAATTAGGTTTCAGACCATCATAAGACATCATATAGTCTTTATAGTAAAAATTATAGCTCCCTGCATTGTTGTTAAGCACAAAATTGTCCCGTCCCGGCTGAAAGGCATCCGACCCGAACGCGAAATAAGGCTTGTCATAATGTAGGTAATTGAGTACGGTAGGCATAATATCTATCTGCTGCACCAGTTTATCTGCTTTGCCTACTAACCGATCCCCCGGCGCATAAAAGATGATCGGGATCTGGAAGCCGCCGGCTGTCGTCTGATATTCGGGCAGATAGCTTACGGTAGCATGGTCTGCACAGATAACAAACAGCGTATTGTCAAACCACGGCATCTTGGATGCCGTAGCAAAAAACTCGCGCAGGGCATTGTCTGTATATCCGATCGGTTCCTGAACAGGCAGCGGACCTTTGGGAAACCGTCCCTGATACTTCGCGGGAACTTTAAATGGATGGTGGGAAGACAAGGAAAAGAAGCTCGCAAAAAATGGCTGTTTGAACGTATTGATCGTTTTGGCAGTGAACTGCAGAAACGGCTCATCCCAGATCCCCCAGATACCGTCAAAGTCCTGATCATTATTATACTCATTCTTCCCATAATAATGCTGGATACCGGCCAATTTCATATAAGCTGAAAAGCCCATGCTGCCGTTCGGAGCTCCATGGAAAAAGGCCGTCTCATAGCCCTTTTCGGCCAGCAGTTTGGCCAGACTGGTAGTCTCGTTACCGGAATATACCGAAAGTACGAAAGGTTCACCTATAGATGGAATGCCGGTGATCACCGAGGGCAGCGCATCGATGGACTTGCGTCCATTCGCATAGGTATCCGTAAATGTGTAGGCATGGCGGATCAATGAGTCCAGGAAAGGGGTATAGCCCTTGTACTTACCCCCTTGGATATCTTTATTCAATTCACCGAAATGTTCTTTCGCAAAACTCTCCAGAATCAACACCACAACATTCTTTTTCTGAAAAGGCTTATCGGTCTTCGGCTGATGAACCGGATTATAAATCGCCATCAGCTGAGGGTCAGAATAATAATGGACGGGTTTGAGATTGACGGCTTTCAGCGTCTTTAAGATGCTAAATGGTGTATTCAGCACAATGTTCATTTCTTCGGGTGTCTCCACATAATCGCCTGCATTGCTCAGGGTGATGGGGCGCGTGCTATGAGCCCAGCCACCACGTACACCTCCTATAAACAGAAATATGGTCAGCAGAAAGAAAGGTATCTGCAACAGCAGTGACTTCCAGGTATACCGCTTCGGACGCTCAATCCGGATCAAACGATAGGATTTGATAAGCCCATAAACAATTAAGGCCAGAATAATGATCAGATACCAATAGTCCAGGCAGAAGTCGAAGGCCAGTTTGAGGAGATTGGACTCGTTTGAAAATTGGTCGAGCACCGTGCCTGTCGTGCGTTTTAGTGTAAAAGGATAATACGCAAAGTCGACCAGGTTCAGTGCAATACCGAGTGAATTGACCACCACAAAGATCCATTTAGACAACTTTTGATAAGTCTGATGATAAGTAAATGGTCCCGGCAGGGTCTGCATCACGATGAAGAGGATATTGAAATACAGTAGCGCTACAATATCAAAACGAACCCCACCGGCAAACATGACGAGCAGTTTGCTTCCATTCACATTGGGGAACAGGGAGGCGTTCATCAGATAAAATCCGCCGCGCAGCAGCGCATAAACGACTAAAAGAAAAGCAAAGCGGATAGCTACAGCAATATAAGGAGCTAGTATTCCTTTTAACTTCATGGCATCAATATTTTAGAAATTCACGATACA
This sequence comes from Sphingobacterium sp. InxBP1, assembly GCF_026191775.1. Classification (NCBI taxonomy): domain Bacteria; kingdom Pseudomonadati; phylum Bacteroidota; class Sphingobacteriia; order Sphingobacteriales; family Sphingobacteriaceae; genus Sphingobacterium; species Sphingobacterium sp. InxBP1. The sequence continues at coordinate 165,620 of NZ_JAINDX010000047.1, read as the reverse complement.
CTTCCTGGTAATAAGCTTTGGCTATACTTAGAAGGCTGTCTGTCTTAGCCGCCGGATACTCTTTGTTCGCCTTATAATTGACAATGCGACCGACGTTGTCGAAAGATACCGCCTGCTTCGGAGTGATCACGCCAAACGCATCCTTGGAGTTATAAAAAGCCACCTGCGGCGTTGTGGGGTTAAACAGATCGCGGCTCCAGTGATATCGATCAGCCGGCAGTCTCAGCTGCTTCAGCAAGGTAGCAGCAAGGTCCGTTTGATTGCCGATTCGGTCGATTACCTTACCCCGGTATTCCGGTTTGATCACCTCTCCGAAGAAAATCAGCGGAATGTGAAATCTGTTGGGATGAGAGAGGTCCCACTTTTCGGATGGCAGCCGGTGACCATGATCGGCGACAACAATAAACAATGTATTTTTATACCAGGGCTCTTTTTTGGCTTTACTGATAAAATCAAAAACGGCAGAATCGGTATAGTTTGCCGTACTTCTAAACTTATCGGCATTGTTGCTGTTTCCGAACTTGTAACCGTGTTTTAACTCAAAGGGCTCGTGATTGATCAAGGTAAAAACCGTGGAGAAAAACGGTTGTTTTTCCTTGTTAAAATCCTGGATCATCCGATTGAAGACCACATGGTCATACACTCCCCAGGAGGCCCGCTCGGCATCCAGCCCAAAGCTGGCATTGTCAACGACCCTGGAGATGCCGTGAGTGAGCATATAGGATTTGAAATTATAGAACTCGCTCTGTCCACCGTGGTAAAACGAAGTTTCGTAACCTGCCCTGTCAAATTCCTGCCCGATGGCGGGCATATTTTCGTGTTTGTCAATATATTTGATGATGCTTTCCGGGCCTTGAGCGGGGAAACCGCTCAATATCGCCACCATTCCTTTGTCGGAGCGGTCCGCAGCAGCATAAATGCGATCGAATAAAATGCCACCCTTGATTAATTCTTCCATATGCGGAGTAATACCCTTTTCGCCGCCCAGCGACTCGATTAGATCGCCAACAAAGCTCTCCAACATGATAATTACGACATTGGGGCGCGTGGTGTTGAGAACTTCGACAGTGGAATCAGGCTGATTATGAAAGACAGGTTTTAATTGCTCCTGAACGGTCTGCAGATCGTCACCATAAAAGTTATAAGGGTTTTTGAGCTTTGTGCTTTTAGTAAAAAAGTCCCGCAACAATGACCATTGGGTGTTGACCGCCGCATGATTATAAAAGGTTTCTTCCGAGTAGTAAGCTTTGCTCGGGTTGAGGGTAGCGCGGCCATATCCGCCACGAATGAAAGTAAAGAGCACAAAAACACCTACTGCAAGTTTGAGGAAGTTACCGACAGGCGATTTGATATTGTAGAAATGAACCCTTTTAAACATCCAGCGGTAGATATAGTAGCCACAAAATATACCGATCATCATGCCCAGAATCGGAAAAAATACCGGTGTGGATTCAGCAGAGGCAACGGCACCCGAGGGAGATGCAAGAAAGGCGTCGATAGCACGTTTTGATATCTTATCTCCCCATTCACGGTAAATATTAACATTGATAAAGCTGACGACAAAAAATAACACCAGCACAACTACCGTATAAATATCGAGGATCGTCCGTTTGGGATGAGCTTTTGGAAAAAATCCCAGAATACAATACACCAGAAACGGGATCGCACAAATATAAGATACGGCAGAAAAGTCCAGACTCAAGCCGTGATAATAAATTCTGAAAATCTCGTTAAAGTGAGAAAAACCGATTTTCTCAAAGAAAGCGATAATAAAAATCAACCTGTCTATAAAACAGATAATTAACCAAAATAGAAAGTATTGTGTTAACGCTCTAAGCTCGTTTGCAAATCGTTGCATCCCTTATATAAAAATAAAACAGGCAAATTTACATTAATTTACATTAAAATCGGGCTAAATACTTAGTAATATGATGAAAAGATTAAAAACATGTGAACACCCGATAACAAGCTGAGCTCCTCAACAATAATGTTAGCAGAATCATAAGAATTCCTTACTTTTGTGTTCCTAAAAAGTTTGAATATAAAATTTAAAATGAGCATAGCGAAAACTTACAATCCAAAAGAAGCTGAAGAAAAATGGTACAGCTATTGGAAAGAGAACGGCTTTTTCCGTTCTACTCCGGACGAACGTGAACCTTATACGATTGTGATGCCGCCGCCAAACGTCACTGGCGTATTGCATATGGGGCACATGCTGAACAATACCATTCAAGACGTTTTGATCCGCCGTGCCCGCATGCAGGGTAAGAATGCATGCTGGGTACCAGGAACTGATCATGCCTCTATTGCCACGGAAGCTAAGGTCGTCGCTATGTTGAAGGAACAAGGCATTGACAAAAAGTCTTTGACCCGTGAAGATTTTTTAAAGCATGCCTGGGAATGGAAAGAGAAATATGGGGGCATTATCCTGAAGCAGCTTGAAAAACTGGGCGCTTCCTGCGACTGGGAACGCACGCGTTTTACGATGGACCCCGAGTTATACGAGTCGGTTATCCGTGTATTCGTTGACCTGTACAACAAAGGGCTGATCTATCGGGGCTACCGCATGGTCAACTGGGATCCTGAGGCGAAGACCAACATCTCCGATGAGGAAGTTATTTACAAAGAAAAGAATGGAAAGTTATACCATCTGAAATATCAGGTAGAAGGCACCGACAAATACATTGTGGTCGCGACAACCCGTCCCGAAACCATCTTTGGGGACACAGCGGTGTGTATCAACCCCAACGACGAACGGTATACCTGGCTGAAAGGAAAGCAGGTTATCGTGCCGATCGTAGGACGTAAAGTCAATATCATTGAAGACGAGTATGTTGACCTCGAGTTCGGAACGGGCTGTCTTAAAGTGACTCCCGCACATGACGTCAACGACTATGCGCTCGGCAAAAAGCATGATCTGGAGTTTGTGGATATTTTTACGGACGAAGCAAAATTAAATGAAAACGGTCTCCATTACGCCGGCATGGACCGCTTCAAAGTCCGCAAAGAAATTGAGCAGGAGCTCGAAGAAAAAGGACTACTCGAGAAAGTAGAAAATTACACCAATAACGTGGGCACATCGGAGCGCACAGGGGCGGTCATAGAACCAAAAATCTCGAATCAATGGTTCTTGAAAATGGAAGATCTTGCCAGACCGGCTTTGGACAATGTAATGGATGACACCATTAAGTTCCACCCGACCAAATTCAAAAACATCTACCGCAACTGGATGGAAAATGTAACCGACTGGAATATCTCGAGACAGTTGTGGTGGGGGCATCGGATACCAGCTTACTTCTACGGCGACGGCAATGATGACTTCGTTGTCGCACAGACAATTGAAGAAGCACTGGTACTCGCACAGGAAAAGTCCGGTAATGCACGGCTGACAATAACTGATCTGCGCCAGGATGAAGACGTTCTTGATACGTGGTTTTCGGCTTGGCTGTGGCCTATTTCTGTATTCAACGGCATCAACGAGCCCGAGAATGCGGAGATCAACTACTACTACCCCACACAGGATCTCGTTACCGCTCCTGATATTATTTTCTTCTGGGTGGCGCGCATGATCGTCTCGGGCTATGAATTCCGCGGACAGCTGCCTTTTGAAAATGTATATTTTACCGGTATCGTCCGTGACAAGCTGGGCCGAAAGATGTCAAAATCGCTGGGGAATTCACCGGATCCTATTGATCTGATGAATGAATACGGCGCCGATGCGACAAGGATGGGTATGCTTCTTACAGCTCCTGCCGGCAACGACCTACCTTTCGATGTGGAGCTTTGTGTACAGGGACGTAATTTTGCGAATAAAATCTGGAATGCTTTCCGTTTGGTTAAAGGCTGGGAAGCGGTGGAGTCTCCCGCTTCAGAATCAGATAAAATTGCCGCTGCATGGTTTGACGCGAGGTTTAATCAAACATTGACCGATATTGAAGAGCATTTCAAGCACTACCGATTGTCGGATGCGTTGATGGCAACCTATAAACTGGTCTGGGACGACTTCTGCGCCTGGTATCTTGAACTGGTAAAACCAGCGTATGGTTCACCGATTGCTGCCGCAACTTTAGACACTGTTAAAACGTTCTTTGAACGCGTATTGACGCTGGTGCATCCTTTTATGCCATTCATTACTGAAGAGTTATGGCATGATGAACTGTTTGGCAAAAATGCGAAAGACTGTATCATCGTCGCAGCATTCCCTACGGTAGACATTTATGATGAGCAGATGATCAAAGAATTTGCCATCGTCCAACAAATTATTTCTGAGATCCGCAATATCCGCAATTCGAAAGGGATATCACCAAAAGTAGCTTTGCCTCTGGCAGTCAATCAGCAATCAGACATCAACCTTGTGCAATATATTGCGATCATTTCAAAGATTGCGAACTTACAGGAAGTAACCTTTGTGACAGAGAAAGTCGCGGGTGCCACAAGCTTCCTTGCCGGCAAGGATGAATGCTATGTTATACTCGAAAACAACATCGATGTTGCTGCCGAACGCGAACGCATTGAGAAAGAACTCGCTTATCTAAAGGGCTTTCTCGTATCGGTTGAGAAAAAGCTTTCAAACGAACGTTTTGTTCAGAATGCAAAACCCGAAATCGTTGAAAATGAAAAAAGCAAAAAAGCCGACGCCGAAGCTAAGATCAAAATCCTGGAAGAAAGTTTAGCTGCATTGGGCTAATCATCATACAGCAAACAGAAGAGCCCCGTGTCTACCGCAGGACTCTTCTGTTTTATAAGCTCAGTACTCAAGCTGAACTTTGTTGCACGGAATCCTATAAAAAATGAATAACTTTATAAGAAGAAACTTAAATTATACGATTATGGGATTTAAAGAAACATTTCAGATCAACGGTGAAAACCTGCTACAGAAAATTAAGGATATTATCGCTGAGGGCAACGTTAATAAGATCAGTATCTCGGACAAACATGGGAAAGAAATTATGAGCTTTCCGGTTACCGTGGGGGCCATAGGACTTATCCTTGCTCCGGTATTTGCCGCCATAGGTGCTGTCGCGGCTCTCCTGACCGAGTGTACCATCACCGTCGAACGCAATAGCGACAAGAAAGAAGGTGACGGTCCCGATGACAAGCAAGATCCGCCTGCAGACCCTCCAAGGACGATTACCGTTCAGTAAGTAACTTCTTAACGTCTGATCCGATGAAAATAGTAAAGAACATCCTCTGCATTCTTTTTGGACTGCTGTTTATCAATGCCGGCCTGGATAAACTGTTACATTATATGCCTGTCCCGCCGATGGACATAAATATGCAAAAAGTCTTTGAAGCATTTATAACCATCCGGTGGTTATTGCCGCTCGTAGCCATTATTGAAATCATAGGCGGAGCACTGTTCCTTTTTCCACGAACGAGAACTGTCGGTGCTTTGGTTATTCTCCCCATACTTATTGGTATTTTTATCCACAATATGATTTTTGCTCCGGGCGGTCTTCTGTTCTGGGCTCCTCTGTTCCTGATCTGGTTGTGGGTAGTTTTCGAAAACTGGGGTAAGTACAGAAAGCTGATGGCGTAACAGAAAATGCAAAAACTTTGGGTTGCGGCCGATTTTTGGTCAATTATTTGATGTATCCTGCACGACAGTTGCTCCTGTGGGCACATGCTTCAGACAAATGCTGCAGGAGCAATTATTATGCTAGATCCACAAGCTCCTGGCAGCGGGCGTGGGCTATATATTTGCCGACATGTAATTAAACTTGCATATCAAAGCAAATTTATCTTAGTTTGCTGACACGAGCACGATTATAAGTTATTATATGGAAACTTTGCAAACTTTTTTCCGTTTTAATTTTTATTAATAGAAACTTAAATCAAATAATACGTTGAACAGATTTACCCGAATTGCATTTAAAACAATATTGTGGATTATCGGAGTCATCATTGCACTGATCATTCTGGTGATATTTTTAATCAGGCTCCCTGCCGTGCAAAATTATATTGCCGGAAAAGTAACGCATTATGTTGAAGGAAAAATAGGTACTCCGGTCAAAATCGGTTATATCAATATAGACTTTCCGAAAAAGCTAGTTTTAGAGGACATTTATCTTGCGGATCAGAGCCGGGACACATTGGTAGCGGGCAAAAGCATTGCTGTCGATATCAATATGCTGAAACTTCTGAAAAATACAGTCGAGATCCAGAGTCTGGAGGCTGAAGGAATCACTGCGAAAATCCGTCGCACGATGCCCGACAGCGCCTTCAATTTTGATTACATAGTGAAAGCATTTTCCTCCCAGAAAGAGAGTCAGCCCACAGCCGATACTACGTCGGCCCTGCTGTTCAATCTGGATAAAATAAAATTTGACAAATTCCATATCGTCTATTCAGATGAGGTCATCGGCACGAGTGCCGATGTCTACCTAGGCACACTGAATACCAATATCAAAAAGTTTGATCTCACTAAAAATATGGCCTTTAATCTTCCCAAAGTAAAGATTGACGGTCTAAATGCAACGGTAAAGCAATGGAAGCCCGTGGCAGAAGGAGCAGGTCCCGAAGCGGAGGACTTTGGTATCACCGATAAAACCGCCCAGACCACCGAACTGCTTCCCGATGTTGGCATACAGATCGCTGATCTCGCCAATATCGTAGTCCGCTATGAAGACCAGTCCAGCGCCTTAAAAACAAAGTTCATCCTTAAGAACCTTCGCGCCGACATCAATAAAATAGATTTAAACAAGGAACTGGTCGATATTCAGACCATAAATCTCGACGGTTCAGACAATGAGGTCCTCTTTGGTAGATTGGCACGGAAAGCAGCTGCAGATACCAGCAGTGCCGATACAGCCAAAGTCAACTGGGTCGTGTCTGCCAAAGAAATTAACATCGACAATACCCGCTTGGCCTATCGGGATGACAATCAGGCCCGCATGAAAGGTTTTGACTATTTCAATATCAAGATTCCGGGATTAAAAACTAACCTGACGGATCTTTATTATAGCGCTGATTCGATCAGCGGATCGCTGAATGAACTGACGGCATCCGATCACTCCGGACTGCTGATCAAACAGCTTAAGGGGGAATTCAAATACACCGGTACCGGTGCTGAAATTAAAAATTTATATGCCGAGACACCGCGTACGCTGATCCGCGATTACCTAAAAGTAAGCTACCCATCATTGGATGTCGCATCCCAAAAGCCGGAGCTAATCCATGTGGATGCCACGATCAGGAAAAGCCACGTCGATATGCGCGACATTTACTACTTCGCTCCTTTCCTGGACACCATGCAGGTGATGAAGCCGTTGATGGACAAAAAATTTAATATCGACGGCAGAGTAATCGGTAAGGTTAATGATCTGCGTATCCCCAACATTGATTTTCAGACGCTGTCCAATACACGGGTAGTAGCGAGCTTACATCTGAAGGGATTGCCGGACGTAGAGAAAATGTCCATGGACCTAAATCTGAAAAAGCTCACCACAGGCCGATCGGATATCGAAAAGCTAGTCGCCAAATCCATGCTGCCGAGCAGTATTGAACTTCCGAACACGATCGGGCTGACGGGCACATTTAAAGGCGGTATGACTGCCTTCAACACGAACCTTTCCTTGGTAACCGAAAAAGGAACTGCCAAATTCGACGGAAAGGTAGGTATGGCTGGGCGGGATACCACTTACGATGCCTTTGTAAGCATCCGTGACTTTGATATTGGCAAAATCATGAAAATGGACAGTACACTCGGCATACTTTCCTTTGAAGGCAAAATAAAAGGTCAGGGCACCGATCCCAAAAAACTTGTGGCCAATTTTGACGGTAAGCTCAACCGCCTGGATGCAATGGGTTACCGCTACCAGAATATCGACATGAACCTAACGGCAGACAAGGGTGACATGAAAGCGTCTGTCATCAGTCCGGACCCCAATATCAAAGTAAAGCTGGATGCAACAGCGAATATGAAATCCAGATATCCTCAGGTCGATTTTGAACTGGTGGCCGACACCATTAATCTCAAAAATCTAAAACTAATGGATGATGACTTTAAGTATCATGGTAAGCTCGTCGGGCATTTCACCTCCGCTGACCCCAACTTTCTCAACGGCGAAGCCCATCTTACCAATTCATCCATCGCCTACAATAATGCATATTATTCGCTGGACAGCATTTCGCTGATAGCAAAATCAGATACCAGCAGAAACCTGCTGCTGCTAAAATCAGCATTCTTCAATGCCCATCTCGTCGGTAAATACAAGATTCTCGAGCTGCAAAATGCCATTCAGGATATTTTGCAGGTATACTATCAGCCCGGCAAGCCTGTCAAGGTACCAAAGTACGAGCCACAGAATATTGAGTTCTCCGCACAGCTGACCCGAACGAGATTTGTGCAAGATATGGTACCCGAACTAACGGAGATGAAAGATATTACCTTGGATGGTATGTTTAATAGTGAATCGAAAACGATCCTAGCCAAATTAGACGCACCCAAGATTGTATACAACGGGACCGAAATCAATAATGTGACGCTGGATATCAACACTCTGGATAGTACACTCTATTATTCAGCACTGATCAACAAGATCAAAGTTAGTAACATTGAACTCGTCAATACAGTATTCAGCGGCAAAGTCGTCCAGAATAACCTGGACTTTGGCTTATGGATCAAAGATAAAAAAGAAAAAGAGCAGTACCATCTGGGCGCCAATATGCGTGTCGACAATGGTGCTTTCGTATTTAGCCTGCTACAGGATGGTCTGATGCTCAACTACGACAAGTGGACGGTTGATCCAAACAACGTCCTTAAGTTTGGCAGTACCGGTATACAGGCTCAGGATTTTGTCTTGAGCAACAAGGGCCAGGAACTTCGGATATCCTCCCAGGACAGCGTGTTGAATTCGCCGGTCAATATTTCGTTTAAAAATTTCCGCATTGAGACACTCAGCAAAATGCTGGAAAGCGAGACGCTGGACCTGGGTGGTGGCATCAATGGACAGGCTACAATATCCCGGCTCGAAAGCAGCCCTGTATTTGTATCCGACCTGGTCATCAACAAATTCTATGTAGGAAAAGACACTGTCGGAAATGTCAATATCCAGGTCAACAATGCAAAAGAAAACACATATAACGCCAATATCAGTATCAGCGAGAATGGTAATAATGTGAAGCTGAGCGGTGATTTTATCAGTCCGCCGAACGGTGAATCCAGTCTGGATTTCACGCTGGACATCGCGCCGCTGACCATGCAGACTGTACAGGCTTTCAGCTTAGGCTATCTGAAAGATTCCGGAGGAAACCTTGAGGGACAGCTGAAAATAACAGGTTCACCCTCGCAACCACGTATAGACGGCGATGTCCATTTCAAAGAAGCGCAGTTTAATATCGCCATGTTGAATGCGCTGTTTAAGGCGAAGGACGAAACAATCCATTTTGGCAACAAAGGGATTACCTTCCCTAAATTTGAACTGGAAGACAAAAAAGGAAATATAGCCAAGGTGACCGGCTCGGTAGATACCAGAACGTATACGGACTTTGATTTTAATCTCAATGTGAATACAGATAATTTTGAGGTATTAAATTCTACCCAGACCGATAACGACATGTTCTATGGCAAGATGTATCTGACGTCCAACCTCCGGATCCGGGGCAACTTGGACAAGCCGGTCGTCGACGGAACCATCAAAGTATTGGGCGATACCGATTTTATCTTTGTGATGCCAAACGAAGATCCGGGGATGGCCGACCGTAAAGGCGTGGTAGAGTTTGTGGATAAAAGTGATACCACACGCGCCAATGTATTTGCCAAACTCGATTCCATGACCGTTACCAGACTGACAGGTATGGACGTGGATCTGAATCTGCAGACGGATAAGGAAGCAAAATTCAAGATCCTGCTGGATGCCGGTTCACAAGATGCCCTGAATATCCAAGGTCAGGCAGAGCTCAATGCCGGTATCGATGCCAGTAGCAAAATTACACTGTCAGGAACATTCACCGTGGACAAGGGTAGTTATTCATTCAGCTTTGGTCCGGTGAAGAAAGATTTTACTTTTCAAAAGGGAAGCACGATTACCTGGAATGGCGACCCATTGGATGCACAGCTCAATATCACTGCGGCCTATACGACCAAAGCCCCCACGTTGGAGCTGGTGGCTACACAGTTAGGATCCGAAAATCCAAACTTGTACAAACAGCGAGTTCCATTCAATGTACTGCTGAAAATAACAGATAAGCTGTTCCAGCCACAGCTGGGTTTTGATATTGATCTGGATGAGAACAATTCGATCGTTTCGCAGGATGTTGTCAGCAAGGTGAACAATGCCCTGACGACCTTACGCGAGAATCCATCCGAACTCAACAAACAGGTATTCTCATTGATCGTGCTGGGACGCTTTATGTCGACCAATCCGTTTGAAAGTCTTTCCGGTGGAGGCGGCACAGAAGCCATCGTCCGAAATAGTATCAGTTCATTCCTCAGCAGCCAGCTCAACCGCTTGGCATCAGAGCTGATCAGTGGTGTTGAGCTCGATTTCAACCTGACATCCGAGGAAGATTACGCTACCGGAGCCGGACAGACCAGGACTGACTTAAATATCGGTGTATCCAAAATGTTGTTGAACGACCGGCTGAAGATCACGATAGGTTCCAACTTTGAAGTGGAAGGGAATACCCGTCCGGGCGAGTCTGCAAATAATATCGCGGGGGATATTCAGCTCGATTACCAGCTCTCACAGGATGGCCGTTATTTCGCACGGGTATACCGTAAGAACCAGTATCAGGTGACCCTTCAGGGCCAATATGTGGAGACTGGCATTGGCTTCATTATCAATATGGATTACAATAAATTTAAGGAGATCTGGATGAGTTCGAAAAAACTCAAGGAATACTATGACACCAGCAGCAAGGGATTCAGGAAACGATTTGACGTGGAACGCATGGAGACCGACTCCGTATACCGTGACAGCGTGCGCACCGTCATTAGGGATAGCCTTATACTTCATAGTCCAGAATACCGCAAACGGATACAAGAAAGGGAAAAAGAACGACGCAAACAGCAATTGGACTCCAGCAAGACTATTCCCAAAAAAGAAAGTCCAAAAACAAATTTAGATACGATCAGAACGACTGCGATTAAAAATGAAGACGAAGAAAGGAGTTACCATGCGAGCTAAACTGAAATTTACTATTGCCCTATTGTCATTGACGGCACTGATCGCCTCCTGCTCTTCGACCAAGAATCTGAAAGAAGGCCAAAGTTTATATGTCAAAGGAAATGTCATCATCGATTCAGATACCATTTCCAAAGAAAATAAAGAGCGGCTTTCAACACATCTGGAGTCCGCACTGTTACCCAAGCCTAATAAACGCCTTGCCGGAATCCCTTTCAAGCTTTATTTTAATAATATGGCGGGTGACTCCGTGGGTAACAACGTTATCAAAAAGTTTCTCAAGAAGATCGGTGAGGAACCCGTTCTGCTGAGTGACGTTAACCGCGAATACAATGAAAACCTGCTGCGCAACAGACTTGAGAATATTGGTTTTTTCAATGCTGAAGTAAAATCCGATACCTTGGTAGAGGCAAAGAAGGCGACGATCAATTATACCGCCACGCCCAATCTGATCTACCGCATTAGATCGGTCAAGTTTGACGTTGACAGCACGACCCAGCTGGGCAGAGATATCCGTTCGTCTGCGGACAAAAGCCTGCTTCAGGTTGGAAAAAACTATAGCTTGGATGTCATCCTGAATGAGCGTGACCGCATAGACAATGACCTTAAAAATAAGGGATACTATTACTTTAGTCCGGATTACATCCTTGTGCAGGTAGACAGTTCACACCGCAACAACAGGGTCGACATGTATGTAACGGTCAAAAAAGAGACACCTGCTCAGGCCAAGATTCCGTCTAAGATCAATAAAATCTACATCTTTCCTAACTATACGGAGACAAGCGCGGGCTATCAACGCTCAACACGCAACGCCGAACTGTACGATAGCAGTTATTATTTTATCGACCGTAGACACACTTACCGTAGGCCGGTTATCGCCAAGCATATCTTCTTCCGTCCCGGTGACATCTACAATCGTAATGCACACAACCAGACCATCAGCCATCTGGTCAACCTGAACAGCTGGAAGTTTGTCAAAAACAATTTTGTGGACAGCAAAGAAGTGCCCAATGCGCTGGATGTCTATTATTATCTAACACCGTTGCCCAAGAAATCACTTCGGGTCGAGTTACTGGGTAAAATGGCCTCCGTGTATAATGGAACAGAAGTTAATGTCAACTGGACATTACGTAATGCATTCAAGGGGGCCGAACAGCTGAGCTTTAACGTCTTTGGCGGTTATGAGACACAGACCGGTGGAAATGCGGATCTCAATTCCAGCTACTACCGCTATGGAGCAGAAGCGACACTGACCTTTCCACGGATCCTCAGCCCATTTGGAAGCATCAATCCTTCACGCCGTTTCATTCCAAAAACCTACATCAAGGGCCGGTATGAATTTCTAAACCGTCGCAAGGCGTATACGCTTAATTCCATTGCCCTGGATTACGGTTATATCTGGCAAGAATCGGAAGAAAAGCAGCATGATCTTGCTTTATTTGAAGTCACCTATACACAGCCCAAGGGGATTTCCGAAAGCTATCAGAAGCAGATGGATACGATCCCAGCATTGCGCCACGCGATCGAGCCGCAGTTTACCATCGGTCCGAACTACAACTTTACGTTCCAGAATACGATGAAACAGCATTTGAAGAATACCTTTTACTTCAAGGGAAACCTCGATCTTTCGGGCAACGTACTTGGTCTGATCAAAGGAGCTGATTTCAACAAAGGCAAAACATTCAAATTATTTGACGCCTACTTCTCCCAGTACATTAAAATCAGCGGAGATGGGCGGCATTACCTAAAATTGTCAGAAAACTCGCAGCTGGCATCCCGGGTTGCGCTTGGCCTGAGCTATTCGTATGGCAATTCGCGGTCCCTCCCCTACCTAAAACAATATTATGTGGGTGGCCCGAACAGTATTCGCGCCTTTGGTGCACGTGCCATAGGCCCCGGTACAGTTGCTCCTGAAAAGCTCAGCAATGGCTTATTCTATGCTGACCAGACCGGGGATATCAAGCTGGAGCTCAATACCGAATACCGGGCCAAGCTGGCCGGTTTTGTACATTGGGCAGCCTTTATAGATGCCGGTAACGTATGGTTGCAACGGGAAGATCCAAACAAACCCGGAGGTAAATTCAGTAAAAACTTTCTGAATGAACTTGCCGTAGGAGGCGGTGCCGGCTTACGCTTCGATTTCACCTTCTTGATCATACGGACTGATTTTTCCATTCCGTTCCGTATTCCTTACCTGCCCAAAGGCGAACGCTGGGTATTCAAGGATATCGACTTCGGCAGTTCGCGCTGGCGCAAAGACAACCTGATGTTCAACCTCGCTATCGGTTATCCATTCTAATCCTGATGGGGATAGCAGGCTGATAGCAGGGCCTTCGGCAGGTTAACGTTTACGGAAACAATCGACGTAATCTTTTCTTTATTAATCGTTTACAAAAAAAGGGTATCGCCTTATAAGATGGGGCGCATCAGGGTGTTTGTCTCCCTAACTTTAGCGCAACAAGATAACTAAATAGTTGAGAACGATTAAAATTTGAAAAGATGAAATCACCAATGATGAAGATGGCTGGATTATTTGGATTTGTATTCGCCATACTGATGACAAGCCAAAGCGCCCTCGCGCAATCGAAAGTAGACCATGCGCTAAACACTGCAGAAGGAGCTGCAGAAACAGTAAACAAAGCTGGCAAAACCCTTAAGACAATTGGGGGACTATTTAAGAAAAAAAATAAAGATGAGGCGGAGAACGCTCTTCCACCAACCACCACGATACATGTGCAGGGACCGGCTTCATACGATGCTGTAAATCAATTTAAAGAGGCTATAAAATCCTGCAAAGAGGTGAAAAACGCTAACCTAAAATTTAAGAAAGGCAAATCCATGATCACAGTAAATCATACGGGGACGACAGAAGGATTCTTCGAAAGCCTGAATAAGGTGGGTACTTTAAAGGGAAAAAACATTCTTTCTGTGGAAGAAGGAACAATTGAAATCGAAGTTCCGGGAGAATAGCAAAAAACAGGTCTGAAATAGATTGGTATACTGACAATAATTCGTTAAATTCAAGCATTATTTACTAATCCACATAAATGCTCATGAAATATCCATTCTTAGCGAGGGCAAACAGTAGGGAAAGTGGGCTGGATATTCCGTATGACCATGAACACAAATAATTGACATATGAAAGTAACTATTGTTGGAGCCGGAGCTGTAGGAGCAACTACAGCAGACAATTTAATCCGTCGAAATGTCGCAGAAGAGATTGTATTGTTGGATATTAAGGAAGGATTTGCCGAAGGCAAGGCGCAAGATATGGCGCAAACTGCCGCCTTGTTGGGTTTTGAATCCAAAATCAAAGGCGTGACCAATGACTATCTGTCCACTGCAGGCTCTACTGTAGCTGTCATTACTTCGGGCATCCCCCGCAAACCGGGAATGACTCGCGAGGAATTGATCGGAACAAATGCCAATATTGTCAAATCAGTGGTAGAGAATCTGGTCAAACATTCGCCCGACATCATTATTGTCATTGTTTCTAATCCAATGGATACCATGACCTATCTAGCCCTCAAATCGAGTGGCTTACCCAAAAACAGGATTATCGGAATGGGCGGCACACTGGATTCTGCGCGTTTCAAATATCAACTGAGTGAAAAGCTGAATGCTTCGGCCGCGGATCTCAACGCCATCGTGATTGGTGGTCATGGAGATACGACGATGATCCCGCTCATCAAGCACTCCACGTGGAACAGCATCCCTGTCACCAATTTTCTGTCTACCGAGGAGCAGCAGGAGATTGTACAAAAAACGATGGTAGGTGGTGCGACCTTGACGAGCCTGATCGGTACGTCGGCATGGTATGCTCCCGGAGCGGCTACCGCAGCAGTCGTGGAAAGTATCGTGCGTGACCAGAATAAGCTATATACTGCCTCCGTTTATTTAGAAGGTGAGTTTGGGCAGGAAGATATTACCCTTGGTGTACCTGTCATCATTAATAAAAAAGGCTGGGACCGAATTATTCCACTGCAGCTGGATCAGGAAGACAAAGAAAAGTTCAGCAAAAGTGCAGATGCCGTACGCGCCATGAATAATGTACTCAGGGAGATAAACGCGTTATAATAAGACTTTTTTCTTTCCGAGAGGCGGTTATTGACTTAATAATCGCCTTTTTTTGCTACAATCTTTATAGCGAATCATGAAGCTGGCATTTTAAAATAATCCACTTTCGGAAGGCTTAATTTTTTATCTTTGAGCTTATGACGACAGTACCATTTCAAATCTTGGATCTTCAGGGACAAGGAACACATATTTTAGTTGACGTTACACTATACGAGCGCACATTCAAAATGGTCATTGATACGGGCGCCTCGAAAACTGTGTTTGACAAAACACAGCTGGGACATCTTCTGGAAGATCAGCTACTGTTAGAACCGTCCGAAACCCTATCCACAGGACTCGGCACCAACTCAATGGAAAGCTTTAATATGGATATTCCCAGCCTGACTATTGGCGGCTGGCGAATCAGCCATCTCCGGGCGGCCGTGCTGGATCTCAGTTCCATCAACTACGCCTATCAGCAGATGAATCTGGAGCCAGTGATCGGTGTGCTTGGCGGCGATATTTTTGCCAGCTATGGTGCTGTTATAGACTATGCGAAGCAGACACTGAAGCTCAGGGACCGAAAAGTCAGGCGTAAATAGGCCATCGACACTAAAATCTGAACAATCTTTGGTGAATACGCAACCGAAGATAGGTATAATACAGTACAGCGATCAATATACCCAGTCCGCCCATGACATAGAGTGTGGTGCGCAACCCACAGTAGCTGGCCAGCGAACCGATCAGCAGTGTTCCGATCGGAAAGATACCCTGAAAAGCCATTACATAGTAGGAAATAGCCCGCGCCCGATATATTGGAATAGCATGTGTCTGAATATAGGTATTGATACTGGAATTTTGCATCATCATGGCAAAGGAAACCAGCATCACATAGACCAGGGCCATCTGCAGCATGCTGGAATGTGCCAGAAAGAGCAATGCAAGCCCCATGAGTGCGGCAGCCCCCATCACCTGATAGCGAAGGTTGGTTCCCGACTTTAACCGCGCCATGTTGAATGCACCAATCATAGCTCCCAGACCGGCCGCACTTTCAAACCAGGAGAAGGTCCGTTCGTCGCCGAGGAACATTTCTTTGGCAATTGCCGGTAAAAGCGACGTATAGGGAATTACAATCAGGCTGGAAAATGTCATGATAATAATCAGCGATGAGATATGAGGTGAACGTTTCAGATAACGGAATCCTTCCACCAGTCCCTCCCAGTTGCTTCCCTTGCTCAGCTGAACATGCGTTTCGTCTACGCGCATCATCAGCAGGGTAATAATGACCGGCACAAAACTAATGAAATTCAGCGCGAAGCAGACCAGCTCACCATAGGTGCTGAGCAAGATACCACCAATGGCCGGGCCGAGCATCCGGGCGGCATTGAAAATTGTGGAGTTGAGCGCAATAGCATTTGGCAGGTCTTTGCGGTCGCCGACAAGATACATCATGAGGGACTGCCGGCCAAGGACATCGAAGGAATTGATAATCCCCTGTATCAGGCCAAGAACAGACAGCCACAGCACACTTTCCCATTTCAGGTAGACGACCAGTGTCAGCACTCCCGCCTGTATCATCAGGCCGATCTGCGTCATGAGCACCAATTTGTATTTTGGATGTTTGTCGACGAAACTCCCAATAAAAGGAGACAGCACCAGAGAAGGCAACAAGGAAATAAACTGAACAAATCCGAGCCAAAATACAGAGGAAGTCAGTTCATACACCAGCCAGCTGATCGCTATCCGCTGCATCCAAGTTCCCATAAGGGAAATAGCTTGTCCAATCACATGTAAACGGAAGTTTCTATAATGGAGAGATCTAAAAACCTGCATATATAAAGATAATACTATAAAAGTATAACAAAAAATATGGGGAAGAGATTGTGCTTTGCAAAAATAATGATGCAATTCGTCGAAATCAATGTGCAATAGTGGAATATAATCGATAACTTTGTGATGCAATTATTCCGACATTAGAATAATCAAATAATTATCATTCAATAACATATACAATGAAATTTTTTATTGACACAGCGAACCTGGAACAAATCAAGGAAGCCCAGGACTTAGGTGTATTAGACGGCGTAACGACCAACCCAAGCTTGATGGCAAAAGAAGGTATCAGCGGTGACGAAAATGTAATCAACCATTACAAAGCCATCTGTGCGATCGTTGATGGCGATGTGAGCGCTGAAGTTATTTCGACAACTTATGAGGAAATGATCAAGGAAGGCGAAGCGTTGGCAGCTCTTGACAGCAAAATCGTAGTGAAAGTTCCGATGATCAAAGACGGCGTAAAAGCAATTAAATATTTCAGCAGCAAAGGCATTAAGACAAACTGTACATTGGTATTTACGGCAGGTCAGGCGCTATTGGCTGCTAAAGCGGGTGCTACTTATGTATCTCCATTTATTGGTCGCCTGGATGATATTTCTACTGACGGGCTGGCGTTGATCGAAGACATCCGCCTGATCTATGACAACTACAACTTCTCTACACAGATTCTGGCCGCTTCCGTGCGCCATAGTGCACATATTCTGGGCTGTGCCAAAATCGGTGCCGATGTTATGACAGGCCCCTTGTCAGCGATCTTATCCCTGTTGAAGCATCCATTGACAGACAGTGGTCTGGCAACCTTCCTGGCTGATCACGCAAAAGCAGCAGGAAAATAAAAATACTATAGCCCCTATAGGTTCAGAACCGATAAGGAAGATGACAATAATCTTAACCTTATCGGTTTTCTTATGTCGATAAATTCCGTACTTTTGTAGGTGATCTAAGGTTTAACGAACACAAGTCCATGGAACATTCCAACACAGCATATCCAGACATTCTGAAGCGAAACAATCTGAAAGTCACCCAGCCTCGGCTGAGGGTACTTGAGATTATTTCGACGAAAGATTCTGCGATCTCCCAGCCTGAACTGGAAAAGTTATTGGGCAAAGATATCGACCGTGTGACTTTGTACCGCGTGCTGGCGAGTTTCGAGGAGAAAGGCATTATCCACAAGATCTTTGACCTTCATGGTACCGCCACCTACGCCATGTGCTCCACCAATTGCTCCGAGCACGACCATCATGACCAACATGTACATTTCATCTGCCGCGTGTGCAACTCGGTGTACTGTCTGGATGATATCACACTGCCAAAAGTATCGATTCCTGCGGGCTTTAGCCTGGAGGCCATTGCTGTAAATGCACTTGGTGTATGCAATCATTGCAAAAAATAAATCGAACATTATCCGTCCAAAAACTATTTTTCACTTGATTTGTCTATAGTTGGGAATCGAAAGATGTGCCGATTAGATCAGCTATTATCGTGCCGTATGCTGTTTTTTTTGTACCTTGTATGTGGCGCGCCATGGCAGTCATGGATCGATAAGCCGTCAGCGCTGGCGCTGTCATAAGCCCTGAGGGCTGAACATTGAATAAAAATAAAGTAAATGAAAACAAAGAAAGAGAATCCCTATAAGGAGGTGCTGACCCAGCTGATTATCGACATTTTCGAGAAATCAGGCAACAAGCCCCTCAACTATAAACAAGTTTCTTCCAAGCTGAACCTAACGGACAGCGACTCCAAAGCGGCGATTGCCGACATCTTGCAGGATAATGTGCGAAACGGTCTTTTTATCGAAGTAGACCGTGGCAAATTCAGCCTGAAACAACTCAAAGTCTATGTGACCGGAAAAGTAGACATGACGGCGGACGGCTCCGCCTACGTGATTCCCGACGATGAGTTTGAGAACGATATTTACATTGCGCCCCGCAAGCTAAGACAGGCCCTGCATGGGGATATCGTGAAGGTACACACGTTTGAGAAAAGAAGAGGAGGACGCAAAAAAGAAGGTGAAGTCGTGGAGATTCTTCAGCGGGCCAAAACGGACTTTACCGGAACTATCAGCATTTCCAACAATTTCGCATTTTTTATTGCCGATGACCGCAAGATGCTACATGACATTTTCATCCCGCTGGACAACCTGAATGGCGCCAAGGACAAAGAAAAAGTCGTCGTATCGATCACCGACTGGCCTAGCGGCAGTAAAAACCCGGTCGGCACCGTGAAGCATGTACTCGGCGTCAAGGGCGAGAACAATACCGAGATGAATGCCATCCTGGCGGATTTCGGTTTTCCACTGGAGTTTCCGAAAAAAGTCGAGGCCGAAGCCAATAAAATATCCGATACGATCAGCAAGGATGAGATTGCCAAAAGACGCGATTTCCGTCCTGTCACCACATTCACAATTGACCCTGCAGATGCCAAGGATTTTGATGACGCCATCTCTTTCCAGAAGCTGGAAAATGGCAATTATGAAATTGGGGTACATATTGCTGACGTTTCACATTTTGTACTGCCGGACACCGAACTGGACAAAGAAGCCTTCGACCGCGGCACCTCCGTTTATCTGGTCGACCGCGTGATTCCGATGCTGCCTGAAAGGCTATCCAATGGCGTATGCTCGCTACGTCCCCATGAAGACAAGCTCTGTTTTTCAGCCGTGTTTGAGCTGGATGACAAGGCCAATGTGCACCATCAATGGTTTGGCCGTACCATTATCCATTCCGACAGGCGCTTTACCTATGAGGAAGCACAGGAAGTCATTGAAACAAAATCAGGGGACTTTAGCGCTGAGATTCTGAAGCTGAATGAACTGGCCTATATCCTGCGGGAGCGCAAATTCAAAAATGGCGCTATATCGTTTGAAAGTGAAGAAGTTAAATTTATACTCGATGAGAACGGTAAGCCTACAGGTGTATATACTAAAGTCCGTAAAGATGCCCATAAGCTGATCGAAGACTTCATGCTGCTGGCCAACCGCAAGGTGGCCGAATTTATCGGCAAGCAAGGACGGGGCAAAAACAAGCTGACTTTTGTCTACCGTTTCCATGATGTGCCCAATCCAGAGACACTGACCACATTTTCACAGTTTGCCGCCCGTTTTGGTCACAAACTATCGATCAGAACCGATAAGGAAACAGCAAAATCTCTGAATGCCCTGATGACAAAGATTGAAGGCAGCAAAGAACAGAATATGCTGACCTCTCTGGCTGTGCGTTCGATGGCCAAGGCCATCTATACGACCAAGAAGTCTAGTCATTATGGACTGGCATTTGACTATTATACCCATTTCACGTCCCCTATCCGCCGGTATCCGGATGTGATGGTACACAGGTTGCTGCAGTTTTATCTCGATGGAGGCAATAAGATCAATGCTGAACATTACGAGAAGATGGCAGAACATTCTTCACAGATGGAGAAAAAGGCGGCGGAAGCAGAGCGGGCATCCATCAAATATAAACAGGCCGAATATCTACAGGACCAGATCGGCACCGAATATACCGGTATCGTATCCGGTGTGACCGAATGGGGTATGTATGTGGAGATCGAAGAAAATAAATGTGAGGGTATGGTACGCCTGCGTGATATTACCGATGACTTCTACGTGCTGGATGAGAAGAACTATGCGATTATTGGCCAACGGAAGAAAAAGAAATTCCAGTTGGGCGATGAGGTACAGATCCGGGTGAAGAAAGTGGATCTGGATAAAAGACAGATAGATTTTACGTTACTTAGTTAAGATAAAAAAAGCCGGCGCATTGTGTCCGGCTTTATATTTAATACTGAAAGCTAAGCACTGTAGGTGTAGCCTTTGGCACGATTTCTTTGGTTTGATCAACGATTACTTTGCCTCCTTGCTCGATTTTGCAAACCACAGTAAATGGTTTTGAAAACGCTGCTGCAGAAACGGTAATAGTAGCTCCTAAATAAGCTGATGCACTTTCAAACACAGCCGTCTTCCCTCCTGCAAAATATTCATTATTTAAGTCATATATTGACTGCCCAGACGTACCTGCGGCGCCATTCACTTTCCACAACGTTGGTCCTTTAGCATCTGAACCAATTACCTGTGCAGACATTGTACTACCTTCCTCACCTGTATAACCTTTTGCTGTAACTGTAACTTTTAAAGCTTCCTTGTTACCGGTTGGCACCGTGTTGTCATCATCCTTAGAACATCCCACAAACGCTAGAGTCACAAGCGTTAACACCATTAAATACATCGATTTGATTTTCATAATTTGCATACTTTAATTTGTTTTTTTCTGTTAATTATCCGTCCGTGTTTGACAAACGTCTTGCCAAAAAGAAGCATAGACACGCAAAAAGATAAAATATACTCAGAAACCAGTAGAAGAATATTTTCACAGAAAAAACACAGAGCGACTAGTATTCAAGACAATAAAGATTTTGACGAGTCAAACATTGTGTTCTGCTTTTCGCTCCCAGCCTAAGACAACGCTACTATCGTTGTCCTTATTTGACAACATAATAATAACCAGTAGCAGCTGCTAAACTTGCGAGCTCAATATCGGATTGTACAAGCATTAAACGACACCCCATTATTATCACAGCACACCTTACATATTATTGAGCTATCTCAGAAAAGGAAACATTCCGCACTGTTTTTACTCCATTTCGCCAAGTAAAACATCGATTCTGCGCGATGGCAGATTGAATCAAACCAGTGTCGAAATCATTTTTCCATGTGGGAAAATGAAAATTCCACCCGACTAAATTATCCAGACCAAGGACAAAACCGAGCAGACAGGTGGCGGGATCATTTCGACAGTGAACCGGGTCATTTCGTTACAGCGGAGAATGGCACAGACGGGCGTCGAACCGGTTCCGACAGACGGGGAAATGAAACTTCCAACCAGCGAAATCATTTTGACCAAGGACAACATGCACGAGAAGGAGCGCGAACTTTTCAATCCACGCCGGGAAATGGTTGCGCTATTCGGAAAGGAGAACATCCTTTTCGAAAATTAATCTAAATTTTATACACTAACTATTTAATATTCAAAACGGAATCTGTATCTTTGCGAACTTAAAATAATTTAGGTATAAAATTTATAAACAAAAACAGGTAAATGCCTACTATTCAACAATTAGTTAGAAAAGGTAGAGTAGCTCTGGTTGACAAGAGTAAGTCACCAGCGTTGGACTCATGTCCACAGCGAAGAGGTGTATGTACACGTGTATATACTACTACCCCTAAAAAACCAAACTCAGCAATGCGTAAAGTAGCTCGTGTACGTTTAACAAACGGTAAAGAGGTCAACGCTTACATCCCTGGAGAAGGTCACAACTTACAGGAACACTCGATCGTATTGATCCGTGGTGGTCGTGTAAAAGATTTACCAGGTGTACGTTACCACATCATCCGTGGTGCATTGGATACTTCAGGTGTAGCAGGTCGTAACCAACGTCGTTCTAAATACGGAACTAAGCGTCCTAAACCAGGACAAGCAGCTGCAGCTCCAGCAAAAGGTAAAAAGAAATAATTAAACGGAGGAAAGAAAAATGAGAAAGTCAAAACCAAAAAAGAGAATCATTTTACCTGATCCAAAGTTTAATGACGTTCAGGTAACGCGTTTCGTAAACAACATGATGGTAGATGGTAAAAAATCTATCGCTTATGATATTTTTTACGATGCTGTAGAATTAGTAGAACAAAAAACACAAGAAAACGGCCTTGAAGCTTGGAAAAAAGCTTTGAACAACGTTATGCCTTCTGTTGAAGTTAAATCACGTCGTGTAGGTGGTGCTAACTTCCAAGTTCCTATGGAAGTTCGTCCAGAGCGTAAAATCGCTTTAGGTATGAAATGGTTAATTTCATACGCTCGCAAACGTGGTGAAAAAACAATGTTCGAAAAATTAGCAGGAGAAATCATTTCAGCTTCTAAAGGTGAAGGTGCTGCTGTTAAGAAGAAAGAAGATACGCACAAAATGGCGGAAGCTAATAAAGCGTTCTCACACTTCAGATTCTAATTTTGAAGACATTCAAAAAAATATGATTACACCGACCTCCGATAAACGAACAATCCTTTATCAAGGTCGGTGTACTTATTTAACATTACATTTAAACACATAAGGCCATGCAGGCCAGTTGCTTAAAAATATTATGGCAAGAGATTTAAAATTCACTAGAAATATCGGTATCGCTGCACACATCGATGCTGGTAAAACTACAACAACTGAGCGTATCCTTTACTACTCGGGTGTTAACCACAAATTGGGTGAAGTTCACGAAGGTGCTTCCACAATGGACTGGATGGAGCAAGAGGCTGAGCGTGGTATCACGATCACTTCTGCTGCGACAACAGTATTCTGGAACTACCGTGGCAACAAATACCAAGTTAACGTAATCGATACCCCTGGACACGTGGATTTCACGGTTGAGGTAAACCGTTCATTACGTGTATTAGACGGATTGGTATTCTTGTTCTCGGCAGTTGACGGTGTTGAGCCTCAGTCTGAGACAAACTGGCGTCTAGCGGACAACTACAAAGTGCCTCGTATCGGTTTCGTTAACAAAATGGACCGTTCAGGAGCAGACTTCCTGAAAGTTGTAAAACAAGTGAAAGACATGTTAGGTTCTGACGCTGTTGCGTTACAGTTACCTATCGGTGCAGAAGATACATTCAAAGGTGTGGTTGACTTGATCAACAACCGTGGTATCGTATGGAACGAGCACGATAAAGGGATGACTTTTACCGAAGTGCCAATTCCTGATGATATGGTTGATGAAGTAGCTGAATACCGTGAAAAATTATTGGAAGCAGTAGCAGGATACGACGAGTCATTGATGGAGAAATTCTTCGATGATCCGAATTCATTGACTGAGCGTGAAATCTTAGACGCTTTACGTAAAGCTGTGTTGGATAACGCTATCGTTCCTATGGTATGTGGTTCATCTTTCAAAAACAAAGGTGTTCAGACCATGCTGGATTTAGTAATGGAGTTGTTGCCTTCGCCATTGGATCAAGAGGCTGTAAAAGGTACTAACCCAAATACTGGTGAAGAAATCGAGCGTAAACCATCTGTTAATGAGCCTTTCGCAGCTTTAGGTTTCAAAATTGCGACTGACCCATTCGTAGGCCGTTTATGTTTTATCCGTGCTTATTCAGGTAAGTTAGATGCTGGTTCTTATGTATTGAACACACGTTCAGGCAACAAAGAGCGTATCTCCCGTATCTTCCAGATGCACGCAAACAAACAAAACCCTATCCCATTCATCGAGGCTGGTGATATCGGTGCTGTTGTAGGTTTCAAAGACATCAAAACTGGTGATACCCTTTGTGACGAGAAAGCGCCTATCGTTCTTGAGTCCATGACTTTCCCTGAGCCGGTTATCGGTTTGGCGATCGAACCTAAAACTCAGGCTGACGTAGATAAGTTGGGTATTGCTCTAGGCAAACTAGCAGAAGAGGATCCTACATTCGTAGTAAAATCTGACGAAGAGACTGGTCAAACAGTGATCTCTGGTATGGGTGAGCTTCACTTAGAGATCTTGATCGACCGTTTGAAACGTGAGTTTAAAGTTGAGGTTAACCAAGGAGCTCCTCAGGTAGCTTATAAAGAGTCTATCAACGGTACTACTGAACACCGTGAAGTGTACAAAAAACAATCCGGTGGTCGTGGTAAATTCGCAGATATCAAAGTTGTTATCTCTCCAGTTGACGAGGATTGGGATGTTGTTAAGTCTCCGCTTCAATTCGTAAACGAGATCGTGGGTGGTGCTATTCCTAAAGAATACATTCCTTCAGTTCAAAAAGGATTTGAGGTTTCGATGAGCAATGGTGTATTGGCAGGTTACCAACTTTCAGGCATGAAAGTACGTTTGATCGACGGTTCATTCCACGCAGTCGATTCAGACTCCTTGTCATTCGAATTGGCAGCGAAAATGGCTTACCGTGAGGCATTGCCAAAATGTTCGCCAGTATTGATGGAGCCAATCATGAAAGTTGAAGTATTGACTCCAGAAGAGAACATGGGTGATGTCATGGGTGACTTGAACCGTCGTCGTGGTCAAATGCAAGGTTTGGATTCACGTAACGGTGCGCAAGTAATCAAAGCATTGGTTCCACTTTCTGAAATGTTCGGTTACGTAACACAATTACGTACAATCACTTCAGGCCGTGCAACATCTACAATGGAATTTGATCACTATGCAGAAGCTCCACGTAACGTTGCTGAGGAAGTAATCGCAAAATCAAAAGGTAAAATCAAAGGTTCTGTTGAATAATAGAACTTAACAATAAACCGGCCGCTGGTTGTTAATAGCTCTAATCAGCGGTCATTTTTAAATAATATCATATACTATGAGCCAAAGAATCAGAATTAAATTGAAATCTTACGATTACAATTTGGTTGACAAATCAGCTGAAAAAATCGTAAAAACAGTAAAACCTACAGGTGCAGTTGTTAGTGGTCCTATTCCATTGCCTACTGAGAAAAAAATCTACACGGTATTACGTTCACCACACGTTAACAAAAAAGCACGTGAGCAATTCCAATTGTGTGCTTACAAAAGATTGTTGGATATCTATTCATCAAACGCTAAAACTGTTGATGCCTTGATGAAACTTGAATTGCCTTCAGGTGTTGAAGTAGAAATCAAAGTGTGATAGATTTCAATTACTGAACAAAAAAAGGGCTTTTCTTTCGAAAAGCCCTTTTTATTGTAACGTACCTGGTTTAGAATTGGTAACCAACTCCTAGTGAAAAAAGTCTATTCTTAAATTTCCCGGTTTCCTCGGGGTATTTCGAATAATCAGATAAACCAAGTGAATATCCCCCGTTAATTAAAATACCATTTATCAATTTATAACCTGCTAATAAATTGATGCCCGCATCAAACGCCTTATATTTAGCGTCACTAAAGCTTCCTCCAACACTAAGATTTCCTCTTTTATCCTGCACATTTATTCCTACACCAGCATAAGGTCCAGCACCTATTAAAACACTACCGGTATTACCCGTTGGAATATTATAAACAAAATTTAATGGAATCTCAATATACAACAAAGTCTCTTTGACCTCGACTTGATCAATTACTCCAGCAGGAAATTTCCCTCCTTTATTTTGGAGCGAAATTCCCGGCTGAAAGCTAAATACGTTAGACATTGGGATATCAGCATAACCTGTTAAATATGCCCCTAAATTGGCATCACTAGTATAACTTACACCTTGATTGCCTGAAATTTTCATTTTAGCAAAGTTAACACCTGCCTTAATACCATAAGATGTTTGTGCTTTTGCTCCAGCAATAAAACATAGTGCTGCAGCAAATGATAGTAATTTTCTTTTCATTAAAAATAAATTAAATATAACAACGAAAATAGAAAATAATCTCCTGAATTACAATAAGAAATAAAAAATAGAAATTAACTTTCAGACCGAGTCGGGAGATAAATTGCAAACATATAGAGATTGCTAGTTTATGTCTTATTCGCTTTTTGTTCGCACGACGTTCGCCCCTGATTCGCCCATTCTCTACTTTTCCCCTACCCTCCGCCTAGCGCCAACCTACTGGTCTCCTACCGATTATGTAAGGGAGGAATGGAGAATTAGGGAAAAGGTATAGCCATTCCGAACATGGGACGAACAAGTAACGAAGGAAGCAGCGACAAAAGACGATGCATCTGGCCACTCTCCAATTATAATTACTCCACCATGGCAATAGCCGTCCAAGTCCTATTATTGAAACTATCCAAGCAGAGAGATTCAACATACCAATTAAAAACCGACATGGCAATGGCACGCGAACACCTTCTAAGCTTTCTAACAGAATGCGACGCATTTCAAAGCGTTGTAAGCACTTAATTTATTTATGATGGGATTAATCCATCATTTCGATCCCAATACCACAGACGACCTATAAATCCATTAATTTGAATAGTATCGCCCCACTCCACATTTCAATTCGACATTCGCTTTTTTGAAGTACCTCCGATGAAGTACATAACCTTCGACAGTGACTTACCAAAATGGCACTGATCTCTGTACCTATTTAGTAGCTCTTTAGTATATCTCCAGTAGCTCTTTGGTACCTTTTTGGTACCTTATCCGTACACTACCCGTAGCTTAACGGTATATTAAGTACCGACCAACTCCTGACCAACTTCGACCGTTCATCGGGTTTTCATCGGAACGGCATCGGGATTTCATCGAGTCCACCCGATGAAATCCCAATGAAAATTCGAAGCCAGCAGCATAAAAGGCAGAAAAAATACCGGAATTAATTTGGAAATCATTAAAAGCCGCGCCCTACTCCACTGACTTTGCTTCCTTTCAACAACTATTCTTTGCGCTCCTTCGGGTCGCCTTCGAGAAGTATTCGAAACATCTTCGGGAATCTCTCCGGACCATGGTCGGCCAAGCTACGGCTGGCCTCCGACTCAGCTTTGAAGGACCACAGAGTGAAGCCGAGCACCAGCAGAACAACTGTTGAGACTGACTTGACGTTGGTAAAATGTTAGTCGGAAGAGCCCACGAGCGATGTCTGAAAAGCAGCCAGAGACAAGGTAAAGCTAGGCTGAAGAAAAGGAATAGTTAATCCACAATCCATTTTAGCTATCCGACAAGTATTGCTCAAGTATGTTTTAGATATACTGAATCAGTACTGCATCCATACTGCACCCATACTTCAACCGCACATGATGTGAACTCCACAAGCAGATGCACAAACTTCGATACCCATCACAACCTGTTGGAGATTCCTTTCCGGATCACAGCCTGTGGAGTGGTAATTACGAAAGTTACCCTCAGCCCTCACCTTCTTTTTCAATGATTTTCTGTTCAATTGGATTAAGACTGTCGAACAGGTCCTTATACACCTCATCCTTGCTGTCTTCTTCACCCAACAGGAATCCCCAGGGTTTGAGTTCTCTGATCCGATCCATCACAATCTTGGCAATAGCCAGGATAGGAATAGCCAAAAACATACCCGAAATTCCCCAGATCATTTCGCCAATAATAATGGAAAGCATGGCAAATAAGGAATTGACCTTCACTTTAGATCCTACAATCTTCGGAACGATAAAATTGCTGTCGATCATATGCACGATAATCAAGGCCAGGACGACCAGTACCACGTGCGTAAGAGAGGAGGTCGCAAAAGTCAGAATAGCGATGATCAGCATCGAGGAGAAAATGCCAACATACGGCAATACATTGAACACACCGGTAATCAACGCCAAAAGCAGGCTATATTTTACGCCGATCAATGATAATACAATGAAAACCAGCAGGGCGACCAAGCTCATCTGGATCAACAGACCGATAAGATATTTTTTGACGACGTACTGCACCTGTTGAACGACATCCACAACAATCGGCCGGTCTTCGACCCTGTTAAGGAACAACAGAAACTTGACAATATGCCCCCGATAAATAAGCAGAAAAAACGTGTAGAGAAAAGTAAAAACAAATAAAATAAACATAGAGGAAAGCGAGACCAAGGCTGTTCCTAAAAACAGCGTCCCCGAATCCACGGATTTGGAAGCCGTCTTGTTGATGAAGTCCATCTGATCCTTGTGCTGTATACCAAACTGCTGACTTACCCAGGTCTGCAAATTGCCCACCCCGTCCATAATCTGCTGCTTAAAGGCTGGGAAGTCCTCCTTAAGCATGGTCAGCTGCGAGGCTAGCAGAAAAAGCCCATATCCCAGCAGACCAAAAAATAAGATCACACTCAGAATCCCCGCCAAGGTACGCGGAAAACGAAGTTTTCGCTCCATAAAATTGCTCAGTGGGATCAGCAATAAGGCGAATAAAAGTCCCAGAATCATCGGTATCAGGATCGTGTCTCCGATTTTAGCCAGATAACCCAACAATAGGATGCTGATCAATACACAAGCCAACTTGACATAAAAGGGTAAAGGAAGAAATCTTTTCATGTAGCAATCTTTTGAATAAAAATAACAATTTCGGCCGACTAAAGTTTAAATCAATAAAAAAGTCCCCACAAACGTAGGGACTCTTTCCTCATAATAAGTTTAATACTTACATTTCTTATAATCCAAAACCGATACCGATTGACCAGATGCGGTTTTTAGTGGAAAGATTTGAATTTGGCGACAAATTGGTCAAACCCAAACCATAGCCTGCATTAATCTGAAAACCATTAGTTAGCTGATAACCTGCCAAGAAATTGATACCAAAATCGGTACGTTTTAGCTCATCCCCATCGCCACTTCCGAATTGTACATCCTCCTCATCTTGTAAACCACTATTGCCTAGATCTCCTTCAAACTTATTCTTTCCACTAAGTGCAAACCCAACGTAAGGTCCTGCGCCTACAAAGAAATTTCCCGAAGCTCCTGTAGGTAGCTTAGCAACCAAATTTACAGGTATATCTAGTGACATAATGCTTTGCTTTACAGTAATACCATTATTGTTATCATTGAGAGTTTCGGACCATTTACCTCCTTTATTCTGAAGAGACAACCCAGGCTGAATAGAGAAATAAGGTGAAACTGGAGCATCCAAATAACCGGTCACAAAAAAACCTGTATTTGATTCAGAACTTCCATTTTCCATTGAATATTTAGGAATGTTTACACCCGCACGGAGCCCATATCCCAATCCACCTTGTGCGAAAGCTCCTAATGAACCAAATAAAATTGCTGCAGATAATAATAATTTTTTCATGTTTCCTAATTTAATTTACTTTTTTCTATTGCTACTTACTCTCATAATTTCCTGTATGAGATTTATTACAGTGCCATTTGCAATATCTATTCCAAAATCCGTAAACTATTCATATCCACTTCAAAACAAATGAAAAAACTCGTGCCAGATTTATTTTGAATGTCCTCTAAAAGATACAATGACTTGCCTATATTGCTACTTTATCAACATGCTCGCAGACAAAGAAGCAGACAATTAAAAAATGATAGAGAAGAGTGAGCGGGTCGAAAATTACAAGCTTGGTTTTCAGAATAATGGTCACAAACCAAAAAGTTTTATCACAAAGATTTTTTAATTCCAATTATAAGTTTTATTTTTGCAGACCTTCAAAAGGAAAAAAATAGGGTCGGATGGCCGAGTGGCTAGGCTGAGGTCTGCAAAACCTCCTACAGCGGTTCGAATCCGCTTCCGACCTCGTTTTATTTTAAACAATAAAAATATTATCAAAATGGGAGTTACACGTTTAAAAAGAAAAGATAGAAGAAATAAAACTGTTTCACGTGTTGAAGTTCAGTTTTTGAAATTGGGAAGTAACATCGAGTTGGGTTCCAGATCAAAAATGAAAGCTAGCAGCCAAATCGTTAAAAACGATGCTATCTTAAACAAATTAGCTGCAGAAGCTAAATAATTAGAGAAGAAATTAGCAGCCTTTAAAGTATACACTTTAAAGGCTTTTTAATAGGTCCACCATCTGGTGGACTTTTTCTTTTGAGCTCATCCACTGCGCTTCGTCCATCCCCTGTACCTGGCTCTGCGAAAAGTTCATCTTGGAAGGCTGGCTTTCCTTTGCCGAACTGTGAATAGCAATTGCCCCCGTCTCCTGTAGGATCTGTAGAATATTGGAAGCATCCACTCCTGCCCCCGGCATAATGACAATGCGGCCATTGGCGCGCTCGACCAGCTGCTTCAATAACGGAATTCCCTGAACAGCCGTATTCTGTAAGCCCGAAGTCAATATGCGGTCGATCCCCAACGCGATGATATCGTCCAGAGCTCCCAATGCATCGGCGACCCGATCAAACGCACGGTGAAAGGTCACATGCATAGGACGAGCAGCTTCTATCAGACGCTTGGTATTATCCTTGTCTACTGTACCGTCCGCCTTTAGAATACCTATGACGACACCATCCATTCCCAGCTCGTTGCAGATCTGGATATCTGTGATCATCTCCTGGATTTCTTCTTCGGTATATAGAAAATCGCCACCACGCGGCCGGATAAGCACATGAATACCGATATTAACCCTTTCTTTTACGAGTTTAAGTTGCCCATACGAGGGAGTTGTACCACCGTTTTCCAGATTCTGACAAAATTCCACACGCGAAGCTCCGCCCCTTTCGGCCTCGATAGCGGAAGCCACAGAGTTGGCACATATTTCTAACTGATAATTTCCAATTGCTTTTTCTTTCATTCGATATTACGATTAAACACCATACAACGCTCCGCGAATAACGCAAAAAAAAAGCACTTCTCTAAACAGATATCACTCAAATCATCCAAACATTTTTGTAAACCGTTTGTATATACCTTACATGCTTTTATTTAAATTATTAAAAACCAACAATATATAAATTTTAAGTAAAGATCATGGCTATAATATCGAAAAATATGGAAACCCAGGAAAAGATCATCAGTACCTTCGAAGAACTGCAAGATGTAATCCGCAGTTTAAAAAATCAGGTGGTCGAATTCGAGCTGTTGTTTAATCAGGCCTGTGACCGCCATATCGCTTCTGATTTCCAGAAAGAATGGCTTTTGGACCGCATCGCCTCCCGCCACGATATTATATCGCTCAGGCATGACAGTCTGCTGCTCGTCCGCGAGACTGTAGCAGCTTTCAGAGACTTCGACGGCTTCTTCTTGGACCTCGGACAGCTACTGCAGTCACTCGAAGGACTGATGCTAAAACATGCAGAGGAAGAAGAATACGAAGTTGCTGCCATTATCAAACACTGGCATGAAAAGTTTGCCAATGCTGTCTTTTTTACAGCGGATCTGACCTGCTAAGTCCTCCTTTTATTTTACATTTGCAGCATTGTAAAATATTGAATCATGCGCAAACCACCAGCTATCGTTGATCTCCATGCTACCGCTTTTCTTGATGATTGGGAAGACTACTCTGCCGACGAGCTCCTGCTAGAATCCATTGACTACTTAAGATCAAATCTCGACGCCGCCATTTATTGGGAAATGAATGAAATCAAATTTATTCACGGCAAAGGCAAAGGAATATTAAAGAAATTGGTGTTTAAGGAACTGCAGCAATATAAGGAAGCTGGTTCGATCGAACGGTATTACACTTCTTATCAAAATGAAGATATTGTCGTGGTGGTCATCGGTATATAAGCAAAGAGACCGCCCAACAGACAGTCTCTTTGCGATATAAATCAGTTATTTTTAACCGCTGGTGTTATGACCACCTTACGGAATTCAACCGGTCCATGATCACCTTGAAAATAAATTGGTCCGGGTTCAGCCTCCCGGCTATCCAACGCTCCGCCCGTAATGCCCGGGATCTCCTGATTGCTGATGACCGTCTTACCATTGGCAACAACAGTAACCAATCTGCCCACAAGCGTAATGTCATAAGTCTGCCATTGATCGGCCCCCTTGTTGACCATCTCGTTTGCGGCAAGAAAACCATAAACTCCGGCAAACAATACCGAGCTTGGATGCGCATCTTTCGGACTGTCCTCAATCTGAACTTCGTACCGCCCTCTTAAATAGACACCACTATTGCTTCCTGATGGAATTTTAAACTCGACATGCAATTTAAAATCTTCAAACTTCTGTTCTGAAACCAGATTGGAACCGGACTGCGGGCTGGTCAGGATGCCATTCTTTACGATCCACTGGTTTGTTTTGCCTGTTGCTTTCCAGCCCGAAAGATCTTTACCATTAAACAGCTGTATGGGTTTTCCCCATTTTACGGTACCAGTTCTTTTCAACTCAGGCGCACGCACTCCCTTAAAACGGTGTGTCTTTCCGTCAGGCTCCGTTATGGTTCCTTGTAAGACACCATTAACAACCTCCCCTTCTACACTCAGATTCATCTTTCCGCTTTCCCATTGCGGTGGAATCGCAAATCTAAACTTTCCGTTTTCAAAGAAAACCTGCGAAACAGGACGCGCACTTCCTGAAGTGCTTACATAATGGCCCACTAAAGTTTTAAAGCCGGAGAGTTTTACTTCCAGCCAGGAGGGTGTCGGAGTACCATTGACATCAACCTCGATATCCCACCTTCCGATAAGTTCTTTTCCATCGACTTCCTGAGCATAATGAACAGGTGCCTTGGTCGGTGACTTTGCAGCGACAATTTGCGGCAGCGCGCACGCAGCCAAAATACCTAAAAGAAAAGCAGTATTTCTTTTCATCTTTCTATAATTTTAATTTTAAAGCTAATGAAGCGATCCATAGTATCCATCCGGTATATTGAACAGATATGAGGACTTCAAATGATTTATGTTTATATCCTATTGGAATAAATATTAAGCAATTTAACTGTTTCATCGCTGGTATACAAGGTCTGAATGTTAAAAAAGGCAAAAGCTGCTCTGACATCCAACCTAGGGACGAAATAAAAAGAAAGGCTTATACTGGAGAGCGACAAAGCCGAACGAGGAATAAGCATCAATTGATACCTATAAAAAATAAACCAGCTGAGCCATAGACACAGCTGATCCAATTTATTAATTAACCCCTCTGGATACGGCGTGTGGCTTTATACCAGCCTCCACCAGAAAACGCATTACTACTGTTTAGTACCTTCAAAATTAAAGCTGACGTCGGCCGCAGCTTCTTTTTCCGTGGAGACAACCAAGGATTTGGTATCCAGAAGATAGGTAAATGAACCCGAGGGCCCTCCAGAATAGGAGATATGAATATTGGAAATATTCTGCACTTTGAATACTTTAGGCGTCACAGCGCTATATAGCTCTCCGGATTTAGCGGCGACTTTAACAAGGTCGTCCCCCTCTTTTGTCACCATAACGATGGCATTGTAATAATCTCGCCCTGCGACATGAATGGTCCCTTTAAACGTCCCGATAGCTGCTTGGATATCTTCCACTGGTTTGGGCACATTGTCGTCATCCTTAGAACAGCCGACTGCAAAACTCAAAAAAGCAATCGCTAATATACCTGTCTTTACACCGCTTTTAATACTTCGATTTTTCATGTTCTGTTTTTTAATTTTAATATGATTTGTTCCTTTCGAAGAGTTCACCCTTCGCTCATCTGAACAGCAGAATTTCTTCCGCCATTGACACACGAGTATCCAAAAATAGAGAAGCCACGCATGTCAGACGCCCTATCTTATAAGGTGATACCTTTTTGTAGCAGCAACGAGATCGTTTAAACAAATAACAGGGCATTAAAAAACAGGAAGATGAAAAGTATATTGACGATAAAAAGATCTGCGGATAATTCAATCTTTCGATATTAACGTAAACTGCTGTGTTTTTGCATAGGCACTGGGAGACATCTGGGTAATCTTCTTAAAATTCCGGTTGAAGCTGGTCTTCGAATTAAAACCACAGTCGAAGGCTAACGATAGCAAAGTAAACTGCTGATTTTTGGGATCCAACAACAGTTCCTTAAAGGCTTCCACCCGATGGCTATTCACATAATCGTAAAAGGATTTTCCTTCCTTCGAGTTGATTACCTGCGACAGTATCACGGGATGCAGATTCAATCTTTTAGCTAAATCACCTAAAGTTAGCTCCGGATCCTGATAACATTTTTGTTCTTTCATCAGAGCCTTCAGTTGCCCATGGATGAGCGAAGCATCTGATTCCTTCAGTCTCGTTTTTTCATATTTCGATTTTTCAGCTGGTAGAGCAGGATCGGTATTTTGCCAGCTTTGCTTTAGTAAGGCTGGAGCGTATACTTCATGTGCTGCGGATAAATTCGAGAAGACACCGACCTGACGAATACCAAAATAACCGATAAAAAAAATGAACAGCGCAACAACGGTATATAATGCCTGTGGTGAATCGGAGAAAATGACCACTACCCATATTGCACTCATACCAAAGATCAGATACCGGATCCAGTTTAGCGTAATGCGGTCGGTATTCGACAGCTGACCAATTATATTGCGGCGATGTGCATGCAGCAGCCGAAGCGACAGCATCACATAGGTCAGGCCCGAAAGTATGATCGCTGCGACCAAGATTTGGAAAAAAGCTTCAAATTGCGGCAATATCTTTATGCCGGCCCCCACTGGTGTAAATACATCTGGAAGCACAAAAGTTAATATCACAACGACGAGAAGCGCAGGAATAAAATGGAGTAAATAACGCCATCGGTAACGCTGCTGTGCGCTCAGAAATAAAATGTATAAATAAAGGAAAGGCCCATGTAAAAATGGGAATGGCAACTGCCATAAAATGAACTGCGGATTTTTGAGTGCTAATCCCGAAGCGTACCAACCTATAAAAGCCAAATGGATACATGCAAAAAAGAACCATGCACATAAAATCCGATCAGCCACTGATTTTTGACGCTTACTGACAATCATAATGCACAAAAAGAGCGTAATGGACAGTCCCCCGATGTAAATTATCTGCCAAACTGATGTCATAGTCAGGCAGCTACAACAAAAATAACGCCAACCAATACCAGTGAAGGCCCGGCTGCTGGCATATTGTGAATCTTTTGACCTGTCCAGCTTTTATCAGTTGAAGAGGCTTGATTTATCATTGCCTTCAACATTTAACCCTCTGTTTTTAATTGAACATCGAGCCCTTTTGCATAGGCACTGGGGGACATCTGTGTTATCTTCTTAAAGTTCCGGTTAAAACTGGTCTTCGAGTTGAAGCCGCACTCGAAGGCCAATGACAGCATCGTATATTGCCTGCTGTCGGGTCGTAACAACAATTCCTTAAAGGTCTCAACCCTATAGGTATTGACATAATCATAAAAGGACTTTTGTTCTCTGGAATTGATGACCTGCGAAAGTATAACGGGATGCACCTCGAGGATCTTGGCTAAGTCCCCCAAAGTTAACTCGGGATCCTGGTAGCATTTTTGTTCCTTCATCAGCGCATTCAGTTTCCCATGGATGAGCGAAGCCTCAGATTCCGCCAGCCTCGTCTTTTCATATTTGACTTTTTCAGCGGGTTCTGGGGTAGCCTCGTCATATCGTATTTCATCCACTGCTTCCAGTTCCCGCAGCGGTACCACCTCATGTACCGATGACGCATGCGAAAAAATTCCTACCTGTTGTACACCAAAATAACCGAAGAAAAAAATGAATAACGTGATGACCACAAAAAATAGCTCTGGGCTCCCCTCGATAATGACGACAATCCAGATTGCACCAATACCAAAAATAAGATAGCGCATCCAGTTGAGGGTAATTTTTTCCGTATTGGAAAATTGTCCGACAATATTCTGTCTATGCCGACGCAACAACATTAGTGAAAGAATTATATATACGATCCCCGAGATCATAAAACCCAACATCATAATCCAGATGAAAGTATCATATTCCCGCAACATGTAATATTTCCCTTTATATTCTGCGACCGCGTCCGGTAACACAAAAGCCAATATAACCGCTACAATCACAGCAGGAATGAAATGCAGGAGATAACGCCATGTATGCCGCTGCTGTCCGGTCGCAAACAGAATATACAGATATAAGAAAGGACCATGTAAATAGGGAAAGGGCATTTCCCATCCAAAAAGTTTCGGCATTTTCAGTATTTCCCCAGACCCATACAGTCCAACCAAGATCAAATCAAAAAAAGCGAAAAAAAGCCAAGTGCTCAAAATCATATCCGCAGCGCTTTTCTTCGGTTTACTGATTAATAGAATGAAAAGAAACAGGGCCATAAAAACACCACCGATATAAATGATATGCCAGATTGAGGTCATAGGGAATTAGTTAGCATAAATTGTAATAAAGCAGCTGATTTTGAGTCTGCACTTATTTTCTAAAAATCATTTTTACAAACATTGGACATCAGCAATATACTCTCTTTTCGTTTATTTATCAAATTGAAATCTCCGCGTAAAATCAAGGCCAGTAGACCAGCATTTTATTGAAGGTTGCTTTCAAAATTGCGTAAACCTCACATGCGCATCGTCCCATCTTATAAGACGGCACCTTTGTAACATAAGCCACACATAGGTACAGGCGTTCTTTGCGACTAATCAAGCGCAAAGAATACATTTATCTCCAACCCACTTTTCTTTCCCATTCTTCAACTTCCAGTTTCCTTTTTTCAAAATCCAGCGGCGGCAATTGTCTTTCGTTCTTCGCCCGTTCCCTTATACTCTCCGTCTGTTCTTCCAATGTATTAAGTCCTATTGCCTTCCTTCTCTTATTTACTTTAACCAAGCTGTCAAAGGGGTTTGGACTTAAGTCACCTTTTTCATCCCAGTCAAACTGCGTTCCATAGAGCTGTAGTTTACCCTCAAAAACTAATATTCGGTCGGTTAGATAAGCTAAATTTTTCGATTCGGCTTTGTTTTCCTCCACAGCGGTTTCCAATAGCTTGAGACACTTTCTCATAAATTCAGGCTTTTCAATAGAATGCTGTATGACCAGCCAAGCTGCTTCACTGGCCTCTTGACCAACTTTATCGATGGTCGGATAGCCGATTATCTCTACGATATTGTTTAATTCAGTCGCATTATGATTGTGCAGCTGTTGTATCTGTGCGTTATAACCGTCGCTCAATTGTCCCCTTTGAACAAGTTCGCTCCTCAATGCTAAATCCGCATCTTTGAGCTCAATTATTTTTTTTGCTATGCTTCTATAGTCCATTTGATCACGTTGCTTCCCCTATATTTGGTATTGTATTAGCTGTATCCTATCATCATAGCTTCTGAATAAAAGGTAAAGTATGATGCTGTTGTAAACAAATATACCGAACTCGCCTCATTTTTGGGCTTACCTGCACCGACTGGGTCTCCTGAGCCTCCTTCGGTTCAAACCTCATAAACCATAAAAGGTCGCAGGTCCTCTTCCTGCTTAGAAACAAAAAAAGCCCTAACTTTCGTTAGAGCTTTTATGTCGGGGTGGCAGGATTGGCTCAGCCCCGCGTCACCCAAACTACAACCCTGAGCCTCCTTCGGTTCGAACCTCATAATCCTTTAAAAGGTCGTAGGTCCTCTTCCTGCTTAGAAACAAAAAAAGCCCTAACTTTCGTTAGAGCTTTTATGTCGGGGTGGCAGGATTCGAACCTACGACCTCCACATCCCAAATGTGGCGCGATACCGGGCTACGCTACACCCCGAAAAAGATATCACCTTTGTTTTGTGTGGCACAAAAGTACACTAAAAATATGTTGTTTTCAAAAATATTTAAAACAATAGACTTAACAAACTGATATATTGAAAGATAATTTTCAAGATCAGGAATTACAGCAAAGCAAATCATTTCTGTACGCCGAACCGCTCTACCGTTCAAAACGGTTAAGCTATACGGTTTCCTGGCCTCCTTCGGTTCGAACCTCATGGACCATAAAAGGTCGTAGGTTCTCT
The DNA here is from genome assembly GCF_026191775.1 of Sphingobacterium sp. InxBP1. Classification (NCBI taxonomy): domain Bacteria; kingdom Pseudomonadati; phylum Bacteroidota; class Sphingobacteriia; order Sphingobacteriales; family Sphingobacteriaceae; genus Sphingobacterium; species Sphingobacterium sp. InxBP1. Next base: position 127,407 of record NZ_JAINDX010000047.1, on the reverse strand, counting down.
CCTGACCCGAAACAAAAAAAGCCCTAACTTTCGTTAGAGCTTCTCGGTCGGGGTGGCAGGATTCGAACCTACGACCTCCACATCCCAAATGTGGCGCGATACCGGGCTACGCTACACCCCGAAAAGGTATCACCTTTGCTTTGTGTGGCACAAATATACGGCAATTACTGTTTGCATGCAAGTCCAAACGCAAAAATCTGCGCCCATTTTATATGCGGACCGAAATGCAAGCTGCCTCCCGCGCGTTAGCATAAACAGCACATAGAAACAGACAGAAAACATTGATCTCATAGATGCATTTAAACCAAATTTGTGATAAAATTATCCATTTAGTTATTCATCATAGCATCGAATATAATTTTCATCCAAATAAACTATCGAAATATGGTCATAAAACCAAATTTAAATAAATTTGTAGCCTTTTGGTTAATAATAATCAAGCGATTACTACTTTTTTATTAAAAAATCATTATCAAATTACCTTTATTGTTAAAAATATAACAGAAATTAATTACTTTTATTCCACCATAACATCCCCCATCAGCACAAGATCAGTACTGAACGTGTTATGAGTGCCCTGCTATTATTACAATATCATCAATGCATGAAAAATTTAACCATTATTGGATTAACACCTTTTGAAAAGCCTGACGTCAACCTAATGCCCAAACTGCATCAGGCGGGTGCATTTCCCGTACTAAGTTTGGGACACGACTTAACCAATGCCCGGGAAGCGCTGAAACTGCTTGATAGGACTGCTTTATACCCTTATGGAATTTGTTTTCCAAATGCTCAGCTACTGTCGCTACAGATTCCCGAGAACGTAAAACTTGTCATCCTTCCTTTTGATGCAAAATATCGTCCAGAAATTGCCAAGTCCATCATTTACCAGGTAGGCAGCGTGGATGAAGCCATACAGGCCGAAAAGCTGGGAGCTGCGGGAATTATTATAAAAGGAAACGAAGCAGGCGGTCTGATCGCTTACGAATCTACATTTATACTTTTCCAGCGCATCATCAGGGTCATCCAGGACATTCCGGTCTGGATACAAGGTGGCGTTGGCCTCCATACTGCAGCCGCAGCAAAAGCTTTGGGAGCCACTGGAGTTGTTCTGGACAGCCAGCTGGCTCTCTTTCCGGAAAGCAGTGTTTCGGGAGACTTTAAGGATCTCTGCAGCAAATTAAATGGCACGGAAACTAGGATTATCGCAGGCTACCGCGTACTAGTACGCCCAAATTCGCCTGCGCTGTCGGAACAGTCGGATGCGGAAGAACTCAAGCAACATTTCAAAGATCTTGATCCGGCCTGCAGCTATATCCCTATGGGACAAGATATTGCTTTGGCAAGCGATCTTTATCAGGATTTCAACAGCTTGAAAAAACTTGTCTTTGGATTCAGAGAAGCCATGCATGGTCATCTGAAACAGGCCAAAGAGTTGGCACCAATCGACGAGAACAATGGGCTGGCACAAAAGCTCCGACTGCGCTACCCTATTGCACAAGGGCCCATGACGCGAGTCAGCGATGTCCCTGCCTTTGCTCAGGCCGTGGCATCAGCGGGTGCACTGCCTTTTGTTGCCCTCTCGCTGCTGCGTGGCCAGCAGGCAAAAGATCTGATCAGGCAAACCAAGGAGCTTGCCGGCGACAACACCTGGGGTGTAGGTATTTTGGGCTTTGCACCGCAGGAACTGCGCGACGAACAACGCACATATATCCTCGAAGCGAAACCTCCTGTGGTATTGATTGCCGGAGGCAGACCTGCACAAGCGAAAGTCTTCGAGAAAGCGGGCATCACGACATTCCTCCACGTCCCTTCCCCCGCATTACTGGATATATTTCTCAAAGAAGGAACCAAAAACTTCATATTCGAAGGCCGCGAATGCGGTGGCCATGTGGGACCGCTGTCTAGTACGGTGCTCTGGGAAAAACAGATCGAACGGATCCTTAAAGAAGATCATCCTGAAAACATCAGCGTATTTTTTGCAGGCGGTATACATGACGCCTTATCGGCTGCTTTCGTCTCGGTCATGGCTGCTCCCCTAACTGCCCGCGGCGTCAAAGTGGGTGTATTGATGGGAACCGCATACCTCTACACACAAGAAGCGGTAAACACGGGCGCCATCCAGAAGGAATTTCAGTTACAGGCGATACACGCCAAAGACACTGTCCTACTGGAAACCGCGCCAGGGCATGAAACACGTTGCCTCAATACGGCCTTCGCCCAATATTTCAGTGAGGAGAAAGCTAGATTGTTTGCAGCGGGGATCGACAAGAAGCTGATTTGGGAAGAGCTCGAAAAATTAAATGTCGGCCGTCTTCGAATTGCGGCGAAAGGAGTTGATCGGCAAGGCGACAAACTCATCTCCATTCCGAGAAATGAACAGCTCCAACTGGGTATGTATATGATCGGACAGGTAGCCACAATGCACGATAAAGTCACCTCTATCGACTGCCTCCATCAGCAAGTCGCCACCGGAAATAAACAATATATCCAAGATGCACTTTTGTCCGAACAGCCTGAGTCGCCGGACCAGGCACTAGATATAGCTATCATCGGTATGGACTGTATCTTCCCCGGAGCCAAAAATCTGGAAGAATACTGGCGCAATATTGTCCTCGGAAAGGATAGCGTTACCGAAGTACCCGACGAGCGCTGGAACAAAGATATTTATTACCAGCCCGACGTGGATGGCCCCGATGTTTCGCATTCTAAATGGGGCGGATTTATCCCCAACATAGATTTCGATCCACTCGCATTCGGGATACCGCCTCAGTCACTGGCCGCAATAGAGCCCACCCAGCTGTTGACCCTCCTGGTTGCCAAACGGGCGATGGAAGATGCCGGATATGGTGAAAAACAGATCAACAGAGAAAATATTTCAGTCATCATCGGCGCTGAAGGCGGTAACGATCTGGCTAACAGTTATAGCTTCAGGGGATACTATAAACAGGTCTTTGGGGAACTGCATGACGAAGTCAAAGCGGCATTGCCCCATACAACAGAAGATTCTTTCCCGGGCATCTTGGCGAATGTCATTGCAGGCCGCATCACCAACAGGCTGGACCTCGGCGGCCGCAACTTCACTGTAGATGCAGCCTGTGCTTCATCACTCGCGGCAATTGATCTTGCCTGTCAGGAACTGGTGCTCGGCAAATCGGACATGGTCCTCGCCGGTGGCGCTGACTTACACAATGGTATCAATGATTATCTGATGTTTTCGAGCACTCACGCGCTCTCGCGCAAAGGGCGCTGTGCCACGTTCGACAGCGAAGCTGACGGCATCGCACTGGGTGAAGGGATAGCCATATTGGTACTGAAACGGTATGCCGACGCGGTACGCGATGACGACCGCATCTATGCGGTCATCAAAGGTGTCGGCGGGTCGAGCGATGGCAAGGCGCTGGGGCTAACCGCACCCCGCAAAATAGGCCAGGTACGGGCCTTAGAGCGCGCATATAGCCAAGCTGGTATCAGCGCCGCCGCCGTAGGTCTTGTGGAGGCGCATGGCACAGGTACTGTCGTAGGCGACAAGACCGAACTCAGTGCCCTTACCAATTTATTCAGCCGCGCCGGTGCCCTGCCCGCCCAGACACAGCTCGGATCAGTAAAAACACAGATCGGACACACCAAATGCGCAGCAGGATTGGCCGGTCTGATCAAGGCCTCACTTTCAGTATTTCATGGGGTAAAACCGCCAACACTCCACTTGCAGCAGCCGAATGCATATTACAACGTACAGACCAGTCCTTTTGCCTTTCACGGTGAAACAGGACTGTGGGGAGAAAAAAGACGTTATGCTGGTGTAAGCGCCTTCGGTTTCGGTGGCACAAACTTCCATGCCGTCATTGCCAGCCACCCCCAGCCGGCCAACGACATCACATTGAAATCCTGGCCTTCGGAACTGTTTGTTTTCCGTGGGGAAAGCTACGAAGAGGCAAAAGAGCAGCTGAGACAAACGAAAGCACTGCTTGAGATCAACGATAGTCTCCCCTTAAAAGATATTGCCTATAGCCTAGCCACCGGCTCTGAGAAGCCTGTGCAGCTGAGCATTGTCGCCGACACCGCCGAAGATCTGAGTATGAAGATCGAACTGGTATTGTCCGGAATCGAAAGTAAAGATACCTTTATCGTAAAGCCACTGCCGGGCAAAACCGCCTTCTTATTTCCAGGTCAGGGCAGCCAGCGCCTCAACATGGCCCGCGACCTGTTCGTCATTTTCCCTGCCATGCGCAAGCTAATGGACCAACATCCGGAAATGGAAAAACTTGTTTTTCCAGCGATGGTTTTCGACGGGGATACTTTAAAAAAACAAAAGGAATCCATTAAAGATACACGAATAGCACAACCCCTGCTCGGTATTGTCGACCTCGCCCTAGCAAAATTTCTTCAGTCTCTAGGTATCGCTCCCGACATGCTGGCGGGACACAGCTATGGGGAGTTGCCTGCACTATGTTTTGCCGGCGTATTTGACGAGGATTTACTGGTTGAGTTAAGCAACCGCCGTGCGCAGGCAATCTTAGACGCAGTACAAGATGGAGATCCCGGCAGCATGGTCGCTGTCCATGCGGATACCGAAAAGCTAAAATCGGTTCTCAGCCAGGTGGAGGGATGCTATCCGGTCAACTTTAATTCCCCAACACAATGTGTCGTCGCAGGTAGCACTGCAGCGATAGACCGATTGATGATCTTACTCAAACAGGAACGTGTATCTGCAAAAAAACTGGAAGTCGCCTGCGCTTTCCATAGCCCCCTGGTCGCGAAATCGAAAGACCTCTATGAACAGATCCTTCAAAATGTGCCCTTCGGCGAAATGCAGATTCCCGTTTGGTCCAACACCACTGCCAGTATATATCCGACGACGGCAGCTGCCATAAAAACACGCTTGACCGAGCACCTCGTCCAGCCAGTCCGCTTTGTCGAACAGCTTCAGGCCATGTACGCCGACGGCGCCAGATTATTTATCGAAGTCGGCCCCGGCAAAGTACTCACAGGCTTAACCAAGTCCTGCCTGACACAGGATCAGCTTACACTTTATGTGGAAGACAACAACCGGAATAAACTTACCCATTTACTGTGCATGCTTGCTCAATACTTGGGCACCGGCCGCAATTTCCATATCCATAAATTATTTGACGGGCGGCAAACACAGGTAATTCAGCTTGACCAGCCGCATCTGTATAAAAAAAGTCCTGCCCTATGGCGCGTCAACGGACAAGCAGCGATGCCGATCAACGGTTCGCTGCCAGCCAATGGCGCTATGCCCCTAGTGAAACCGATCCATATGAACTTACCAAGCCCTAACCACAACGTAGCGCCAGAGGCGCATCCTACTGCTGAGCGCATGCTACACGAATATTTAAACAGCATGAAAATGCTCATTCAGGCTCAACGTGATGTCATGCTGTCCTTTCTCGGCCAGCAGCCGCCAGTGAACCCTATGCCTGCCTATGCAGCTCCAGCTGTCCTTCCTGGTGCCGAACAGCCCTCGCCGCTTCCCACCCAGACACTGTTTACCGCCCAGCCGGCAGCAACCGTAGTTCCCCAAACACCGGTGAAAGACGTCAAGAGCCTGTTGTTGCAGATTGTCAACGACAAAACCGGATACCCGCCCGAAATGCTTGGCATGGATATGGACCTCGAGGCAGATCTGAGTATAGACTCCATCAAGCGGGTTGAGATCATCAGCACATTGCGCAGTCAGCTGGGTGCGCTAACGATAGATCATAGCCAAGAGGACACGATCATGGAGCAGCTGGCGGCTATCAAAACATTGAATGGACTGGTCGTCTGGCTAACCGAGCACAGTGGTACTGCGGTAATCGCCGAGGAGGCCTTGTCAACCGAAGTGACATCATCAGCGGCCCAACAGCCCCAGAGTTACACGCTGGCCGAACTACAGTCTGCTATTTTGGATATTGTCAGCGAAAAAACGGGCTATCCCAAAGAAATGCTTGGGCTGGATCTCGATCTGGAAGCTGATCTCAGCATCGACTCCATTAAGCGCATGGAAATCATTGCTGCACTCAAAACAAAAGTGGGATTTGGCAAGGAACCCGAGCAGAACGAGGATCTGATGGAAACGTTAGCCGCCATTAAAACACTAAACGGTCTGGCTACCTGGATTGCGGATATCGGTACTGAAACCACGCCCAAAAGCCCGTTGTCCCGCTTACGTTTCGGTCTGACTCCTGCTGCCACTGGCAAACCTCAGCCCCCCGATATCCTCCAGGGAAAACGTTTTGCGATTGCTCCTGACCATGGGCAGCAAACACAGGCAATCAAAACCATGCTCGAAAAACATGGGGCCATCGCTGAAGTCCTCAATACCGAAAAAGACCTGACGGTATTTGATGGCTTAATCATGACGGATATCTATTCGGCTAAGGTCAAGCGTAGCATTATCGACCATGTAGGTCTGATCAAAAAGATGAACATGGACCGCACGAAATGGGTGTATCTGATTTCGGATATTCCGGCCCATGTCCAGAGATCAGCGGATACTCAGGCATTACGCTATTATCAAGGTTACCCCGGACTATTTAAAAGTCTGGCCCGCGAGTTTGAGCAGACCAACTGCAGGCTGATCAGCTTACAAACTCCTCAGGAAGCTGATGAAATCGCTGAGATCGCTATCAATGAGATTTTGACCGTCGACAAACGGGTAGAAGTAATTTACAAAAATGATCAGCGCCATACCATAGACACCATTCCATCCCCCTTATCCGCAGATATAACGGAAGTACAGATTCAGCTGAACCAACAGTCGGTAGTTCTGGTCCTGGGCGGTGGACAAGGGATTACGGCCGAATTGGTAAAGCATATGTCGGCCTCCTACCCTTGTACTTATATTCTCGTGGGACGGTCGCCAGATCCAAGACTGGCTACAAGCACATCTCTTGAACTGGAGAGGATGACATCCAAGGATCAGATCAGAAGCCAGCTGATCAAATCTGGGCAGCTAAATACCCCAGCAGAGATTGAAAAAGAGACCTTGCGTATCTTTAAGAACAACCAGATCCTTCGTACCATCCGGGAAATGGAAAGCCTGGGCAGCACCGTCGTTTACGAATCGCTGGACCTGTGCGATGAAATAGGGCTAAGTGCCTTGCTCCAGCAGATCTATAAGGAATATGGCAAGCTGGACGGAGTCATTCATGGTGCCGGCCTGCTGGAGGATAAACTCTTTAGACAAAAAACGATCAGCTCTTTTGGGCGCGTCTTTGACACTAAAGTAAGACCACTGCGTGTGCTTGCCGAACAACTGCATCCGGATTGCCAGTTTGTCGTCCTATTTTCCAGCATTGCCTCCGTATATGGCAATAAAGGCCAGACCGACTATGCTGCAGCCAATAGTGTGCTCGACGACTATGCCAATACCCTCAACAAACGGCTGAAGGGCAAGGTTATCTCGATCAACTGGGGACCATGGAAAGGGGCCGGTATGGTATCGCAGACGCTGGAAACAGAATATGAGCGCCGCGGTATATCGCTTATTCCATTGGAAGAAGGAAAGGAAATTTTCCTGAACGAGATCAAGTACGGTACGGAAAGCCAGGTATTAATCATGTCAGGCAATAATTGGTAACATATCCATGATTATGAATACAACAGATGTTGCCGTCATCGGCCTATCTTGTGTTTTTCCCGGTGCACATGATGCCAGCACTTTTTGGCAAAATATCATCAATAAGGTCGATTCCACTCAACCTGCACCAGCGGACCGGATCGATCCCATCCATTTTAGCGACAGTGGGGGAAGCAGCGTGGACCGTTTTTATTGTAAACGGGGCGGATTTATTCCAGACTATGCATTTGATCCCACCGCTTATGGAATACTGCCACTCGCCGTTGAAGGCACCGAACCAGACCATCTGTTGACACTAGATCTGGTACAGAAAGCGCTGGCAGATGCGGGGGTGTTCCAAAAGCAACGTTCGCTTGAAAAAACGGGTATTATCATCGGCAAAGGTAACTATACCGGTCCGGGCGCGACACGCGCCATCGAAATCGTGCGAACCGGTGAACAAATGGCGGCACTCTTACAGGAACTGCTGCCGGATGTACCCGCTTCCGAAATTGAAAAGGTGAAACAGGCCTTTCAGGAGCGAAAAGGACGCTTTGCTGCAGACACAGCCATGGGTCTGATTCCCAATCTTGTAGCCTCCCTGGTAGCAAACCGCTTTAATCTGGGCGGTGTGGCATTCACCGTTGATGCAGCATGCGCCAGCGCCCTGATTGCTGTGGACCATGCTGTACAGGAGCTGCTGCGTGGCCGCAGCGACATGATCGTTGCCGGTGCTGTACACACGGGTCAGAATGCCGCTTTTTGGAGCATTTTTGCACAACTGGGTGCCTTGTCTCGCAACGAGCAGATCAAACCCTTCAGCAAGGATGCCGACGGCCTGCTTATCGGTGAAGGATGCGGTTTCGTCGTCTTGAAACGGCTGGAGGATGCGCTGCGCGACCAAGATAAGATCTATGCGGTGATCAAGGGTGTAGGTGTCAGCAGTGATGGCCATGGTAGCAGTGTGATGACACCGTCGGTCAAGGGCCAGCTGAAGGCTCTGCAGCAAGCCTGGCAAAATGCACAGCTGGATGTAAAACAAATCGGCTATCTGGAAGCACATGGCACGGGAACACCTCTGGGTGATAAGACGGAACTGCAGACCCTTGCAGAGTTTTTTGGAAACGAAGATTCCGTCCTCAGTGCCGGTATCGGATCGGTCAAATCCAATATCGGTCACGCCATGCCCGCTGCGGGAATCGCCGGTTTAATAAAAACCTGCCTCGCCCTATACCACGACACCTTACCTCCAACTCTCTACTGCGAAGATCCTATAGTTGAGATGGAACAAACACGCTTTGCCCCTATACAGGAAGCTAAGCCTTGGTCACGGTCAGGGTTGCCAAAAGTCGCTGGCGTAAATGCCTTTGGTTTTGGCGGCATCAACGCACATGTGGTACTGGAAGCTTACGATAGCATCAAAAAAGACCCCGTACTGGTACTTGCTCGCCCCACCCACGCCGAGCTGCTCAGCGCACTGCATAATAAGGAGACCGATCCGGGCGAAGGTAGCTATCGCCTCGCTGTATTCGACCCCACAGCAGACAGGATCGACAAAGCAATCAAAATCGTTTCCAAGAATAAACCGTGGCGAAATAAACAGGATATCTGGTACACCTGCGACCCGCTGTTGCAACAGGGCGGTAAAATCGCCTTTGTATTCCCCGGGCTGGATGGCCTGGCCAAGGGAGAGGTCGAGTCCGTGAAACGCTATTTTAGTCTGGCAGCCCCGATAGAAATAGAGGGAAACGACCTTTTGAGTGACGCATTGGATATATTTAACAGGTGTAGCATCCTCGACAAATCACTTAAGAAGCTTGGGATATACCCCGATATGAATGCGGGACATAGCCTAGGAGAATGGCTAGCCGGATATTCTTCAGAACTCGCAGAAGCGAGTTCTGTCATGCAGCTCATCGATGTGCTCGACCCGAAGACCTTTGAACTCAGGGATTCTAAATTTATTGCCATCGGGGCCGGTCTGGCAGAAGTGCAACCCTTGATCGCGGAAATTCCCGATGTATACGTATCGAACGACAATTGCCCGCATCAAGTGATATTATGCGGCAGCATTGCGGCCCTTGAAGAGCTCGTTCCAATATTGAAAGCCAGACAGATTTTCCATCAGATTTTACCGTTCCAATCCGGTTTCCATTCGCCCTTTGTGGCAGACAGACTTGAGCTTATTCTGGCCGGTATGGAAAAGGTGACCTTTCAGCAAACAAAGATTCCTTTGTGGTCGGCAACGACATTGCAGCCTTATCCGGCAAACCAGCAAGCGATCCGGCAGCTGAGCGCCGAACACCTTGTCCAACCCGTCCGTTTCCGTGAATTAACAGAAAAGCTCTATGAAGAGGGCGCTCGCTTTTTTATACAGGTGGGTACAGGTGGCTTGACCGGTTTTATCGACGACACACTAAAAGGTAAAACATTCAGCACGCTGGCATCCAGTGTAACAAGCCGCTCCGCTCTAGCACAGCTACAACGTGTCGTTGCGGCACTTTTTGTCGAGGGAAAAACAGTCCCACTCGATTTCCTATCCCTGCAGCAGGCAGTCAAGAAGCCTGCCACAAACGGGATCAGACTGCAGCTGGGATCCCCCATCGTACGTAATTTTGATGCTGTCAAAAGCCTGGGACAGTATTTTAATCTCGCCCAGCAGCAGCCGGCGGTCAGCAAAACAAATATAGGACATCCGCTGGTACGGGCATTTCAGGATAATATGGCTGAAATGATGCGCATGCAGGAGGAAGTGCTGGCCGCCTTCCAAAACCGGATGCAGTCCACTGTGCTGGCACCGAATCCCCCACCTAGTCTATCGGCGGTTCTCCATTCCAACACACATTTTTCAACAGCTTTGAAGGTCAGTCTGGACAGCCATCCTTACCTGATCGACCATAGTCTCCTGCGGCAGCCAGCAGGCTGGACAGAAGTTGCTGATATGGAACCGGTCATTCCCATGACGATGATTTTTGAGCTGCTGGCCGAAATTGCTCAGGCAGAACGACCGCAGACCACAATTCACAAAATTATGCAGGTCAGCGTCTTCCAATGGATGAATGTAGCGCAGCCTTTTGAGAAGACGGTGAACGGAGAATGGCGTTCGGCTCATCATGCCTTTGTAGAAATCGAAAATTTTGCGAATGCCGAAGTACTGCTGGCAGATACATGGCCTGTACCGCCTACCGTGGATTTGTCCATTGGAAAGCTTCTCCCCATTACCCGGACTCCAGAAGAAATCTATGAGAAACATATGTTTCACGGGCCAGCCTATCAAGGCATTCTGGAAATCAGCGCTGTGGGCGAAAAGGGCATCTCCGGCAAAATCAAAGGCAACGGCGGGAAAGGATCTTTATTGGACAACGCCGGTCAGCTGTTTGGCTTGTGGCTGCAGCTTACGTTGACCAAAGACCGCATCGCTTTTCCTGTTAAGATCAAAGAAATAGAGTTTTTTGACGCTATGCACGATCAGGATGGCCTATTCGATTGTACCTGTGTCCTAACCGAGCTGAATGACGAGTTTGCGGTTGCAGACATCACCCTGCTTCGTAAGGGAAAAATATGGTGTGCCATCCGGGGCTGGCAAAACCGCCGACTAGAAATCGACGCTGCTCTGTGGAACGTATCCATGTCGCCCTTACACAATAGGCTTTCCGAGGAAATCGCCCCGGGAATATTCTACTTTCACCAAGCCTATACCCGGGTAGCTTCATGGGACTTCATTCTCAAACGCTATTTCAACCAAACAGAAAAGCAGTATTACCAACAGCTGCTGCCCAACCGCAGAAAAAGCTGGATGGTAGGCCGCGTGGCGGTCAAAGATGCTGTGCGACATCTGTTGACACAGCATAAAGATAGCCCCTGTTATCCCATCGTGTTTGAAATTCGCTCCAACGAAGTCGGCAGACCGTACCTCCATGGGGACATGACAGAAGATATTCATGTCTCCTTGGCCCATAAGGGCAGAGACGCGGTGGCGATTGCACAACAGGGCAAACCTGTCGGCATCGACATGGAGCTTATTGAAGAGCGCAGCGCTGGATTTTATCCGCTGGTTTTTACAGATGCTGAACAGGCATTGCTAAAGGATAAGAATCAGGCCGAATGGACGACGCGCTTCTGGACCGCGAAAGAAGCTTATGGAAAATATATGGGCACGGGCCTCCAAGGGAACCCAAAACGTTATCAGGTAGAGCGCATCGAGGGAGATCACCTCTGGATTAATCAAATAAAAATCAAAACAATCAAACATCAAAATTATATTATCGGATGGACACTTTAAATACCGCATTAAAAATGAACCACGACGAACTCTTTACCTTATTGAAAGGCTTTATCACAGAGGTAATCGGAGAGGAATTCGTCGAAGAAATGGACATCACACCGGAAAGCTCGTTCACAAAAGACCTGGAAATGGACAGCATTGAGATCGTTTCCTTTTCAGAGAAAATAAAAGCTCATTTTGGCGATCAGATCGATTTCACGGGCTGGTTGTCCTCCATGGATCTGGATCAGCTGATCAATCTGGACCTTCGTATGATCATCAATTATATCTACGAATGCCAATAATCACGGTCAACAATTGGAACGTTCATGTGCAGGAACTGAACCGGGGTGCCGAACATACTGTGGTACTGATCCACGGTATGTTCAGCAACCTGTCCATTTATTATTTTCATATCGCTCCGATCCTGGCACAGCATTTTCACGTGGTACTTTATGACCTCAAAAGTCATGGTCTGAGCGAGCGCACACGCGATGGTTATGATCTCGATAGCATGGCTTGCGATCTGAACGGATTACTGGATACTCTTCATCTCCAGAAAGTCTATCTGGCGGGTTATAGTTTTGGTGGTCTGATCGCGCTGAAAACGGCTTTGCGGATTCCGGAGCGGATTGAAGGTTTAGTGGTGATGGAAGCTCCAGATCCACAGGATGAGAAGGCGCGCCATATCATAGATGAATATAGCAAAGAGTTTTTGGCGCATTATATCGCCAATTTTACCGATACGACAAAACTGAAGATGGGTAAACGTCAGTTTGAAAAAAACCACCGCCTTTATGAGTTTCTATTTCACCAGACCAGCATCAAATCTGATATGGCCAGGGAGCAGTATTTTCTGCGCGATATGGATACCGACAGGCTTCCTGCATCCACGCTGCTACTCTATGGGACTAACTCCAACTGTAGGCAGACGGGCGAATGGCTATCTTCCAAAATAAGCACAGCGCAGCTTCAACTGGTTCCCGGTGATCACAACATCCCGATACAGGAGCCGGTAAAGCTCGCGGAGGCTATCATTCAATTTTTATCTAACACTTTATTGCAACACCATGGCTAAATTTGTATTCGTTGTTCCTCCATTAACAGGTCACGTCAATCCAACGTTAAGCATTGGCGCTGCCTTGTTGGCACGAGGACATCAGGTCGCCTGGATCAGTCTTGACCGAGCCCTGTCCGCAAAGCTTCCGGACGGCGGGCAACTGTTGTTGATACAATACGACCAAACTGACGATGAAAAAAAACAAAGTGAAAAATATCTTGATATTATCTCAAAAAAAGTCGTTTATGGCATTGATAGCATCAAGTTTTTATATGAGGACGTACTGGTTCCTTTAAACCGGCATTGCTACAAGGGAACCCTTGCGCTGTTGGAATCGTATAAGCCCGATTTGGTCATCGGTGACCACCAGCTTTTTGCAGCCTCAATCGCTGCGACGCAGCTTGGACTACCTTATGCTACTACAGTGACAGCGCCCGCGGCAATTAAAATCGTCAGCGAACTGCCAAAAGTACATGAATGGGAAGCACAGCAGATTGTGGCCCTGCAGCGGGAACTGGGCGTGACGGAAGATCGGCCATTGGATTGTTCGGATTTACTCACACTTGTCCTCACCTCCCGTTACTTCTTCGGGGAAATGGACCTGCCGAGAAACTACCACTTTACGGGTCCTGTGCTCAGCCAACGCCACTCTGGACATGCCTTTGATTGGGATACCTTCCATGCTAGCAGGGCGAAGAAAATTCTCGTCAGCATAGGAACCACCTTTGACCACGATCATAAGCGGGCATTTTTTCAAAAGGTGATCGAAGCCTTCAGAAACGAGTATCTCACCGTCGTCGTTGTCTCGGATCCACAGCTTTTCGACACCTGGCCGCAGAACTTTATGGTCTGTCAGCAGGTTCCTCAGCTGGAGCTGTTGCCACATCTGGATGCTGTTATATGTCATGGTGGCCATAATACAGTGTCCGAAACCCTTTCTCAAGGCCTGCCGCTCGTTGTGATCCCCATTGCCTATGATCAGTCCCATGTCGCCGGACGTGTAGTGCGCACCGGAGCTGGGGAGCGACTCAATTTTAACCGATTTAAAGCCCATCACCTGAGAGACAGCGTCCACAACGTACTAAATAATCCTGCCTACCGCGAGGCTGCAGGCAGGGTACGCCAGTCTTTTACAGATGCTGGAGGCACAGCAACCGCTGCAGACCTCCTCGAGCGTGCTATTGTCCCCATACCCGCCGTCGCAGACAAACCGGCAAAGTTCCTGTTTGTCGTCCCACCCTTTTTCGGACATATTAGTCCGACCTTAAGCGTAGGTGCCAGTCTCCTTGCACGTGGACATGAAGTCCGATGGTTCGGTATTACGCCACTGGCGGATCAGCACATCCCCGCAGGTGGTCGTTACATCTATCCCAAAGCGGAACTGGCACCTTTTCAGGAAGAACTGCAGTATATCCTAAAGCGCCAGGATGATGGTCCCTCCTGCTCCGGTCCTGAAGTGATGAAACTGGCGCTCGAAGAGACCTATGTTCCGATTGCCAAGATGATGATGCCCGGACTAGAGAGGTTAATGTGTGAATGGCAGCCCGATGTGATTATCAACGATTGCATCACCTTTGGTGGAGCGCTGTTTGCACACAAACATCAGATACCCTGTGTCACAACAACTCCGGTCCCCCCAGATGTGATGGGCGACACGGAGAAAAATGCACCAAAGGTATTTGAGTGGCAGCAAAATCTGATCAAAGAGCTGCAAAAGGCTGTGGGTATCTCTGATGAAGGTATCTTTATCCATTCCCACCGGTTAAACCTGGTGTTCACATCACAGGCTTTTGCAGGGTTCGAAACCGCGCCTGCACATATGAAGTTTGTCGGCCCGGTAAAAGGACGGCCCAACAATGCAGCTTTCGACTGGGAACGGCTTGCAGCCAGTACAACGCCCCGGATATTCGTCTCCTTAGGCACGCTGCTGGTCGATATCCGGAAGGCATTTTTCGGGAAGCTTATCGAGGCCTTTGCGGATCAGCCTGTCACAATTGTTGCGGCCACCGCACCGGAAATATTTGAAGAATGGCCATCCAACTTTATTGTCAGCAGTTTTGTACCTCAATCAGCCTTGATGCCACATATGGATATGGTTATCTGTCACGGTGGATTTAACACTGTGAACGATACTTTTACGAACGGACTACCTATGCTGATCACTCCTATCGCTTATGATCATTTCCATACGGCCAAACTGATTGAGCAGTCGGGTTGCGGGCTCAGTATCCGATATAAGCGCCTACGCATCGAAGTCTTACGGGAAACCGTGTTTGAGCTACTGGAAAACCCGAAATACAGGATCGCGGCCAAAGCGGTGCAAGCAACTTTCCTGACTGCGGGTGGCAACGACCGGACAGTAGCCTTACTGGAAGATTTTGTCGAACAAGAACGTACCGCACTGGTGCAATTATAGAAATGAAAAGAAGACTATTATTTGGCGAACGTATGTTATGGGGCGATGGAACCGAACCCTTCAATGCAGTCATTCCTTTTCGTCTACGGGGTATTTTTAAGGAAGAGGATATCCGAAATGCGCTGGACAGGCTACAGGAAAAACATCCCTGGTTACGGGCCCTGATAGTCTATGACGAGAAAAATGCTCCCTGGTTCAAAGTACCTGAATTGACCGTGCCTATTCCAGTACGGTCAGTCCGACGAAATAGTGAAGAGCATTGGCAGGAGGAATCCATACGGGAATGGCATTCCCCTTTTGATCATCAGGCACCTCTGGTTCGCTTTGTATGGATCCGGGGAGAAGAGGTCTCAGATATGCTTTTTGTAGTTCACCATTGCCTCTGTGACGGCGGCTCTGCAATGGCTTTGTTGTACGCGTTCTTAAAAGTACTGGACAATCCAGCAGCATTCATCGGACATGAACAACCTATCGGCGGCATTCAGGATGTTGTACCCGCTGATATTTTAGAGAATAAGCGGGTACAGCTAAAGGCTAAACTAATTGGCCGCTTAGCCATTTTCGTTATGAAGTGCCTCCCCGTCCGCAAAAAAGCAGTAGACCGACAGGCGGACTATTTGATCCGCTGGAAATTCGATGAGGCCAGCAGTCGAAGGCTGATCTCTCATTGCAAGTCCCTGCGTGTTACGGTCAATACTTTTTTGGCTTGTACCATATTGGATGCATTCCAGAAAATACGGGGTGCCGCGGCTTTCAATAAGGTTTCCTGTCCGGTAGATATCCGTCGTTTTGCTCCGCAGGTAAAAGACGACCATATTTTTGCTTTTGGGCTGATGATAGTGCTTTCGTCAGACCGCAAGCGAACTCCTGTCGATAAACTGCAGATCATGCAGGCAGCAGTGGACCGTAAAACAGCCAAGCTGAATCCCTACCTCACAATGATGGTCATGGAGTCTGCCCACGATGCGCTGCACAACTTTACCCGGCTACTTAAGCGGGGTCGCTCGTCCAACGACTGCATGTTCTCGAATCTGGGGCGTCTTGAGATTCCGGATCAATACCAGTCCTTCAGCCTTGAAGCTATTTTTAGCCCGTCCGTCATTGGCCCTCTGGGTAATACAACAACCATGGTCACGTCCACATTTAAGGAGCAAATGGATTTTTCATTTGTGGGAAGTGAAGGTTATCTTCCAAAAGCCGAGGCAATGGCCATCCGAGATGCCATCATTGATTCCATTAGACAACAGATAGATTATCAGACAGCATCATGAACACGAGAACATTAATGATGGTGGAACGGATCATGTATGTGGATGCGGAGACACCTTTAAACTGTGTATTTGCTGCGAAAATTAGAGGTAACCTAGCTGCCACAGACATCCAGCATGCACTGGATAAAATCCAACAAAAACACCCGCTGTTGCGGTCATCTATTGACACCACCACCGCAGCCAAGCCCACTTTCGTCGTCCAAGAGAACATGTCCCCCATTCCGCTGCGTGTGATCGAGCGTCAAACGGAGGAGGATTGGCTATTGGAATCGGAACGAGCATGGTACCATTCTTTTAAGGACCAGAGGCTCCCGCTTGCGGAGCTGCTATGGATCAAAGGGCAAGATTGCTCCGAACTCCTGTGGGTACTGCCCCATTGCATATGTGATGGCACAAGCATTGTCACCCTGATGCGCGAACTCCTGTCGCTACTAGACGACCCAACAGCGCATCTGCCACCGTACTCCCTTTTCGGATCAGTCGACGAATTCCTCCCCGCAGGATTTAACCTGACTAAAAAATCCCGCAAGGCAAAATTCTACTTAGTCATGGCACGACTGCTCTTTTCCCTGCAGCGCAAAAGCAAGCGAAAAAACGTTGGCCGAAATTATGCCCTTCACTGGAAGCTACCACCTCAGACTACTGCTAATATAACAAGCCGCTGTAGAGCGCTGGGGATTACAGTACATGCTGCCTTATGCGCGGCGTTTATGCAAGCTTTTCAGAACATACAGGGTAAAAAGGCAAAAAATAAGGTCATCAGTCCAATAGATATCAGACATTTTATTCCAGAAATCAGACAGGATCACATGTTCGCTTTCGCTCCTACCGTCGAGCTTTCTCTAAAAAAAGGTGAATATAATCTGCTCAATAATACTGTGTATCTTAAAGCAATGCTGCTGCAAAAAATGGAAAAGATAAATGCCCGTGAACTTTTGTGGCTGGGTGAACAGCTACATCCGCTGGTGCACCGTATGATCGCGATGCTGCGGACCAGCCGAGGTGGACACGACATCACTTTATCGAATATGGGGCGGATACAGATCCCGGCAAATTTCAAAAATTTCAGTGTTGAAAGCGTATTTAGCCCTACAGTAGCGTTCCCTTGGCTAAATGCAAATACCTTGGTGACGACGACCTACCGGGATCAAATGGACTTCTCGTTCATGTCCCACGAAGATTTTCTGCCGAAGGATGAAGCGAACAGAATTAAAGAACGGGCAATTGCATTATTGACATCGCTATAACATACGAAATGATAACAGCACCACCACCAAAGAAAATAAAGAAAACGACACTCCGGCACTTTTTGAGAAAGCGTGCATTATACTATATTATTCCCAACGTCTGTTTTAACTTCCTGATCGCTTATACCAGTTTTCAGGAGCTTGGATACACCCATTTTTTCGCCGGTCACCAGAGCCTTGCCCGATTGACACTGCCTATGGCGATATTTCTGCCTGTTGTCCTGACAATGGACATCATCAAGCGCGTCATTCTGGCCATCGAACAGAAATCCATTGCGCTGGCGGTGGACGGTAAACTGAAACGCCATGCTTTTATTACCAGGCTGTGCATTGCCCATGGCTTGGTTACTGGACTGTTGGTACTATCCTGCCTTCTTTTCGCACAATACAGCCTAACAGCTCACTACAAATTGAATGCAACAGCCATGGCAGCTCTCGACGCCCTGCTTGCAGGGCTGCTTTCGGTCATATTTACCTATTTACCCATACGCAGACTAAGGAAACATCTGTACAAGCCCACCTTGGCCATGGACGAAATACCGGTTGAGCAATCTCCAACTGAGGCGCAAAGCGAAGAAAAGCTCCCTTTAGATCGATAAGCTCAGCGAGGTTTACTCACAGATAATGAGAGAAACGGTGACTAACAGATACTTTAAAATGGACATAACTTTCTTTAATGCTTTCTGCCAGAAGTATAAGATTGGTTCGGACCTCATAAAAGGTTGTAGGATCTTTCCCTGCCTGGAAACAAAAAAAGCCCCAACTTTCGTTAGAGCTTTTCTGTCGGGGTGGCAGGATTCGAACCTACGACCTCCACATCCCAAATGTGGCGCGATACCGGGCTACGCTACACCCCGAAAAGGTATCACCTTTGTTTTGTGTGGCACAAATATCGAATCATTTTTTTAATTTGTCAAGAACTTTGTACAATTTTAAAAGTAAAGCACTGATTGATTGCGGGATATTTTATCAAGTGTCAATCGTGCTGTATAAACATCAGTTGTTATTTACTACATTTCTAAACAAAATATGTTGCTAGCACAAGGAAAACAGCAATCATGGGAAGAGGTAGAAAAGATTGCTGGTCGAAAGCCAATGAAGACTTGGCAAAAGGCTATTTACCTCAGTTTGAGAATATTCAAAATAACTTTAGATAATCGATTTCATTTTTATATCTTTGCATCCAATTTGAATAACAGCAGATAGTTTTTTCAAAAACTATTTCCATATTCAAAAAATAAGTCGTAATATTGCATTCCGATTTTTACAGGATATAAATCGTTAATAATTACTCGAAATCATGGATTTAGTAAAATTTGTAGAAGAACAAGCGGTAGTAAAAAATGAAATTCCCGCTTTCAAAGCCGGAGATACCATCAGCGTTCATTATAAAATTCGCGAAGGAAATAAAGAGCGTGTTCAGGTGTACCAAGGTGTAGTGATCCAATTAAACAGCGAAGGTGCTAACGCTACTTTTACCGTTCGTAAAATCTCTAACGGTGTAGGTGTTGAACGTATTTTCCCTGTAAACTCACCAAACATTGAAAAAATTGTAGTAAACAGCTACGGTAAAGTTCGTCGCGCAAAATTATTCTATTTACGTGGCCTTACTGGTAAAGCTGCTCGTATTAAATCGAAAAGAATCTAATTACGACTACCACAGCATAAAAAAGGCTTTGATGAATTTCAAAGCCTTTTTTTATTTTCTGTCCTCTCCTCGCCTTGCTTCGGCAATCCCGACTGTAATAAAATTAAGACAATACCTTCGTGACGAGCAAATACGGCACACACAATTGCTACGCTAAAACATTTTATTTACTTTTAGCCAGCAAAATACCATGCGCAAAGGTCAACATTGCAGCGGCCTGCTGAATGAAAACCGATATGTAAATGAGATGAAAGAAAAAAATAATGTGATGAGAAATATCCTGCTAGCCCTTGCCCTTACCTTACAGTCCATCAGCATTTTCGCGCAACGGAATCTCGAAGAATTCCACCGTTTACAGAACCAGCCGGCAGTATACTATGTGCAGAAAACCCAGGAACAGATTTCCATTGACGGAAAAGCCGATGAGAAGTCTTGGACACTGGCCCCTTGGACTTCTCCGTTCTGCGATATCGAAGGACCAAGCAGACCTGCTCCGACTCTGAACACACAAGTCAAAATGCTGTGGAATGAGGAAAACTTATATATCTATGCGAAATTGGACGAACCGCATATCAACGGCTACCTTCGGCAACCGGATACGATCATCTATCATGACAATGACTTTGAAGTGTTCCTCAAACCCAACCTTCGATCTCCAGACTATGTCGAAATCGAAGTCAATGCGCTAAATACTGTAATGGACCTGTTAATGACGAAACCATATCGTTTTGGCGGCAAGGCCAATCTAAACTGGGACACCAAAGGCCTCACAAGCGCCGTATACCATGAAGGCACGATCAATAATCCATCCGACCGGGATAAGTTCTGGTCAGTCGAACTAAAGATCCCGGTCAAAAGCCTTAAGTATTTTGGTGAGGGACAACATATCAAGACCAACGAAGTGTGGAAAATAAACTTCTCCCGGGTGCAATGGCATTACGACAGCACAGAAAAGGAATACACGAAAAGAAAGGATACCAAAGGAAAACTGCTGTCCGAACAGAACTGGGTATGGTCTCCTATCGGTTTGATCAATATGCACTACCCCGAACGTTGGGGACATATTAAGTTTGTGGAACATGCCGATCTGCACTTTTTGGATCGCTCGTTCCAAACGATTGAAAAAATAGCCTGGAATATTTTTTATCTGCAAGAGATTTATAAACGCGAAAATAAGCGCTATGCCAGATCGTTGGCAGACCTCAATACACTATATCCAGGTCTCTCCGCGGACAGCAAGGCGTATGATATTACCTTTTCGAACACGAGCAACTTCTATCGTGCTGAAATAAAGTCGAAATCGAAGCCCAGCCTAAAAGCAAGCATCGACAGTCAGGGGAATATTTATTTTTAATTTATTATTCGGCCGATCTTCAATTATAATTTTGAATAAAAATTGCTACCTTTGTATCCCGTACATAGAGCAACTATTTTGGTCGTTTGACCACATAAAATTGAAATCCTTTAATTGTTATGACTAAATATATTTTTGTTACGGGCGGCGTTACTTCGTCGTTAGGGAAAGGTATTATTGCAGCCTCCCTTGCTAAACTTCTCCAGGCACGTGGCTACAAAGTGACCATCCAAAAATTCGACCCTTACATTAACATTGATCCCGGAACCTTAAATCCTTATGAGCACGGTGAATGCTATGTCACCGAGGATGGAGCTGAGACAGACCTTGACTTAGGTCACTATGAACGTTTTCTCAATGTTCCTACTTCCCAGGCGAACAATGTAACAACAGGCCGTATTTACCAGCATGTGATCCAGCAGGAACGTGAAGGCGCATATTTAGGAAAAACAGTTCAAGTCATTCCCCATATCACCGACGAGATCAAACGCCGTATGCAATTGCTGGGTGAATCTGGCAACTATGACATTATCATTACTGAGCTGGGCGGCACAGTCGGTGACATCGAATCGCTTCCTTTTGTGGAAGCCGTCAGACAGTTGCGCTGGGAACTTGGAGCGAATAACTCCTTAGTGATCCACCTGACACTGGTCCCCTACCTGGCTGCTGCAGGTGAGCTCAAAACAAAGCCAACCCAGCACTCAGTCAAAACTCTGCTGGAATATGGCGTACAGCCAGATATTCTGGTATGTCGTACAGAACATAAATTATCGCAGGAAATACGCAAAAAATTAGCGCAATTCTGTAATGTCAATATCAATGCTGTTGTAGAATCCATCGATGCATCCACCATATATGATGTGCCGTTGTTGATGCTAAAAGAAAATCTGGATAAAACTGCGTTAACCAAGCTGAAACTTTCGAGCAAAAACGAACCTGATCTGGAAAATTGGAAAGCATTTTTGGGCAAGCTCAAAAATCCAACAAACGAGGTCAATATTGCCCTTGTGGGAAAATATGTTGAGCTTCCTGACGCATACAAGTCCATTACCGAAGGGTTTATTCATGCAGGAGCGAGCAATGAATGCAAGGTGAAGGTCAGTTATATCGCCGCTGAAAGTGTTACAAAGGAAAATGTTGCCGAGAAACTGAAAGGTATGGACGGAGTGCTGGTTGCTCCAGGATTTGGTGAACGCGGACTGGAAGGTAAATTAAACGCCATTCAGTATGTGCGCGAAAATCATATTCCATTTTTCGGTATCTGTCTGGGTATGCAATGCTCAGTTATCGAGTTCGGAAGAAACGTACTGGGACTGAAAGATGCCAACAGCTTTGAAATGGATGCGAATACCAGCAATCCGGTCATCAACCTAATGGAGGAGCAGAAAAACATCACCGATATGGGTGGAACAATGCGCTTAGGAGCCTATGACTGTGAAATCAAAAAAGGGACAAAAGCATTCGCGATCTATGGAAAAACAAAGATCTCAGAAAGACATCGTCACCGTTATGAGTTTAACAATGCCTATTTAAAACAATATGAAGCTGCCGGAATGATCGCTTCTGGCTTTAATCCGGAAACCGGTTTAGTTGAAATTGTCGAACTTAAAAATCATCCTTTTTTCGTTGCGGGACAATTTCATCCAGAATTAAAGTCAACTGTTGCAAATCCTCACCCACTTTTTGTTAGCTTTGTAGCCGCTGCTTTGGCGAACAAAAAATCAAAGTAGTGTAGAAGGATACAATTAATTAAGTTTAATTATTAAAAATGGATAGAAATACCCTAATTGGTTTGGTCCTGATGTTTGCTATCATCACTGGTTCGTTTTACCTGATGAAGCCCTCAGAATCGGAAATCAAACAAGAACAGGCGCGACAAGACGCAAAAGCGCAGGCAGCAAAGGGATTGCCTGTAAAGAATGACTCTATCGCAAAAGCAGCACAAACAGCAGCGACTGCAGATTCTGCTGAATTGAAGAAACCTTTTGGTGCTTCAAAATTTGGAACTGAAAAAATTATCACCCTCGAGAATGAATCGATCATTGCCAAAATCAGTACTAAAGGTGGTAAAGTAAAATCAGTCGAATTAAAAGGTGAAAAGAATTTCAATGGAAAACCATTGATGCTTTTTGATGGCGAAGACAATAAGTTTGGGTTCCAGTTCAACGCAGCGGGACAGAACATTTCAACAAACGATTTATACTTCCATACGGAGGCTACAGATATTCAAGTGACGGGTGAAGGCAAACAATCGGTCAAATTCAGGTTGAACTACAATGCAGATCAGTATATTGAATACGTATACTCCATCGCGGGCAAAGGCTATAATGTAGCACTTGATGTCAATACAAAAGGTATTCAGAACCTGATCCCGCAAAGCCAGAAAACATTAACCCTCAACTGGAATACAGCGCTCCGTCAAAAAGAGCAGAACATAGAATCTGAAAGACAGAAATCAACACTCTACTACAAAGAGGAGGATAAGGTCGACCACCTGTCCGAATCGAAGGATGACGACGAAGCACTGGAAAAGAAAGTACAGTGGATCGCTTTCAAACAGCATTATTTTTCCAATATCCTCAGCGCCAAAGACGGCTTTGTCAACGCCAAAGTCGACGTGAAGCACGCCACTGAGGGAGATGTTATCAAACTGTATAATACGAATGCAGAATTGAGCTTTGACAACCATAAGGATAATAATTACACATTAAATTTCTTCTTCGGCCCAAATCAGTATAATGTACTGAAGGCGGAGGGTAATGACTATCAGTCCATCATCAACATGGGCTGGGGGCCCATGCGCTGGATTAACCAGTGGATCACTGTACCGGTATTCAATTTTCTGGACGGCTTCCACATGAGTTATGGTATTGTTATTCTGCTGTTAACATTAATGCTGAAACTGATCCTATCACCAATGACGTACAAGTCCTATGTATCGATGGCCAAAATGCGGGTCTTGAAACCACAGCTCGATGAGATCAAGGCAAAGGTCGGTGAAGACAACCAGATGTTGATGCAGCAGGAACAGATGAAATTGTATAAGCAGGTTGGCGTGAACCCATTGGGTGGCTGTCTTCCGCTTCTTTTACAAATGCCATTTACCATTGCATTCTTCTACTTCTTTCCAAACTTATTTGAGCTGAGAGGACAGAGCTTCTTATTCATGAAGGATATGTCAACATACGACACCTTATTTACCTTCCCGGCAATATTTGGGTCCTTTAACCATATCTCATTGATGTGTATCCTAATGACCTTGACAACCTTGCTGACCACGTGGTACAACAATGCGACATCAGGAGCCACCGGACAGATGAAATACATGGGCTATATCATGCCACTGATTTTCTTCTTTGTCCTGAACAGTTTCCCTGCAGGTCTGAATTATTACTATTTTCTAAGTGCATTGTTCACATTCCTGACGCAGCTGGTAATCCGTTCAATGGTAGATGACGACAAAATCCTCGCGAAACTGGAGGAAAATAAGAAAAATCCAAAAGTGGAGAAAAAATCGTCTTTTCAGGCCAAATTGGAAGAAATGATGCGTGCGCAACAACAAGCGCAACAAAACAAAAATAAATAGCAATATTTATCTTACTGATAGAGAAGGCTTCCATTGAGGAAGCCTTTCTTTGTTTATGGATTTGTGTAGCGGTTCGCCAAACCAAACGTTAACTATGGTGTTAATATTAAAAACACTACACATGAGATTGATAAAAATTATGATGCTGACCATGTCGATTCTGGGGCTGGCAAGTTGTTCGGTGATAAACAGAAGTGCTGATAAACCGCAGTCCGACAAAGCCGGCATGGACATCATCGGAAAAAAATGGCAGTTAATTGAAGTGAATGGAAAAGCTGTTGCTGCAGAGATCAATGGCAGAATACCGTACCTGCAGCTGGATGAAACACGCTATAGTGCGAACGGCGGCTGCAATGGAATCGGCGGTGAACTGACGCTGGAAAAAAATGGAAAGATCAAATTTTCAAAAGGTATGTCCACGATGATGGCTTGCCCCGACATGTCCATCGAGCGTGCTCTTTCTACGGCTTTGCTCAGCACTGACAACTATACAGTAAATGGTAATATTCTCAACCTAAACAAAGCAAAGATGGCCCCGCTGGCCAAGTTCAGATTGCTCACTGCAGACCAACAGGATATCAGCGGCAGCTGGGAGCTCGACTATATCTCCGGTGCTCGCATAGCTTTCGAAGGACTTTATCCGCATCGTAAACCAACGATGAACTTCAGCGCCAAAGAAGGTAAAGTGAATGGCAACAGCAGCTGCAACAATTATAATGCAACCTTTAAAACAGCGGGCAATAAGATCAGCTTCGGGCCGATAATGTCGACGAAAATGGCTTGTGAAGGCAATGGTGAAGCGACATTTTTCTCCACTCTGGAAAAGGTAAATACGTATAGTGTCAGCGGCAATACATTGACCTTTATTATGGGCGACATCGCGGTGATGAGACTGCATCGTAAATAGCTCTTCGCTCAGCGCATATAAAATCAAATCAGGCGCCGATCCTGATCATCGCCTGATTTGATTTAATCCGAGGACCACATACAACTTCTCTTCAGCAGCCTTTCATCTGTGTCAGACAAACGCGCTGAATCCCGTGATGCTCCTTCCGACAATCAGCGAGTTGATCTCCTTTGTACCTTCATAAGAATAGATTGCCTCCGCATCGGCTAGAAATCTAGCGACGTTATATTCCAGTAAAATACCATTGCCGCCCATAACTTCCCTGGCCTTGGACACAATGTCTCGCGTACGTAACGAACAGAACACTTTAGCCAGAGAAGCATGTTCATCACGCAACTGTCCCGCATCCTGCAGTTCGGACAACCTAAACACCAGCGTCTGCATCGCCGTCAGATTGGAAAGCATCTCCACCAAATGGTTCTGGATGAGCTGGAAAGATGCGATGGGTTTACCAAATTGCTTTCTCTTTCGGGTATAGTCCAATGCATTTTCATAGGCGCCCCTGGCACAGCCTACAGCCATCCAGGCGACTCCCGCCCTTGTCATCTGAAGAACCTTACCGGTATCTTTGAAGGAATTCGCATTCTGCAAGCGGTCGGTTTCGGGAACAACACAATTATCCAGCGTAATAAGGCCATTTTGAACAATACGTAAGGCCATTTTATCCTTAATTTTTTCGACAGAAAAGCCGGGATTATCTTTACGGACAATGAAGCCTTTCACCTCTCCATCGTCGAGGTCCCTGGCCCAAATAATCGTCATATCGGAAAAGGTGGAATTGCCGATCCATTTCTTTTGGCCATTCAGCAACCAGCCGTCAGCAGTTTTCTTACAGGTCGTCGTCAGTCCGCCAGCAGCGCCCGATCCGACTTCGGGTTCGGTCAGACCAAAGGCGCCTATTACCTCCATCTTTTGCATCCTTGGCAGCCACTCCTGTTTCTGTTCATCCGAACCACAGATATAAATGGAGCCCATTGCCAGACCACTCTGCACACCAAAGAAAGTAGCTACCGATGCATCCACACGCGCAATTTCAGAGGCAATAATACCTTCCATTAGCGAACTGCCGCCAGCACAGCCGTAGCCATCATAGGTATATCCACATATATTGAGCGCCGCCAGTTTAGGAACGATCTCGAAAGGGAATTCGTCCCGTAACCAATATTTGTTTACAATAGGCTTGACTTCCTGTTCCATGAATTCGCGTACTTTCAGCTGTAGCTCGCGATCAGCACCGGTCAGTTTGCTGTCCATATCATAAAAATCTCCATTTATTGCAGGCAGCTCTTTCTTTTCCTTGCCAGCACCGAGCATCTTTATCAGCCCCTGCAGCTGCTTGTCATCCATTTTTGAGACGGCATCCATCACCGCACCCAAATCGACCTTCTTCGATATTTCTTCTAACTTGCCAAAGTCGATAGACTTGGCCAGATCCATGATATTCTTGACTTTATCAAACATAGTTGCAATATATTTTTAACAAAGGTGTTTCTTTTAAAATAAGAAAAATATTCCAAAATTGTTTGCTGCAACTCGACGGAACCCGTCATTATTTATTGCTGATCTTCAGAAGCCAAGCTTCACAAGAGCGCCAACACCCCAGCTCAAAAACAAGAAGACAAAATACAAAACACTGACAAACAAACATTTGAATCTATTTTAAAAAAAATAGCTTTTTTTGGGTTACCTTTTTGGGTAATGTGTATTAAGAAATGAAAAAAGAAAATTATTTCAATTTAAATTAGAAAATTAGAAAATGAAAAACGCATTAAAATTCGGTTTCTTAGGTTTAGCTTTAACTGTAGCTTTCGCATCTTGTAACAATACAGAGAAAAAAGCTGAAGGTGCTAATGATTCAGTTGCTAACACATTGGATTCAGCTGCTAACACTTTAGATTCAGCTAAAACTACTCTTGATTCAGCTGCTAACAAAGTTGACTCTGCTGCTAACAAAGTTGATTCAGCTGCTACAAAATAATTCGGAACCGAATGAGTTATTTGGAGAGGTTTTTCGAAAGAGAAACCTCTCTTTTTAAAAAAAAATAAAAAGCTGGGTTACCTTTTCAATTTATTGGTATAAACCCTTAAATAACAAGATTTGTAAATTATTTTAATTTTAATAAGATGAAAAACGCATTCAAATTAGGTTTCTTAGGATTAGCTCTAACAGTAGCTTTCGCGTCATGTGGTGAAACTGGTAAAAAATCCGACGCTGCTACTGATTCTGCAAACACAGCTTTAGATTCAGCTAACACTGCATTGGATTCAGCTAATACAGCATTAGACTCAGCTAAAACTGCTGTTGATTCAGCTAAAACTGCTGTTGATTCTACTAAAGCTGCTCACTAATTCTTCGAAACAGAATTTTATCAGCATAGAGATGCCTCCTGACACAGGGGGCATTTTTTATATCTACCCAATTAAATTGCTAAGCTCCAAGCATTTTTTTACCTTTGCCAAAAAATCATTCAATCTATGGCTTTATCATCTCTAACAGCAGTTACGCCTATTGACGGACGCTATTACAATAATACCAATGAGCTTGCCGCTTTTTTTTCTGAGTTTGCCCTGATAAAATATCGGGTTCGTGTCGAAGTCGAGTATTTTATCGCACTGAGCGAATCCGGAATTCCGCAGCTACAGCATTTTGACAAAACATTGAACGAGAAGCTAAGAGATATCTACCGCAATTTTTCGGAGGAAGACGCTATATGGATCAAAAATACTGAAAAAGTAACCAATCATGATGTTAAGGCGGTTGAGTATTTTCTAAAAGATCAATTTGAGAAACTGGACCTACAGGATTATCTTGAATTTATTCATTTCGGGCTCACCTCTCAAGATATCAACAATACAGCGATTCCCCTTTCGTGGAAAGAAGCCATTAAGGAAAGCTACATGCCTGCTATCGACGAACTGCTTCAGGAACTAAAGTCACTGGCAACATCTTGGTCAGATATCCCGATGCTCGCCCGTACGCATGGCCAGCCAGCATCGCCCACACGACTGGGTAAGGAATTGTACGTATTTATCGAACGCATCGAACGTCAGCTGCATCTTTTGCATGCAGTACCCTATTCAGCCAAATTTGGCGGGGCAACAGGTAATTTTAATGCACATCATGTAGCCTATCCAAATACCGATTGGGTAAGCTTTGGCAACAATTTCGTCAATATGGTCTTGGGACTGGACCGCTCGCAGACAACCACCCAGATCGAACATTATGATAACTTTGCCGCCAGCTGTGATGCACTGAAACGGATCAATACCATTATTATCGATCTATGCCGGGATATATGGACCTATATTTCCATGGAATATTTCAAGCAGAAAATTACTGCCGGACAAATTGGTTCTTCGGCCATGCCTCACAAAGTGAACCCGATTGATTTTGAGAATGCCGAAGGAAATCTCGGCATTGCCAATGCAATCTTCGAACATCTAGCCGCAAAACTGCCGGTTTCCCGCTTACAACGGGATCTGACGGACTCAACTGTCTTACGCAATATCGGTGTGCCGTTTGCCCATACGTTAATCGCTATAAAATCGACATTGAGAGGTTTACGCAAGCTCATCCTCAACGAGCCAGCTCTAGCCAATGATCTGGACAACAACTGGGCTGTGGTTGCTGAAGCATTGCAAACGATATTGCGGAGAGAAGGCTACCCCAAACCATATGAGGCATTGAAAGATCTTACACGCACCAACACACATGTGACACGTGAGACTATTGCCACATTTGTAGACAATCTCAACGTATCGGATGAGGTGAAAGCCGAGCTAAAGGCTATCAGTCCATCAAATTATACCGGCGTCTCTTTATAAGCTTTGACTTATAAATGACCTTAAGAGAACTTCTTTTGAACTATCTTTGTTTGGAATAAAAATTGAAATTCAAATGGCTACGATCAACGTATATACAGAATCTACTCCCAACCCTTCGACCATGAAGTTTCTGGTCAATAAATTACTGATCAACGGGAGTGTGGATTTTCCAAATAAAGAAGCGGCACAGGATTCCCCTTTTGCTCAGGAACTGTTCAAGTTCAATTTTGTGAACGGCGTATTTTTTGCTAGCAATTTTGTAACGGTCACCAAAACGGATGATGCGGAATGGGAAGATATCGAGGCCCTGTTAAAAGACTTTGTAAAAGGCGCTGTTGAATCTGAACTAGCCGTAAAGGCTGTCCACCATGACACCGAGGTAAACTTTGAAGGAACAGACACCGAAGTCAAGATCCAACAGGTTCTACATGATTACGTACGGCCCGCTGTTGAGCAAGATGGTGGTGCTATCCATTACAAGTCTTTCCATGAAGGTGTGGTGACTGTTGAATTAAAAGGTTCGTGCAGCGGCTGCCCTTCGTCTACCATCACGCTTAAAGCAGGTATAGAAGGCTTATTGAAACGCATGGTACCCGAAGTGACCGAAGTGGTGGCAGAAGCCATGTAAATTTTCGTCAGCATAACTATAGCAAAAAAAGGATTCAGTAAAATTTGCTGAATCCTTTTTTTTGGTCTGTGATCGCCTACCGCTTGGACGGCTTTCGCACAGCAATAGACCTCATGATATCCACCATATACACCTACTTCAGAAAACTGTCGTGCAACCGCAAATTGACGACGAATCCCCATATAAAGTTCAAATTTTCCTAGCCCCACCTTTCATGAGTAGTATTGGCCCAATAGCCCCGGGGTGGGCGGGCAGGCACATCCATGCATACATGGTTACCGTCGACAAAAGGTCTTTTGTTTTCCACTCTGGAGATCAGCAAAGAAATTCACTTTTTAACAAGCATCTAGCTTAAAAATAGTTAACTTTACGACCAATTGTGAAACCAACAAAAAAAATGAGTGCAGATATTAACAAACTAGAACAAATCGCATCACAGGTAAGACGTGATATCGTACGTATGGTACACGCTTGTCAATCAGGCCACCCTGGTGGTTCATTAGGTTGTACAGATTACTTTGTGGCGCTTTATTTCAATGCAATGAAACGCAATCCCTCCTTTGACATGGATGGGGAAGGGGAAGATTTATTCTTCTTGTCAAACGGCCACATTTCGCCAGTATTTTACAGTACATTGGCGCGTGCGGGTTATTTTGAAGTGAGTGAATTGGCAACCTTCAGAAAAATCAATTCGAGACTTCAGGGCCACCCTACTACCCATGAAGGTCTTCCGGGTATCCGTGTGGCTTCAGGATCGTTGGGTCAGGGATTGTCTGTTGCGATTGGTGCAGCACAGGCAAAAAAATTGAATAAAGACAATAATCTAGTTTATGTATTGATGGGCGATGGCGAGCTGCAGGAAGGACAAGTCTGGGAAGCAGCGATGTATGCACCGCACAACAAGGTCGACAACCTAATTGCAGCTGTTGACTATAACAATGCCCAGATCGATGGATCGACGGATCAGGTATTATCATTGGGTGATCTACGCGCAAAATGGGAAGCTTTTGGCTGGGAGGTGATGGAAGTGGCCAAAGGAAATGATATGGCGTCTGTCGTAGCTGGCCTGGCAGAAGCGAAGTCACGTACCGGAAAAGGCAAACCGGTAGTTATCTTATTGCACACAGAAATGGGAAAAGGTGTTGATTTCATGATGGGTTCTCATAAATGGCACGGTGTGGCGCCAAATGACGAACAGTTGGCATCGGCTTTAAATCAACTGACTGAAACTTTGGGAGATTACTAAGAATGAAACCGAGCTGTAGATAATGCTGTACTGTGGGTCAGTACTATTTACACCGAGTTCATCAGCCGACAAAAGAAAAAAATAATTAAATGAAAAAATATACTTACACAGAGTCAAAAGATACACGTTCGGGATTCGGCGCCGGTTTACTGGAAGCTGGAAAACAGGATGAGAATGTAGTTGCATTATGTGCAGATTTGATCGGTTCATTAAAAATGAACGATTTTATAAAAGAATTTCCACAACGCTTTTTCCAGATTGGCATTGCTGAAGCGAACATGATGGGCATCGCTGCCGGCCTGACTATTGGCGGCAAAATTCCGTTTACAGGGACGTTTGCGAACTTCTCTACGGGCCGTGTTTACGACCAGATCCGTCAATCCATTGCTTATTCAGGCAAAAATGTGAAGATTGCTGCTTCACACGCAGGGTTAACTTTGGGAGAAGACGGGGCTACCCACCAAATTCTGGAAGATATCGGCTTAATGAAAATGCTACCAGGGATGACGGTGATCAACCCTTGCGATTTCAACCAGACAAAAGCAGCTACCATAGCCGCTGCGAAATACGATGGCCCTGTTTATTTGCGTTTTGGCCGTCCAGTAGTACCTAACTTTACTCCTGCCGACCAAGAATTTGTAATCGGAAAAGCAGTTTTGTTGAACGAAGGTTCTGATGTGACGATCATTGCTACTGGACACTTAGTCTGGGAAGCAATTCAAGCGGGTGAAAAATTAGCAGAACTCGGCATCAACGCCGAAATTATCAATATTCACACCATTAAACCACTGGACGAAGAGGCCATCTTAAAATCTGTTGCCAAAACAAAATGTGTGGTGACTGCAGAGGAGCACAACCGCCTGGGAGGGTTGGGTGACAGTGTAGCGCAAGTGCTGGCAAAAGCATTGCCTAGCCCGCAGGAATACGTAGCTGTCAACGATAGCTTCGGCGAGTCTGGTACACCTGCACAATTAATGGAAAAATACGGACTGAATGCAGATGCAATCGTCGCTGCTGCTCAAAAAGTAATCAATAGAAAATAACAACACCACGCAGGTCAATATATGGATGACGCTTTAATTATAGCAAAATTCGCAGAAGAGAGTACGCGAGAAGAAGCTTTCCGTTCTTTGTTGAAAAAATATCAGCAAAAGATTTATTGGCATGTGCGAAGAATGGTAATCGATCATGATGATGCTGACGATGTTGTACAGGATATCTTTGTGAAAGTATGGAAAAACCTCGGTAATTTCCGCGAAGATTCACAATTGTATACCTGGCTATATCGAATTGCAACCAACGAATGTATTACATTCTTAAATAAGAAAAAGCAAAAGCAGAACGTGTCGTTGGATGACGACACCTCTGCTTATTTAGCAGAAACACTTGCTGATGGCAATTACTTTAGCGGCGACAAAGCCCAAATGAAATTGCAGCAGGCTCTATTAACATTACCCGAAAAGCAGAAATTGGTTTTTAACATGAAATATTTTGAAGATATGAAGTATGAAGAAATTTCTGAGGTTCTTGGCACAAGTGTCGGCGCATTGAAGGCGTCATACCACTTAGCTGTCAAAAAAATAGAGTCTTTTTTTAACAACCACGATTAAACCTTTTAGCGAAATCAGGCTCTAACAGATACTATGAAGGAAAATAGTACATATCATGATGGGCTGGAACCTACTAATCTTCCAGAATCATTGCGTAAAAATCCTTTTGGCGTGCCTGAAAACTATTTCGAGGATTTAGAATCGAAAATAATAGCGCATGTCAGCTTGGGTAAATGCAGTGAAGAAGGTGTATTTGAGGTTCCCGAAGGATATTTTGACAGCCTTCCTGATCGTATTATGGGCGAAATTGCTATGGATTCCATTGCATCCATAGCGGCCATAAATGACTTCGATATCCCTGAGCATTACGAAGCTGTATTGACCGACAGCATCTTTCATCGCATTGCAGAGGAAAAACTAAAAGAAAAGATTCAATCCGACGGCTTTAAGGTCCCTGTAAATTATGAACATGCACTTGAAGACGACATCTTTGCCCGTATCACGGCGGAGGAATTAAAGAATACGGTTCCAACAGATGGATTTACGATCCCGGCGGATTATATGCAGGCCCTTGAAGGTAGCATATTTGCACGTATAGCAACAGAGAAATTAAAAAATAGTATTTCTACCGACGGATATACGGTCCCGGGGGATTATGAACAGACGCTTGAAGACAACATATTTGCCCGGATTGCTGTAGACCAATTGAAGCAGAAGGTTCCAAACGATGGTTTTGAGGTACCGCCACATTATTTTGAGCGACTTTCGGACACGATCGTTGACACGATCCGACATAACGACGACGTCGTACTGCCGGAAACACCGATCCGCCGGCTCGGACGGCCTAAAAAATGGTACGCACGTTATGCCGTTGCGGCCTCACTGGCAATGACACTCGGACTGGGCGGGTATTGGGGATATCAATATCAGTCGCAAAACACGATTTCTGCAGATAATACAGCGGAACAGCAGTTGAGCCAGCATCTATCGGAAATCCCTAAACAGGAAATTATTAATTACCTTGCGGCTTCAGCATCGGGAGACGATATGATATATATGTCTCAATACACTGACGAAACCAATCTCCCGACAAAAGGATTTGGAACGAATGTATCTAAACAAGACATAGAAGATTATCTAAATTATAGCTTATAATGATGTTCGATAAAAAAAACATATGGATAACATTGTTCTTTAGTATATTCTCTATCGCTTTGGGCTTTTCACAAGACAGAAATCGATTTCAGGCTATTGAAAATGAGAAGATCGCTTACATTACTAAAGAACTCAATCTGACGCCGAGGGAAGCTCAGCAATTCTTTCCTTTGTACAATGAGTATAGCCAGACGCTGTGGGATTTAAGGAAAGCAAAGTTAAACGGTGCTCCTAAAAATAGTTTTCGGGGTGGCTCTAGAGATGTACTGCAATACGATGCCAAAGAGGTGGAGGTAAAAAAAGAATACCGGTCAAAATTTGCCAAAGTCATCGGAAATGCACGTGCATCCCAATTCTTCGAAGTGGAACAGGAATTTCGGGAACATCTGTACAAATCATTACAGCGAAAAAAATAATCGCAAAAATAAAGGAGAAGTCTTCAGGACTTCTTTTTTTATTTTCGGACATTTGTACCATCATGCTAAGTAATAGAGAATTGTTTTTAATGAACACCGCGCAGACCTCGAGCTCCCCTAGACTGGTCGAGGTGGTTAAAGCCGAAGGTGTATACCTATACGGCCCTAATGGAGAAGAGTATATGGACCTGGTCTCAGGGTTCAATGTAAGCAATATAGGACATCGTCATCCCCGGGTGCTCGATGCAATAAAAGAGCAGCTGGACCAGTATTTACATGTCACTGTCTACGGTGAGTTCGTGCAGGCGCCACAGGTGCAGTTTGCCACAGAGTTATTAGCGGAGCTACCAGCTCCCTTGCAGTCTGTGTACTTTACCAACAGCGGTACGGAAGCAGTGGAAGGGGCTATGAAAATCGCCAAAAAATATACTGGAAGAAGGCAAATCCTCGCCGCAAAAAAGGCCTATCATGGAAGCACGCAAGGTGCATTGAGCCTCATTGGAAATGAGGACTATCGCCGGGCATACGCTCCGCTTCTCCCGGAGATAGACTTTATCAGCTTCAATGATATGGAGGACCTCGACAAAATTACTGCAAGCACTGCTGCGGTAATTTTGGAAGCTATACAAGGCGAGGCTGGCGTTAGAGTTCCTGATGTCGCTTACATGCAGGCGGTAAGAAAACGTTGTGACGAAACCGGCACCTTGCTGATTTTTGATGAAATCCAGACCGGTTTCGGACGTACAGGGAAACTATTCGCTTTTGAACATTTTGGTATTGTGCCTGACATTCTCATGCTGGCAAAAGGCATTGGCGGCGGCATGCCACTGGGTGCTTTTGTCGCTCCAAAAGAAGTAATGGATGTCATTAAAGACAATCCTATACTTGGCCATATTACCACCTTTGGTGGTCATCCCGTAAGTTGTGCAGCAGCAAGAGCTTCGCTCGCGGTAATTAAAGAAGAAAAGTTAATTGAACAGGTTGAGTATAAGGCGAGCCTATTCCGACAGCAGCTTCACCATCCTTCGGTCAGAGAGATCAGGGGACTAGGACTGATGATGTGTCTACAGCTGGATTCTTTCGAGCAAGTGTACCAGGTCAGCAAATACTGCGCTGATCATGGTGTCATGATCGACTGGTACCTTCATTGCGAGACCGCGCTCCGCATCGCGCCCCCGTTGACGATTACGGAATCCGAAATAGAAAAAGCCTGTAACATCATTATGAAAGGTTTGGAAAAGTGTACTTAAAGTACGTAACTTTAGGTATAACAAAACCTAATAATGAACACAGACCGCAGATCATTTATCAAAAAAAGCATTATTGGTGCTGGCCTTCTAACCAGCGCCAATATATTGGGTAACGAAGCTTTTGCCCACGAAGAAGCCGCCAGACCTTCCAAAATAAGTTTAAGCAAGGGAGACGTTATCCTCTTTCAGGGCGACTCGATTACCGATGTCGGCCGTGACAGAAATAACCGCAATGCCAACGATCCGGTAGCCCTGGGCCGGGGCTATGCGTTGCTCGCAGCCAGCCAGCTCCTCAATAAGTATGCTGCAAAGGAACTGAAAATTTACAATACCGGTATCAGCGGCAACCGCGTCCCCGATCTTCAAAAACGCTGGGCCGAGGACACGGTGGCACTCAAACCCGCAGTACTGAGCATTTTGATTGGTGTTAACGACTTTTGGCGGACAATAGACCGCGGTGCTAAAACTACCGTTGAAGAATACAAAGCGCAATATCAGCAACTGTTGCAGGAAACCTTACGGCGGCTTCCCGATGTGAAGTTAATTATCGGTGAACCTTTTGCTGTCAGAGGAGTTGGACACATCACAGAAGCCTGGTATCCCAAATTTCTGGATTATCAAGAAGCTGCACGTGATATAGCTCAAGAATTCAATGCGATACTTATACCCTATCAAAAAATATACGATAACGCCCAGAAAACGGCGCCCGGAGCTTATTGGGCTGCTGATGGAGTTCATCCAACACTTGCTGGTGCACAGCTCATGGCTAACGCCTGGATGGACTGCATCAAATAGAAAAAAAGGGCGGATCAACTGCATTTAACATCCGCCCTTCTCTTTTTATCTTACGACACCTCTTTATAAGGTGTCTTTTGCAAGTCTGGCAAATAATATGCAACCACGCCGATCAAGGGCAGGTAGGAACACAAGTGATAGATAAACTCGATGGAAGTATGATCTGCTTGCCATCCGAGTACAGCCGATCCTATTCCCCCCATCCCAAAAGCAAAACCATAAAACAAACCCGAGACCATGCCTAGTTTTTTAGGTAACAGCTCCTGAGCATACACGATAATTGCCGGAAAGGCAGATGACAATATCAGACCGATAATAACAATTAAGATCCCGGTCATGGTAAGCCCCACATAAGGAAGCGCTAAGGCGAAGGGTGCCACCCCCAGCACGGAGAACCATATAACATATTTCCTGCCAAAGCGGTCTCCGAAAGCTCCTCCTAATAAAGTGCCCAAAGCGACAGCAATCAGAAAATAAAACAGGTATACCTGTGCCTCAACTTCATTGATCCCGAATTTTTTTATCGTATAAAACTGAAAATAGTTGGTGATACTGGCAATATAAAAATATTTGGACACGATCAATAACAACAGGATAATCACCGTCGTCACGATACGTGAATTGGGAAGATCCGGTACACGGATAATCTTCCTGACAGACCGGGACACATGTTCAAGACGGCGCTTGTACCAAGTCCCGATATAATACGAAATAAATTGGCCGACGATCGTAAATAAGCACATCCAGGCGATAGCTTGTTGCCCTCGGGGCAATACCAGAAAGGCCACAATAATCGGTGCTAATGCTGTACCGGCATTCCCGCCAATCTGGAAAATCGACTGTGCCATACTCCGCCTTCCGCCGGAAGCCATATACGCTACCCTGGAGGATTCCGGATGAAAGATCGAAGATCCTATACCGACTAAGAAAACAGCAACTAAAATCCAGGCATAGCTGTGCGCCTGAGAAAACAGCAACATCCCAACCAGGGAAAACGACATACCGATAATCTGAGAGTAAGGCACGGGACGCCGATCGGTAAAGGAACCTACAACAGGCTGAAAAATGGAAGCCGCAATCTGATACACCAGAGTAATCATACCCACTTGTGAAAAACTCAGATGATGTTCCTCCTTCAGAAGCGGATACGTTGCCGGAATCACCCCCTGGATCAAATCATTCAGCAGGTGAACCATACTTACGGCAAACAAAATCGAAAAAATAGGCCTAGTTGTTTTTTCTTTGATCATGATCTCACTCGCATTGAAAAAGTCGATTTATTTCAATCAACCTATATATCTGCATTTAATTTATAATACACGCACCAATAATCCTTTCAGGTATTCGCCTTCAGGAAAAGATGCCCTGACGGGATGGTCTTCCGGCTGGTGAAATTGTCGGATAAACTGGATTTCTTTGCCAGCATCCAGTGCTGCCCAGGCAAGCACTTGTTTGAAAGTATCCATGTCCATAGCGCCTGAACAGGAAAATGTGGCTAATAACCCTCCGCTCTGCAATAGCATGAGGCCCCGGCGATTCAAATCTTTATACGCACGCGAGGCACGCTCCAAGGCAGAGCGGGATGGTGCATATTTGGGCGGATCAAGTACAATGACATCAAATTTTTCTCCCGCATCAATAAACTTGCGTAATTGCTTATTCACATCCGACAATATCGCTTCATGCCGGCCGGCTCCAAATCCATTTTCAGTTACGTTTTTTTCCAGCGTCTCAATAGCCAACGCGGAACTATCCACCGATATCACCTGCGATGCACCAGCCTTCAGGCTATTCAACGTGAAGCCACCTGAATAGCAAAAGCAATCCAGCACCCGCTTGCCCACGGCATATTGTGCGGCCAGCAATCGGTTTTCCCTCTGGTCACAGTAAAATCCTGACTTCTGTCCATCGATGATATTTACTTTATAATGGATACCGTTTTCGATTACATCAACAAATTCGGGCGGCAGCTCGCCTGACAAAAGTCCATTCGTATCCGGCAACCCTTCATGCTCCCGGGATTTTAAGTCACTTCTTTCATAAATGCCCTTGGGCTTCAACAACGCATTTAATTCCGCTATTATAATTTCTTTGACTCGCTCTACGCCTACAGAATGGACTTGAATGGATATAAAATCTGCATATTTATCGACAATAAGACCGGGAAGAAAATCGGCTTCGGCGAAAACAAGACGTACAGCATTCGTCTCACCATCGGTCAATAGATGCTGCCTCGCCCCAACAGCTTTCCGGATGCGCGTGCGCCACCAGTCAGCATCGATGACCACCTGCGGGTTCCATTCCAGAAGCCGGATCGCCACGCGCGAACTGTTATGAAAGAGTCCATAGGCAATAAACTCGCGTTCGACATTATAAACCCCTACGACTTCGCCGTCGTCAATCTTATCAGATAATGATTTAATAGCGCCAGAAAATATCCAAGGATGCAATTGCCAAGCAGCTTTATCCTTCCCCTTATTCAAATAAACTGATTTCATTGCTGCAAAATTAACTTATTAATTGCAAAACCTCGCTTATTTATTTGTCATAAAAACACCGAAGGAATAGTTACTCCTGAATAGTTACAAAATGAATTTAAAACATCTTTCTTTAACTACGTGCATTACTTTTACACGATACTCTTGGGCTTCTTAGCGAACAAAATGGGGATTTTATAGCCTTCGACAAATATGCTACTATACCTATTTATAACATAATTTCTGACAAAAACAAAAGTCAGGAACTAATGAACGATATAGAAAGGTATCTTGGTCAAAAAAAGGGCTCCTAATGGAGCCCTCAGCGTTTAGTTATGGTTGATTAAATATGTTTTGAACGCCTCGAAGTCGACCTTCAACGGTTCCGCTAATTTTTCCTTTCCTTTCAGCGCTTCTGCACCCGCAGGCAATTCTATCTTGGTAAACACTTCATTTTCAATAGCATCCGGAAATTTGCAGGGATGAGCCGTCGACAGAAAAACCGAAGCATATTGGCCAGGATGTTCCTGTGCATATGTTCTGGCACCAAGCCACGCAATCGCAGTGTGCGGACAGGCAATATAATGGCACTCCTTAAACAGGGAATCCATCCCGGCCTTTGTTTCCTCATCGGTAAAAGTATAAGAAGAAATCATTGTTTTTAATTCGTCCAAGCTACCCGAGAACAGGTCCTGAATACGTACCCAGTTGCTGGGATTGCCCACGTCCATCGCATTGCTCAATGTCTGAACAGAAGGCTTTGGCTCATACTGACCGGAGGCAAGAAATCGCGGCACAGTATCATTCACATTGGTTGCGGCAACAAAATGCTTGACCGGAAGCCCCATTTTATAAGCCAGCAAACCCGCACCTATATTTCCGAAATTGCCACTTGGCACTGTGAACACCACTTCATCGATTCCTTGTGATCTTAGCTGGGCATACGCGTAAAAATAATAAAAGGTCTGCGGAATTAGCCGGGCAATATTGATTGAGTTGGCCGAAGTCAGTCTTAAAGCCCTATTCAATTCAGCATCGTTGAACGCCTGTTTGACCAAGGCCTGGCAATCATCAAATGTACCGTCTACCTCCAATGCTCTAATATTCTGCCCATTGGTGGTCAGCTGAAGCTCCTGCACATCTGACACCTTACCTTTAGGATATAAAATCGTCACCCGGGTGCCTTCTACCCCCAGAAAACCCAGTGCCACCGCACCGCCCGTATCGCCTGACGTTGCAACAAGCACATCCAGCAATTTATCGTCAGTTTTGGAGAAGTAGCCCATGATACGGCTCATAAACCTTGCTCCAAAATCTTTGAAAGCATACGAAGGACCATGAAACAGCTCGAGCACCGCTGTACGGTCCGTTAGGAATTTGACCGGGGCATCGAAATTAATCGCATCGTCAATGATCTTCTTCAATTCCGGCCGTGGTATATCATTTTCCAAAAGAGCAGAAGCAACCTCCAAAGCGATTTCTTTCAGCGAGTACTGCTGTATGTTCTTAAGGAACAAGGGATCTAACTGCGGAATGTGCTCAGGCATATACAGTCCTTTATCCTCCGGCAATGAGTTAAACACCGCATCTTTAAATGAAACGGCCAATGTCTTATTATTTGTGCTGTAAAATTTCATTTTTTATTTAATTGTATTTCATCCTGTTATTGATCTGAGAATGCTCTTTATCATGTCAGGACATCCTTGATTTTGTTTGGAATAAGCTAATTCAGTACCCTTGGTCCTACGGTATTGACCCGCGACACGTAGCCAAAACTTTCGATATCCTGGTTTTTCAAATGCGCCTGGATTTTATCGGCAATGTTCTTGGCGACTTCTTCATCCTTTGTAATAACAACAACAGACGGTCCAGACCCCGATATGCCAAAAGCCAGCGCGCCATTCTCCATGGCAATTGCTTTCATCTCATAAAACTGGGGGATCAAAATTGCACGGGTAGGCTCAATCAGTATATCCTTCATACTCCGGGCAATTAGATCATAATCTTCTTGGAATAAGCCTGCTACTAATCCGGCAATATTTCCCCATTGCGTTACCGCATCTTTTAACAATACCTTATCTTTAATCAGCTGCCTTGCGTCACGAGTTGGCACATCGACCTGCGGGAATACGACCGCTGCGACCAGCTCCGGAGGAGATGGAATAGAGATCACATCAAGAGGCTGATTTCCTCTGATCAATGTGATGCCACCATATAGCGCCGGTGCCACATTATCGGCATGCCCGGTACCGCAAGCAAGGCGCTCCCCCTCTACGCAGAACGGAAGTAGCTCCTCTTTGGTCAGCGGGTTGCCAAGCATGACATTGATTGCAAAGATACCTGCGACGGTACTCGCCGCGCTGGATCCCAGTCCGGATCCTATAGGCATGTGCTTATGCAGTTCGATCTCCACGCCTACCTTAGCAGCAATGTTCAGCGCCTGCAGCAAATACTGCACACAGGCCGACACGGTATTTTTGTCAGGGTCAAGCGGTAACCTGCCATCGTCACCTGTAATTTCTTTTATGGTAACGCCCGGCTGTTGCTTGCGTCTCATGATCACTTCGTCACCCGGTTGATCTACCGCAAATCCCAATATATCAAAACCGCAGATCATATTGGCGACAGTTGCCGGCGCGAATACCCGGACCTCGGGTAGCATCTTTTCCAAATGAATTACTTTATCCTTTAGGTACTCCACATTTAAATTATTGCCCATTGCTTTTATTCTTATTTTTTCAACCTCGTATTACGCGCCTACATTAACCAGATCTGCAAATACACCTGCGGCGGTCACTTCTGCACCGGCACCAGGTCCTTTCACAACCAACGGACGTTCTTTATAACGCTCTGTTGTAAATGATATGATATTATCACTGCCAGAAAGCGCATAAAAAGGGTGGTTTTCATCGACAAACTCAATTCCAATGGAAACTTTCCCCCCTTCCAGTTTGCCAATATACCGAATGACTTTTTTCTCCTGGGCAGCCTTTGCTTTCATGGCCTCGAAATAGGCATTTTCATTTTGCAGCTCCGTATAAAAAGCATCAACTGTATCAGCCTGCAAACAGGCCTCGGGCAGAATGGCCCCTAGTTCCACATCCTCTGCCTCAACGGCATAACCTGCATCCCGAGCTAAAATCAGCATCTTTCGCATAAAATCGATACCACCGAGGTCGTCTCTTGGATCCGGTTCAGTATAGCCCAGTTCCTGCGCTTTCTTTACTACATCATAAAAAGAGGCCTCATCTTTGAAATTATTGAAGATATAGGAGATGGTACCCGAAAGAATCGCTTCAATCTTCAATATACGGTCTCCGCTCAACATCAAATCTTTAAGCACCCGCACGATAGGTAAGCCGGCGCCTACATTCGTTTCGTAGAAGAAATCCACGCCATGTCTGTGCGCCGTGTCCCGCAGGGTCTTGTATTGTGCGTACTTGCCAGAATTGGCAATTTTGTTGCAGGTGACGATGGAAATATTCGCTTTAAAAATATCTTCGTAATACGTGGCTGGCAGCTTGCTCGCGGTGTTATCTATAAATACGCAGTTCGGCAAATTCAATGCTTTCATTTTTTCAATGAACAGTGCCAAATCGGCTTCCGAGCCATTATTTTCCAGCTCTGCTGACCAGCTGCTAAGATTGACGCCCTCTGTGTTAAACAACATTTTACGGCTATTGGATATCCCCACCACTTTGATCTCGATATCGTTTTTATCTAAGAGAAAATCGTGTTGTTCCTCCAGTTGTTTGAATAAGGTCGCGCCAATATTACCTGTGCCTATATTGAAGACGTGCAGGGTCTTCTTCAGTTCGGCAAAGAATGCGTCATGCACAGCATTGAGTGCCTTGGCCAGATCTTCTTTACCGATAATCACGGAAATATTGTACTCAGACGAGCCCTGCGCGATTGCACGAACATTGATTCCATTCCGCCCGAGGGCAGCAAACAAGCGGCCGGACATGCCTGGAGTACGTTTCATATTTTCTCCAACGATGGCCAGCACCGAAAGGTTTTCCTCCACGGCGGGGATTACCAGTTTATTCGCCTGAATTTCCAGTTCAAACTCGATTTCGATCAGCTGAATGGCACGCTTGGCATCAGCGGGATTAACGGCAAAAGTAATGCTATGTTCGGATGACGACTGGGTAATAAGCACGACATTGATTTGCTCTCTGGCCAGCAGGGTAAACAGCCGCCCACTGAAGCCTGATTTGCCAATCATTCCTGAGCCACTTAAATTGATGACAGAAATATCCGATATCGAGGAAATACCTTTTATCGGCAATGAAGTCTTACCGCTGTCAAACTGGATCACTGTACCTGAAAAGTCGGGTTCAAAAGTATTCCGGATGACAATTGGAATTTTTTTGAGGAAAGCCGGGATCATTGTTGGTGGATAGATGACCTTTGCCCCAAAGTATGAAAGTTCCATCGCTTCCGTATAGGAAAGTACAGGAAGTGAAAAAGCTTTTTTAACAATACGCGGATCAGCAGTTAGCATGCCGTTGACATCCGTCCAGATCTCAATGGCAGTGGCATCCAATATAGACCCGAAGATCGCTGCAGTATAGTCTGACCCACCACGGCCTAAAGTAGTGATCCGCCCGTTTTCATTACTACCAATAAATCCAGTGACAAATAACAGCTTATCGCCATGTGTAATATAGAGAGACTTGATGAGCTGCTCCGTCAGGACTTCATTTAAATGGGCATTGCCAAAATTGGAATCTGTCTTCACATAATGGGAAGCATCGACAAATAAAGATTCAGGAATATATTGCTCCATGACCTTAGAGACCATATAATTGGAGCAACGTTCACCATAGCTAATAATCAAATCTTTGCTCTGGTTACTCAGCTCCCGAAGTGCAAAGATTCCTTGGAGTAGATCTTCAATTTCATTAAAAAATAGCTTAAGTTTAGTAAAGACCGGATTCTGGTACTTGACCGCCAATAACTCCTTTACTACGGTAAAATGTTTATCTTCCAGCAATTTAAGACCCTCCGAAAAGGCTTTGCCTTCTGAAGCATCTTCTGCCAATTGAGTCAACAAATTGGTCACACCAGACATTGCCGATAAAACGACCAAAGGTTTTTCCTTGGCCTCATAAGACTTCTTGACTATGCTGAGGACGGCTTTGAGACTTTCTACTGTACCGACTGAA
Organism: Sphingobacterium sp. InxBP1; assembly: GCF_026191775.1. Classification (NCBI taxonomy): domain Bacteria; kingdom Pseudomonadati; phylum Bacteroidota; class Sphingobacteriia; order Sphingobacteriales; family Sphingobacteriaceae; genus Sphingobacterium; species Sphingobacterium sp. InxBP1. The sequence goes on along the minus strand of NZ_JAINDX010000047.1, from coordinate 83,577 downwards.
GTTCCTCCAAATTTTAAAACTTTCATACTGATTTATACCTGTTTGTTTGAGTTGATTTTAAGTGAAAAAAAAAGCGCTTTCCCATCTGGAGGAAAGCGCTTCGAAATATTGTGTCTACAATTATATACAATGAAACTATTTCCTCCTGAGTCTTATCCCGGTGGTAATAATAATCGTTGTAATAATTGAATTTGTAATCATCGCATTTATTTTTGTGCTGTAAATATAGAACAAATATTATCACATTACCAAAGAAAATTAATATTTTTTTTAAGATTCACAAAAAAAGCGTATCCGTGCTATCATCGTCGTACTTAAACTTCTTTCGGCTTGTAGTTAAGGAACTACATTTTGTAGCTGTTCGTCGACAAAAGAACAAACTCGTGTCAGATCCTATAAGGGCGTTTGGGAAGATGTTAAAATTGTTAAAGTTTCGTTAAATAGCGTAAAAAAAATTTGACCCTAAACTGATATTGTATTATATTCGCAACAGTGCTGTCCAAAATAGATGACAGTACCCATGAATTACAAAGGTTAAATGTTGTACAAAAAAGCGATTTAATGAAAACAAAGAAATTTATAGCGTCATTGCTATTTATCGGCTTATGTCTAGTGTCGCAGGCACAAACCAACAGAAACGCCAAACCGGAATCAGATCCGGACAACCTCGCCAAAGAATACTTCTCACAAATCATGGGTGTCGCAGTCTCGGCAACCACAAATACAAAACTTTATCAATTTGTCTACGAATGGTTAGGTACACCTTACCGTCTTGGCGGAGATTCGAAAAGAGGCATTGACTGCTCTAAATTTTCTTATGAATTATATGACAAGGTGTTTAATACAACACTAGGTTATAATAGCCGCAACCAATATTCGCAGGTAAAGACTGTTGACAAAAATGAGTTGAAAGCAGGTGATCTGGTATTCTTCAAAATCAGAAGCAGAAACATTACGCATGTTGGCGTTTATATCGGGGATAACAAATTTGCCCATGCATCATCCAGCAAAGGCGTAATGATCAGCAATCTCAATGAACCATATTGGAGACGTTATTATTATAATGGCGGCCGTCTGCCTGAAGATAATAACAAAACGCTCACGGCAGAGATATTGAAAGCTGAAAAAGACAATAAGCTGAACTAAAGATCAGCTTGATCATATAAAAAAAGTCCAAAGCTTTAACTGGCTCTGGACTTTTTTTATACAATTTAATATCCTATTTTTACCCCATAATCATTGAAATACGACTATGTCTTCGAAGAAAACGCTCATCTTAAATAAAGAACAAATAAAACAGAAATCAATCCGTATTGCCTATCAAATTTTAGAAGACAATTTTGAAGATGAAACACTGGTTTTAGTTGGAATTGCCGATAGAGGATACGTGTTCGCACAGCGTCTCAAAGCGATTTTACAGGACATTTCTGATAAGGAGATCCTGCTGATCAAAGTGACCATGAAAAAAACAAGCCGTTCTCTGAATGCCAGCACAGATTTACCTGTAGAGATGGCCAAGGACAAAACCATTATCTTAGTTGACGATGTCTTAAATAGTGGCAGAGCACTGGCTTATGGCCTGGGGGTATTCTTAAATGTTCCGCTAAAGAAAATGAGAACGGCAGTCTTGATTGACAGAAGCCATCATAAATTCCCGATATTCAGTGACTACTATGGCACCAAATTATCCACTATTCTCAAGGAACATGTCACTGTTACATTAGAAGAATTTGACAAGGAAGAAGATGCAGCGTGGTTGGTTTAGACCATGTTGCTATTTCTTTGATACCTTCAATTTCATTCCCGGCTTAATACGGCTTCCGCTTAAATTGTTATCCCGTTTGAGCCGGCTCAGTGACACTCCGTTTTTCTGAGCAATCTGAGAGAGGCTGTCTCCTTTCTTAACCGTATAATATGCTGTACGGGAATTTTGCTGTTGCTGCTTCTTAACCGATTTTTCCGTCTTCTGCGCTAATTTTGTACTGACAAAATTGTCTTCCTTTTTAATCAGTAAAGGTTGCCCGGGCACAACTTTATCGCCTCGTAGATTGTTCCATGACTTTAGATCCTGCACCGAAACCTCAAATTTATCAGCAATGCTGGCAAAGGTCTCTCCCACCTTTACTTTATATTTTCCATCCTTTAGCAGCGGTTCAGGCGCAGCATTGGCATGCTGCACGATTGTGGTAGATACCGGTGTGTTGAGTGCCGCATACAATTCTTCTACGGCTATTTTCCTGTCTACCACCGGCAGGACCAGTCGCAGGGGAGCTTCCTCAGTCCCGTTTATAATATACTTTTTACAGCTGGGATTCAGGGCACGGAGGCTCTCCTTGGATACTTGCAACGCGTCAGCAATCTGGTTTAATGAAATGCGCTTATTGACTTCCAGTACCTGTGTGCGTAAGGAGAGCGCAGTCTCCGCAGCGCTGATATCGTTTTCTTCTGCATAGTTCATCGCATAGGTCATTGCGATGAACTTGGGAATGTAGTTTTGCGTCTGCTGGGTTAGGTAGGGTGCAATATCCCAGAAAGTTGGCTTTTCTTTTCCCGAACGTTGGATAGCCCTGCCAACTGCGCCCTTGCCACCATTATAGGAAGCGATAGCCAAAAGCCAATCGCCATACTCTTGATAAGCCTCTTTCAATATTTTAGCGATAGCATAGCTGGAAGCAACAGGATCCATACGTTGGTCCGTATAACTATCGACTGTCAGATTATAAGTTTTGGCTTCGTAGTACATCAATTGCCATAATCCCGTTGCTCCGGCACTTGAAATGTCTTTGGGGTTTAGCGAGGATTCGACAACGCTCAGATATTTGAGTTCTCTCGGCACACCCACCTCATCAAGAATGCGGTCAAAAATGGGGAAATAGTATTGCCCGAGACCCATCATTTGACACATATACGGGTTATAGTTGCGCGAGGTATACTTATCGATGAGTTCTTTTACGCGAGGGGAGTAATCCAGAGGCACCTCCCGTTCGATCGCTTTGAGTTTTCGAACAAGCTGTACTTCTTCGTCTGTAATGGTGACGTCTTCCTGCTGGTTGCTACCTGAAGATTTTAAGCTATCCAGATATTGATAGATTTCCTGTTTTTCTTTTTCAATCCGTTCGTGGATGATGTGATGAGTAGCCTCTCTCATGCCATCTACAGCGCTTTCCTGAGCCGTGAGCGGCAGGACATAGCACAGCCCTCCTAGTAATGAAATTAACCTCTGTTTACCGATCATAAATTTACTGTTAATCCAGGTCTGATTTGCCTTTTAAAAATCAACATTAATTTAAACGTCCAGATATGGATTTTAGTATAAACTGGTTTTTTGACCTATATCAACAGGTCCAACAATAAAACAAAATACGATTTCGTTCCTCACAAAATCGTATCAATGTCTTATAGGGATTGAATCCCTTATTTATTATCTTCTACTTCAGGTTTCTTTTCAGGAGAAGACTCATCTTTCTGGCCTTCTTTAAACTCTTTCACCCCTTTACCCAATCCGCGCATCAATTCAGGAATCTTCTTGCCGCCAAACAATAGTAACAATATTACTACAATGACAATTAATTCTTGCCCCCCGATTCCCATGATCAATAATGATGTTGACATAACTATAATTTCTTGTTTTTCAATTCTTTTAAACTAAATCTTTTCTCTCTCTTTACAAATGTAATGATAATTATTAAATATAGTAATTATTTCTTATCTCGCCAACCAGGACATCGGATTGAGTGGAGTCGAACCTTGATAAACCGAGAATTCAATCAAAGGTACCCCCGTATCCGAATCCACATCTGCAGTACCAATCGACTGTCCAGTACTTACTTTCTGTCCTTTCGACACATTTACACTTCCGAGATTATTGTACACCGTAAAGTACTCACCATGTTTGACCATAACAATTCGTTGTCCATACATAGTCAGAACACTACTTACTTCGCCGGCAAATACTGCTTTTACCGCAGCCCCATTGGAGGTTTGTATTTTTACTGAAATGTGTTCCACATTGACATTTCGCCCTACACTCTCGCCTCCAAACTCCTGCATGATGCGTGCATTGGACACCGGCCAAGGCAATCTTCCCCTGTTGGATCTAAAGTCATTGGAGAGCCTAACTGCCTCAGGCGTACTACGGAGTGCTTCAGAATCGGTCATCCTCGAACTACCCTTCGTGTTTGTACTTTTACCTTTCGAAGCACTGGATTCATCCGTTTTTTTGTTTCGCGCCGCGGCAGCCTCGGCAGCACGTCGGGCGGCTTCTGCCCTTCTCCTTTCGGCTTCAATTTCTCTTCGGATGATTTCCTTGATCGCAGCATTGATACGACGTTCCTCTCTCTGCTTTTGTGTGATATCCTTCTTGACACCACGCTCGGTCACAATCAGATCACTCAACTGATCCGAATAAACCGCACGCTGCTGCGATATGGTGCGCTTTTCATTTTCCTGTTCTTTCAGCAAAGCTACCTGTTTATTGCGGTCAGCCTGCAACTGCGCTATTTTCTGTTCAATCTGCTTTTTCGTTTTCTCGATATCCGCGGCTTTTAACTTTCTGGAATCATTGAATTGCTGCAAATATTTGACGCGCCTGAACCCTTGATTAAAGTCTTTCGAGGCAAAGATGAACATCAGTTTGTTATAGGCATTCCGATTACGGAAGGCAAACATGATCATCTTTTCGTAATCACGTTTCATCTTCTCCAGTTCTGCTTTCAACTTATTGACAGAAGCTGTGTTTGCGTTTATATGCCTATTGATCACCCTTACTTCCGCCGTAATCGTATTGATCTTTTGTTCCCGCAGGTTGATCTGTTTGCTCAATGCAGACACCTGCTGCTGTGTCAACGATTTTTCTTTTGCAATCTCTCTAACTGTTTTTTGCAATTCAGCAATCTCACGGGTGAGTTTTTCGCGCTGTTTCTCCAGTTCAGCACGGGTCTGTGCAGAAGAAATCCCCACCATCAAAAAGAATGCTATTATACCGAATATCGTCTTCTTAAAATTCATTTACAGTACTGTTTATTTTAGTGTTTGCCCAATCCGTAACTCCGTTATTTTCATTCAAAAGCGCAAACTAAATGCGAAAGTAATAAATCTAACGGAAAATAGATAAATCTCATCGGACTACTTTGTAACGCGATGATACGGAAAACGGCATTTCGACCGGTTCGTTAAACGTCACTTTGTTAAAATTGATCTGTGTTTTTATCTCCTGTCTTCCATCGGAAATGATCAATTTTAGCAACATCGGAAATTCCTGATCAGCCGCGACGGCATATTCGCCATAATTGGCTTCCAGCAGCTGTCTTTTTGCCGGCTGTGACAGCCTGAACTGATAGGGACGGTTGTTATTGTTAAGCTTATACAAGAAATCCAGTTCGTTCAGCCTTCCGTCCAACTGTACCGAATGAGCGTCCTGGTTGAAATTTACATGATCTATATCCGAAAGCAGATTGACTGAAAGATTGGCTAACAATAAGTCCTGCAGATTGCCAAAAGTAAGATCTGGACTCGCAAAACGGTACAAATAATCAAATGGTTTAACGATATATTCGCTTTGAAATTTGTTCAGTATCTGCACGCTGTCCGGTGTAATCAGCAGGCGGGCTACCTCGATCCCTAAAGTAGCCGTAACAGAAATCCAGATTTTCTTGTCTTTTTCAATACGGATATTAGACGTAACATCGTAATTATCTTTCCCCAGATCAAGCCGCATCTTTGCTTTTCCGGAAAAGGTCGTATAATCCAGATTTGTCAGCAAGAGATTACGGAGCGTATTCTTTTTAGCTTCCCGCGTATTATCCTTGACCACCAATTCGTTCTCAGACTTAAGTTCGGCCTCTTTCAGCAGCTTCTTTTTTGAGCTGCAGGAAGCAAACAGAAGAACCATAATTCCAGCACAAAAGACTTTATTCCACATAACTTTTCGTCTCAATCTTCTTTTTTAACTTCTGTTTACTTTCGTCCGAATCAGGCCCTTTTTCCATGGCCAGATTCCACTGTTTGACAGCATCAGTTGTTTTTCCCAGCTTCGCCAGAATATCTCCATAATGCTCCAGTAGCACTGCACTGGGCGGATTGGTATTCTTTATTGCTTTTTGGATCCATACCAAGGCATCCTCATACTTACCGTCAGCAAAAAGGACCCATGCGTAGGTATCTTCAAAAGTGCCGTTGTTGGGCTGTAGCTTTGTGGCCATCGCAGCAAACTTCGCAGCCTCATCCAGCCGTTCCTTTCTTAACGATAAATAATACGCTAAATTGTTCATTGCCGTAACATTTGTGCTATCCAGCCTGATGGCTTCCATATAAGCAGCATCCGATGCCTTATGCATCTTTAGCGTATTGTAGATGTCGCCTAATCCAGCATAAATGTTGGCCTGCAGGAATGGCGTTTCATCCTGCGCATTATTGAGCGCAGCCTCCATAAATTTACGGCTATTTTCCGTATCCTTCTTCATTAAGTAAGCCATACTGGTAAAATAGAGTATCGTTGGATTGTTGGCAACGTAATGCAGCGCTTCGGCTCCATGGGCAATAGCCTGATCAAACTCTCCCTTATCCATATCCAAGCTCATCAGCATGCGCCATGCATCAATCTGATATGGATTGACACTGACCGCCACTGCCAGGGAGCTCTGAGCCGCTGTCTTGTCGTCATTCAACCAAAGTACCTGCCCTTTGGCCATGTGGCTTTCTGCAATCCGGGGATGTACTTCAACAAGCACATTTGCCAGATCCAGGAGCTGAGCACTTGTATACGGACTTTTTGGTCCCAACAGCGTCATCATAATTCTGTTTTTGTCACCAAAATCAACCTTTTTAGACTGAAAACCTTTTTTGAGTGCTTCAAATGACAGTTTGAGTTTTTTGTCAAAGCGGTATAAGTCAGCGAGATCAAAATAGAGGAAATCTTCCTGTGTGGTCTGAATCCCTTTATTAATATATTCCAGGGCGAGTTTCGAATTCTTGGAGAGGTTATAGGCCTGTGCCAATTGCCCGTAGACCTGCGGGAGGCCTGTTCCTTTGTCGGCCCATGGTTTTAGCAACTCGATCACAGTTTTGTAATCTCCCGCATCATTTAATAGCACACTGCCCACCATATCTAATGTATCGGAAGCAGGGCTGATTTCCTTAGTGCTATTAAAATAGGTTAGTGCAGCATCTTTATAACCTCCATTAAAAAGGAGCATAATCCGCTCCCGTTTCAACGAAGCGGTATTGTTATCATCAATATCGATTAATTTATCTAAATAGATCAGTGCGCTATCCGCGTCATTTTTACTTTTAAACGCATCGACTGCGAAACTCAGGTATTCGGGTTTTGCTTGGATCTCCAGCGCCTCCTTGATCGCTTCAATGGCAGCGGTCTGGTTGCGCATCTGTGCAAAAAGTATAGCCTTTGTGAAATAGATCTCGTCAGCCTGGGGATAGTCGTCAAGGATTGCATCCAAGGAATCCAGGCCGGGACCTATCTTCCCCTGTTTCAGCATTTCCTGTACATTTTTGAATCGGGCATCATAAGGTTTGCCTTTTTTTTCTACCGATTGCGCCTGCAGCCCATTTACTATACCAACGAAAAATATAACAAAACTTAAAAAAACTCGCTTAGCTAAAAAATTCAATCTCATCTACTTCCACTAAATAATTAAAAATTCTTCCTGCAATATACTAACTAATGTAACAATATTCAGTCCCGGAAGTTGTAAAAATATTGAGATGGGCATGCTAAGCGGAAAATTATGCTCGTTTACAACAAAATAAGTAAAATAGATTTTAAAATATAGAATAATAGATGTACCTTTGCAGACCCTTGTGATAAGGGTGAGATAAAGAACATTTTAATAATTATTTAAACAAAAGCAAGTGAATACGTTAAGTTACAAAACTGTCTCTGCCAACAAGAACACCGTTAACAAAGAGTGGATCGTTGTTGACGCTGAAGGAGAGATTTTGGGGCGCTTGGCGAGCAACATCGCGAAAGTAATTCGTGGTAAGCACAAGCCAACATTCACCCCACACGTAGACTGTGGAGATAATGTGATCGTTATCAATGCAGACAAAGTTAGATTGACAGGAAACAAATTGGGCGACAAAGTTTACGTTCGTTACACAGGATATCCAGGTGGACAGCGTTTTGTTTCTCCAAAAGAGTTAATGGCTAAATTCCCTGAGCGCATCATCGAAAAAGCTGTGCGTGGTATGCTTCCTAAAAACCGTTTAGGTCGTCAATTATTTAAAAACCTTTACGTTTATGCTGGTACTGAGCACAAACATGAGGCACAAAATCCAAAACCAGTTAAATTTTAAGGAGAATCGTCATGTCAACAACTAACACTTCAGGAAGAAGAAAAACTGCTGTTGCCCGCATTTACTTAACTGCTGGTAGCGGAAACATTATCATAAACGGTAAAGACTACAAAGAGTATTTCCCAACATTACCTTTGCAATACATCGCTACACAATCATTGAATGTAGCTGGTGAATTAGCAAACTTTGATGTAAAAGTAAACGTTAACGGAGGTGGTGTTAAGGGTCAGGCTGAAGCTGTTCGCTTAGCGATCGCAAAAGCGTTGATTGAACTTAACCCAGAAGTTAAACCTGCATTGCGCGCTAAAGGTTTAGTAACACGTGATGACCGTATGGTTGAGCGTAAGAAACCAGGACGTCGTAAAGCTCGTAGAAGATTCCAATTCAGTAAACGTTAATCAAAGGAGGATCAAAAAATGGCAAGAACTACTTATCAAGATTTATTGGATGCAGGTGTGCACTTTGGTCACCTTACACGTAAATGGGATCCGAAAATGGCTAAGTACATTTTCATGGAGCGCAACGGTATCCACATCATTGACTTGAACAAAACTCTTACGAAATTAGAGGAAGCTGCTTCAGCTATCAAACAAATCGTAAAATCAGGTCGTAAAGTTTTATTCGTAGCTACGAAAAAACAAGCAAAAGAAATCATCGCACAACAAGCGAAAGAGGTTAACATGCCTTTCGTTACTGAGCGTTGGTTAGGTGGTATGCTTACTAACTTCGCTACAGTTCGTAAGTCTATCAAAAAAATGTCTAACATCGACAAAATGCAAAAAGATGGTACTTATGATGTACTATCTAAAAAAGAGAAGTTGATGATTCAACGTGAGCGTGTTAAATTAGAAAACCTTTTGGGAGGTATTGCTGATCTAAACCGTTTACCAGCTGCTTTATTCATCATCGATGTGAAAAAAGAACACATCGCTGTTTCTGAAGCAATGAAATTGAACATCCCTACTTTTGCGATGGTAGATACAAACTCTGATCCTTCAAACATTGATTTCCCAATCCCTGCAAACGACGACGCTAGCAAATCGATTAGCTTAATCGCAAGCATCATTGGTCAAGCGATCCAAGAAGGTTTGGACGAGCGCAAACGCGATAAAGAAGAAGAAGCTGAAAAAGATGCAGCAGCTGCGAAAGCAAAAGCTGACAATGGTGAAGCTTCAGAAGCTAAACGTCCTCGCAAAGCGAAAGACGGCGAATAATATTTTTATTCCAAACCGGATAGCGTAGCGTTAGTTTCTGGAAAAGATTACTTTTCTTGAACTAGCCTATCTGTCCGGTTTTTTGGTTTAACAGCTCTTTTCTATCAAGGAATGTTAAACTTCATATTAGCTTAACCTAATTTAAGTTAATATTGTACAATTTTCAGTAGTAAACAATAATAAAAAGAAATAAACATGTCAGTACAAATTTCTGCATCAGATGTAAACAAATTGCGTCAACAAACTGGCGCTGGTATGATGGATTGTAAAAAAGCTTTGGTTGAATCTAACGGCGATTTCGAAGCTGCTGTGGATTACTTGCGTAAAAAAGGTGCAAAAGTAGCTGCTAGCCGTCAAGATCGCGATTCCAACGAAGGTGTTATCATTGCCAAAGCCACTGCTGATGGTAAATCAGGTATCGTAGTGGAAGTAAACTGTGAAACTGACTTCGTCGCTAAAAACGCTGATTTCGTAGCTTTCGCAGAGAAAATCGCAGACCTAGCATTAAACAGCAAACCAGCTTCTTTAGAAGAATTAAAAGGGTTGGAACTTGATGGTAAGAAGATCGCTGATGCTCTGATCGAGCAAACTGGTGTAATCGGAGAAAAAATTGACGTTTCTAAATACGAGACAATTGCTGCAGAAAAAGTGATCGCTTATATCCACGGAAACTACCGTCTAGGTGTACTGGTAGGTCTTTCAGCTGATGCAGCTGGTGCTGAAGAAGCTGGTAAAGACGTTGCGATGCAAATCGCTGCAATGAACCCTATTGCTATCGATAAAGACGGTGTTGACCAACATACTATCGACCGCGAAATTGCCATCGCTAAAGAGCAAATCATTGCTGAAGGTAAACCTGCTGAAATGGCTGAGAAAATCGCTCAAGGTAAATTGAACAAATTCTTCAAAGATACAACTTTGTTGAACCAGGAATTCGTCAAAGATTCTTCTAAAAACATTGCTCAATTCTTGGATTCAGTATCTAAAGGATTAACAGTAACTGCTTTCAAACGCGTTCAATTAGGTGCGTAAGCCCATTGAAAATTCGCTATAGGATAGATGACAGGGACTTTTTAGTCCCTGTTTTTTTTTGAAAGTACCTAGTTGATTAACTACTCACCGCTATCGACTTTTTCATACGGCAGCTTCCATTTTCATCCGATTTTGTGTAACTTGATCTTATACAAAAACGACGCTGTATTATGGGCATGCTAAAAGACAACGCATTAAAAGGAAAACGCATATTAATTACCGGCGGAGGTACAGGGCTCGGAAAAGCGATGACCGACTATTTTTTGGAACTGGGAGCTTCCTGTCTGATCACGAGCCGTAAAGACGAGGTCATCCAACACACCGCAAAGGAATTGGCTGCCAAGGATCAAGCCAGCTGTCTGGCCATGGCAGGCGATGTGCGTAACTATGAAGATGTCGAACGCGTCGTATCCTATGGTTATGAGCAGTTTGGCGGCATCGATGTCTTAATTAATAATGCCGCAGGAAATTTTATATCCCCTACCGAACGGCTGAGCCACCGTGCTTTTGAATCCGTAATCGGAATCGTACTCCAGGGAAGCATCAACTATACCCTCGCCCTTGGCAAACGTTGGATCCAAAACAAGGAGCAGAACAAAAGCATACTCAATATAGTGACGACTTATGCATGGACAGGTTCGGCATACGTAGTCCCATCGGCTACGGCCAAAGCTGGAGTGCTCGCCATGACCCGTTCTCTCGCTGTTGAATGGGGAAAGAAAGGGATTCGTTTAAATGCCATTGCGCCAGGCCCATTCCAGACCTCTGGAGCTATGGAACGCCTACTGCCCGGCGAGCTGAGCGAGCTACTATCGCCGGCCAAACGCATTCCATTGGGGCGCTTGGGCAAACTGGACGAACTCGCAGATCTTTCCGCTTACCTCGTTTCGGATTATTCGAGCTATATCAATGGGGAAGTCATCACAATCGACGGGGGCGAATGGTTAAAAGGTGCCGGGGAATTTAACGGGCTGGATAGCATTCCCGAAGCACAATGGGATGATATTGAGAAAATGACCAGAAATGCAAAAAGCACCTAAATGATGAACACCTCCTTCCGCGCCGAAAGAATCAAACACAAGCAAAAAGTAAATCTCAGCGAGCAGGGGTTTGACTTTGCGATGGCCTATATTTCCAAAGGTACCCTGGAAGCAAAAGCCCATGGGTTAAAATTCACGGAGCAAAACCTTCTTTTCCTCAGCACTAATTCACTGGGTCTGGAAACCAAAAAAGATACTGTCGTATTCATTTTATACTTCTCTGCATGCTATTTTAGGGATTTACACCACGTACAACAAAATTTCTGCTTATCTCACACACCTCCAGAGATCTTCCGTTCAACTACATTGTTGAATAAAAGTCTTTCCCTAAAAAAGGAAAATCGAAAATTGGTCGAAAAAGTACTGGCCTTGATCTTCCAGCAATCCGCTCATGAAAATAACATGACTTCTACGTTTATCTTCCACCAGATCATGTCCTTATTTGCCTTAATAGAAGGTATATTGAAAGATCTTGAGCTTCCAGTTCACCAATCCTATGGCCTATCACAGGAAATCGAGACCTATATACAACATAACATTTACTTTCCGGATCGCTTACAGATTAAACAAATCGCTGGGCAATTTCAGATCTCGGCGAATTATTTTGGCGCTTTTTTCAAGAAAAAATACCTAAAGAGCTACAAGTGCTATATTGATGAGATGCGGATCCAGCTTATCGAAGAACGGCTGGCATCACCGCGATACACCATGAGGCAGATTGTCGATGAACTGGGTTTCAACGATGAAAGTCACCTTACTAATTTTTATAAGAAAAAAAGGCATATGACTCCCAGTGTTTACAGAAGATCACGAAATACTGGATAAAGACACACTTCTAATGTTCCAGCTGCACCACCCCATTGATATCATTGTTTAAGGATCGTCGGATAGCTTCTTCCAGTACAAGAATTTTGTGGCCTTGTAACTTACTATCTTCCGCACGGACGAAAGCTTCATCAATATTGGTGAAGGACTCCAATTTCAGGGGTAAATAAATCGGGTTCTCATCTGTAGCACTACCAATGGTCAATAGGATATTATATCCCTGAAGATGTAGGCTTTGTAAAGTTTGATAATTTAGACGCTTGAAAATCATAATGGCCAAGATTTTATGGTTAAAACAAAAATCCTGGTGCTTTGTTTTTAGTATCCCGATTTTTATGTTGTATGCAAAACTTTTTTTCAATACCATCTGTTTTATTGACAGAGGTAAAATTGAAAGACTATGGCGAAGACAGAAGATAAAAAAAACAACGGAAAAGTCGAAGAGGATTATCCGGATATGGAGCAGAATCTCGCTTATAACGAGGAAGAAGATAGTTACGAAATGGATGTCGACGACAATGATCCCGACTATGACCATCCCGCAAACTACGACACCCTTTCTGAAGGCGCTGTAGACGATGATTCTACTTATGACGATTCAAACCCCTTTGTCGGCGACGAGTATGCCGACCAGGAAGAGCTTAAAGAAGACGAGCTCAGTGATTCGCATATGCGAATTGAATCCTTTAGCCACGAGCGCTTATCTCCATTGGATAAAAAACTGGCGGAGAACGAGGAAGATTTACGGGATGACCTCGATGAAGAAGGATATCCTAAAAACGACAGGTAGTTTTCCAAAAAATAAATACTCGAAGAAGGAGCTCTTGGGCTCCTTTTTTTATGCTCCCGATAGCGCCCATTCTCTGTAATAAAGTTTTCACAGCCAAAAATCGCAGACAACTCTGTATTTTTATGTAAGTTTACATTATAAGCTTAAGAATATATGGAAAATAAGCCGCCGCTCATTCGTATTGTTGATCTAAAGAAGTCTTATGGAAGTAAAGAGGTTCTGAAAGGAATCAATCTCGATATCTTCCCCGGCCAGGTCATTGGTTATATTGGTCCAAATGGTGCGGGAAAATCCACAACCGTTAAGATATTAACTGGTCTGATCGAAGATTTCTCCGGCACAGTAGAGATTAATGGCCTCAATATACGGGATAACGCGCTGTCCATAAAAGCACAACTTGGATATGTTCCGGAAAATGCTGAGCTTTACGATGTGCTGACTCCAATGGAATACTTGGATTTTGTAGGAAAACTATATGGTATGGATGACCAGATAGTGCAGGATCGCTCTACAAAATTATTGGCGGCGTTCGGCCTGGAGGCCAATGCCAATAACAGAATGGATACCTTCTCCAAAGGAATGCGTCAGAAAGTGCTGCTCATTTCCGGTATTATCCATAATCCCCAGATTATTATTCTCGATGAGCCGCTGTCGGGACTGGATGCAAATGCAGTTATTTTCGTGAAAGAGCTGATATCACTGCTGGCAAAGGAGGGTAAAACCATTTTCTACTGCTCCCATATGATGGACGTTGTCGAAAAGGTGTCGGACCGAATCCTGCTGATCAACCAAGGTAGCATCATCGCTGACGGCACGATATCCGAATTGAAAACTAATCCGGATGAATCATTAGAACACATATTTTCTAAACTAACCAATCATACTAGCACCGCATTGGATGCCTCACACATTATCTCTGCCATTCAATAATCTATGGAAAGGTTTATCTTAGCATTTCTGCTCCTATTTCGGGGTTTCTGGGAACGTTTAGGCGTGAATTTTGAGCAATTTGCAGCCATACTCAAAACCAAAACGGTACTGGAAAACAGAAAGCCGCTCACTTTCAAGAAACGGAATACCGGTAGTTCATCCTCATCGGCATCTATCGTTCAATTTATCATGTATCTAATATTCGGCCTGCTTTTTATGGCCATTATTATACTGATTCCAGACAAATATCTGGCCGTATCCATCATGTTGCTCTGTTTTACCAGCATGCTCAGCATCACGTTGGTCTCGGATTTTTCACCGATACTATTGGATACACGGGATCAGTACATCATTATGCCCAAGCCCGTTAATGACCGCACCATAACCCTATCTAGGATCACCTTTATCGCGATTAAGCTGTTCAACCAGGTCATCACACTATCCCTACCCCTGCTGGTTTATGTTTTATTCAGCTGGAAGATTATTGCCGTGTTGCTACTGTGCTTGCAGCTTATCCTAAGTACTCTTGTGGCATTGGTGTTCGTCAATGGTTTTTATCTGATCAGTATAAAATACCTGCCCATCCAAAAATTCAAGGACGTCATTAGTTATATACAGATCGGGCTCTCGCTACTTATATTTTTATCATATTATATCGGCCCTAATTTGATCCAGACGATCGTGGAATCGCAAATGACAATTGAACAGCTGAAATTTCTCTGGCTATTTCCAAGTACCTGGATCGCCTCTTTTCAGTCTTTAGCCCTAGGCAACTTCACTCCGCTCAACATCGTGTTGTCTGTGCTGGGCTTTGCAGTCCCTTTTCTGGGGATCTACGCTTGTACGCAGTTATTCTCCGAAGGTTTTAATGCCAAAATAGCGGCACTGGCCAGCGCTGATGCTGTTTCCAACGAAACCCCGAGCTCAACCTTACAAGGCAACAGCAAATTGCCGCTATATAAAAAAATTGCCGCTCGAGCTTGCTCCACACCGCTCGAGGAAGCCGGATTCAGTATTATATGGCTGATAAGTTCAAAAACGAGGGAGTTTAAGCAACAGTTGTACCCTTCTCTGGCTTATCTTCCCATTTACTTTGTATTCCTATTTCTACGCACCGGAGAAGACCTATCGCTCAGCAAAAAGCTGGATAAACTGGCCGAATCAGGTCTCTATATTATCATGTTCTACCTTTCGCTGCTAACTATCTTAACTGTTTTTCAATTGATTACACAAAGTAATAAATACAAAGCGGCATGGATATATTATGTCTCGCCCATTAGCCACCCCGGACAGCTGATGAGCGGTGTATTAAAAGCCTGCCTTATTAAATATGTACTCCCATTCAACATTCTATTTATTTGCATTTGCATTCCTTTGTTTGGGCTCAGCGCTATCAATGACTTACTCCTTTCGGCTGCTGTCGGCGGTATTGAAAGTATCCTCATCATGCTTTTCCTTGTTAAAAACTATCCTTTCTCCAAAGCGAGCCAGTCCAGCTCCAAAGTATTGGTCAATCTGTTTATCCTGGGCTTTCTAGGGCTTCTCGGCTATCTGCATCAAGTAATTTTTCGGCACGAGCTATTGATCTGGTGTCTCGCCGCCGTGGGCTGGATCTTATTTTTTATTATGCTAAAATACCTGAAAAAAGAGGACTGGAAAAGCTTAGCTTACGAGGACAATTGACAAGCAACACAAAAAAAGGTTAAAAGATCACCGACTATACATTTGGTCCGAAAGTAGAATGCAACAAAAAATGGGCTGCTAAAAGATTCCCTGTTGTCCTGCAAGGATAAAAGATATATAAATAAAAAAGAGGAATATCAGAATCCATTCTTGATTTTCCTCTTTGTTTTTTCGTAGCGGGGAGCAGGATCGAACTGCCGACCTCAGGGTTATGAATCCTGCGCTCTAACCATCTGAGCTACCCCGCCGTTTCGGTATGCAAATATACCACTTCACCTGTCAATTCAAAAGATTTTTTTATTTTTTTTCGTCGATTAACACACCAAAAAAGCGACTCGATCTACAACAAACTCATTTATAACGAAGTAAAATGACACCCGTAAAAATAAGAAATAGGTGTCCGCTAGTACCAATTGAATGAGGGTAGATGGCTTCGTTTTGAAAATGAAATTTTTGAGAAAAATGGCCGCAACTTTTCACAAAAAAACTTGCAATAACAAAATAAATATGTATTATTACAAATAATACGCTGCGTGAACAAAAAGTAATTTGGGAAGGGATTTGTAGCGGGGAGCAGAATCGAACTGCCGACCTTTGGGTTATGAATCCAACGCTCTAACCATCTGAGCTACCCCGCCATTTTTGGGAATGCAAATATAGCTTATTTTTGATGTAAACAAACTAAAATTTAAAAAAACATTTTTATGGCAGATAAAATAAAATTCCAACTAGAATATATCATCAACTCTTCACCTAGAATTTTATTTCCGTATTTGCAAGAACCAAACGAATTGGCACAATGGTTTGCAGATGATGTAAACTATAGAGACACTGTATATACCTTCATTTGGGACGATGAACCACATCGTGCAAAAATCGTAGCATCAAAAGAAAACAAATCGGTGCGGTTTAAATGGCTCGATGATGATCCCTATTATTTTGATCTTGAGATCGACCAGGATGAGCTGACCAATGATGTCGCCCTTAAAATCACGGACTTTGCCAAAGAGGAAGATTTAGAAAACAGAAAATTAATCTGGAAAAATTCAATAGTCTATCTTCAAAGTGTTATAGGTGCGTAAAAAAAGCCTATCTTTGCAATATGTTTTCACCGGGAACTCTCAAAAAGTTCCCAGGATGAAAGATGCTTTAATGCAAGAGCATCACTTTGCTTAGGGTCACGGATGAAAAAGGTTCATTTACTTATTCTTCAAGCTTTCATTAAACCATTTATCGTCACATTCTTTATTGTGATGTTTGTGTTGTTGATGCTCTTCCTGTTCAAATACATTGACGATTTGATCGGAAAAGGCTTTGAATGGTATACGATTATGGAGCTGATCGGCTATCAATGTATCGTTCAGATCCAAATGGCGATGCCGCTTTCCATGCTCCTATCCTCTATTATGACCTTCGGTAATCTAGGTGAAAGCTATGAATTGGTAGCCATCAAAGCTGCTGGCGTTTCCCTGCGCAAAGCAATGACTCCCCTGTTCATACTTGTTGGTATTTTTGCGGCAAGTTCCTTTCTTTTTTCCGATTACATTTTGCCTGTTGTCAACCTGAAAATGGGAACGCTACTGACCGATGTCAGAAATAAAAAAGCCGACTTTTTGATCAAACCGGGTATCTTCAACAATACGATTCCTGGGTATTCGATTCGGGCAAGAGGAAAAAATAAAGAAGGAACGATTCTGTACGACCTGATGATATACGATCATCGGGGTGGCAATACTGCCAACAATGTACTGATGGCCAAAGAGGGCTACATCTACAACTCTCCAGACAATAGTTACATGATCCTTAAACTGAAGGATGGCATTCGTTATGAAGAGTCTCGCGCCCAAAATTCGAAAACCTACGACCCGCGACAGCAGTTCACACGGTTTAAGTTCAAGGAAACCGAACAGAAGTTTGACATGGAGAGCTTCAAAGGTGGTAAAACGGATGAAAACCTGTTTAAAAGCCACCATGCCATGCTGAACCTCAAACAGCTGGATATGTATATTGACTCCAATCATGTCAAGATTGATAGTATGGGTAAAGCCATAACCAGAACTTTGGATACACGCTATAATATTTATTCGAGATATTTCAGCTTAAACCAGCCCGGGCAGCCAAAGGTAAAAGAAGCCAAAATCAAACCTTATAAGGACCTGTTAAAAGATCTTGTACCTGCTGAACAGCGCACACAGATTACCATGAATGCCTTGAGCCAGCTCAATTATCTTAAGGAAGACCTCAATAGCCGGGTACTGGAGTTTAAAGATTACAAGACCAAAGACATCCGTTATCGCATTGAGTGGCACCGCAAATTTACGCTGGCCGTCTCCTGTCTCCTGCTGTTTGCCATTGGCGCACCACTGGGAGCAATCATAAGAAAAGGAGGACTCGGACTACCCGTTGTCATGGCTATTATTTTCTTCTTAATATATCATATTATCTCAACCGTAGCTGAAAAAACGGCCAAAGATGGCGCGATTTCCTCTTTCGTCGGCATGTGGATGGCTATTATTGTATTAACCCCATTGGCAGCATTCCTAACGTATAAATCCACAACCGATTCCGCCCTCTTTGATATCGAACAGTACAAATTGAAAGCTGAGGCGGCCTGGAAATGGATTAGGGAAAAATTAGGTAAAAAGAACAAATTAAAAGCCTCACACTAGATTGTGACAGGGCTATTATAAATAAAATCAGATTCTACACTAACTTTGTATCAATTACAATATAACAATAAATGGAATTCAAATTAAACACGATCGAAGAAGCGATCGCTGATATACAAGCAGGAAAAGTAGTTATCGTCGTAGATGACGAAGATCGTGAAAATGAAGGTGACTTTGTCACCGCAGCCCGCAATGCAACTCCCGAAATTATCAACTTTATGGCGACTCATGGTCGCGGCTTGGTCTGTGCTCCGATTACCAAAGACAGAGCGGATGCCTTGCATCTTGACCTTATGGTAGGTCAAAATACCGCCGTGTATGAGACTAACTTTACCGTCTCCGTTGATTTGCAGGGCTATGGCTGTACGACTGGTATCTCTGCTTCCGACCGTTCCAAGACCATAAAAGCACTGATTGACCCGAATATTCACTACGAGGAACTGGGCAGACCAGGACACATCTTTCCACTCATCGCTAAAGACGGCGGGGTCCTTCGCCGCACTGGGCACACTGAGGCCACGGTAGACTTAGCCCGTTTGGCGGGTTTCGAGCCGGCAGGGGTATTGGTCGAGATTCTGAAAGAAGATGGTGAAATGGCCCGACTCCCCGAATTAATGGAAGTTGCCAAAAGATTTGATCTGAAGATCATCAGCATCGAAGACCTAATCGAGTATCGCCTAAAGCATGATTCTCTGATTAATGAAGAAGTGACCGTTAATATGCCGACACAATATGGTGATTTCAAAATGAGAGCCTTTACACAAAAGGATACCGGCGAACAACACCTGGCACTGTATAAGGGAGAATGGAACGAAGATGAACCTATCCTTGTGCGGGTACACAGCTCATGTGTGACAGGCGATATTTTTGGTTCTTGCCGCTGTGACTGTGGTCCTCAGCTCCACAAAGCCATGGAGATGATCCAGCAAGAAGGAAAGGGTGTCATTGTCTATATGAATCAGGAAGGCCGCGGCATTGGCCTGATCAATAAGTTACATGCTTATAAACTTCAGGAAAACGGCATAGATACCGTAGATGCCAATGTGCAGCTTGGATTTAAAGCCGACTTAAGAGATTATGGCGTAGGCGCACAGATCCTGAGAAGTCTTGGCGTTACCAAAATGCGGTTGATGTCCAACAATCCGACAAAAAGAGCCGGACTAATCGGCTATGGTCTTGAAATCGTAGAAAATGTTCCCATTGAAATAGAGGCCAATCCCTATAACGAGGAATATCTGAAAACAAAGAGGGACCGCATGGGACATACGATCATGAAAAACCTGTAAAATTCCCATTTATTAAATATATCTAAGTGGAGTGTTCATCTGAACACTCCACTTTTTTTGAGCATGCGACGTATTGATTTTTGTTTTTCCTGAAGGCATCCATGGATTCCCTCCCCTCGCGTATCAGCCAGAAGAAACTTTTCGTGTTTTTCGTCCTTATTGGTACTCAGACTCGATTCCAGTACTGCGAATGATGCTTGGTGTGCGAAGACCATAAGGAGGTTAGGAATTGTGATGTTATGATAGTAGTATTTAAGTGAAATAGCGCTAACTTTATTGTGAATGGAAACCCTAAGGAAACATATTATCTTTTTTGATGGTGATTGCTTAATCCGCAACCGTTTTGTTCAGATGTTATTAAAAATAGACGGGAAAATAAGTTTCATTTTAGCTCGCTCAAATCTGACTTCGCCCTGAACCGCTTGATATCTTTACCAAAAAATACCGATTCTATTGTGTATTTGTCTCCGAAAGGACTTTACATAAAGAGTGAGGCGATATTGGTTACACACTGGCAAAAACAATAGGTCCATGCTTATTGTTTCCAAAATACTGGGACGCCAGCTCCTAAGCGACGGGTAGTATCACTACAGCTCGTCGAACATATGAAAAATAATTAAATAACTAGCATAATGAAAAATCCACTTCTAATAGATAAAGCTTATATAAACGGTAAATTCGTTACTTCAAAGCAGACATTTGATGTCATCAATCCAGCGACAGGCAAGACAATTGCAGCTTTGCCCGACCTGAATATTTCAGATTGTACAAAAGCTATACAGGCAGCTCATTCGGCATGGGAAAGCTGGAAGAACAGCACAGCAACAGAACGGTCGGTCATTGTCCGCAATTGGTATAACCTTATACAACAGCACAAAGAGTCACTTGCTGAAATTATGACGTTGGAGAGTGGCAAGCCGCTAGCCGAATCCAGGGTAGAAGTCGATTATGGGAGCTCCTTTGTCGAATGGTTTGCCGAAGAAGGGAAGCGGGCTTATGGCGAGACCATACCCAGCCATAAAAAAGCTTCGCGGATGATGACCATCCGGCAGGGCGTGGGTGTCGTTGCAGCAATCACCCCCTGGAATTTTCCGCTGGCAATGATCACCAGAAAGGTTGCGCCGGCTTTGGCCGCAGGGTGCAGTGTGGTGCTTAAACCCGCATCACAAACACCACTATCCGCCATTGCACTTGCCAAGCTGGCCGAAGATGCAGGCCTGCCCAAAGGGCTCTTCAATGTAATAACGGGAAAAGATAGCGCAGGCATAGGAAAAGAACTGGCGACGAATGATCTGGTGCGTAAGCTGTCGTTTACAGGTTCTACAGAAGTCGGCAAAACGCTGATGGAGCAGTCCGCCTCAAATATTAAAAAGGTATCGATGGAACTAGGTGGCAATGCCCCTTTTTTAGTTTTTAATGATGCAGATATAGACAATGCTGTTGAAGGTGCGATCGCCGGCAAGTTCCGCAATTCGGGGCAGACCTGCGTATCGATTAATAGATTCCTTGTCCAGGAGGACATATATGAGGCATTTTCCAGAAAGCTTGCCCATGCAGTCAGTAGACTAAAAGTAGGCAACGGGCTCGACAAAGGGGTACAAGTAGGCCCCCTGATCAATGCCAAGGGATTGGAGAAGGTACAACATCATGTGCAGGACGCCCTTAGCCGTGGGGCGGACCTGCTTACAGGTGGAAAAGCGATCAAAGACCTCTTTTTCGAACCAACCGTGCTGACCAATATTCCCACAGAAGCGCTTATATTCCGTGAGGAAACCTTTGGCCCTGTCTGTGCACTTTTTAGTTTCAGAACCGAGGAAGAGGGTATAGCCATGGCCAATAACACCGAATTTGGACTAGCTTCTTACTTCTACAGCAGCAATATCAACCGCTGCCTCCGGGTCGCAGAACAACTCGAAGCAGGTATGGTGGGGGTCAATACGGGGCTGATTTCAAATGCTGCAGCACCATTTGGCGGAGTAAAACAGTCCGGCATTGGCCGGGAAGGATCCAAACATGGCCTCGACGAATATATGGAACTCAAATACATCTGCTTTGGCGGGGAATAGGAGGTGCAGTGGAGGCCTTCAGCCTCCTTTTTATTTTTCCCTACTACTTAAAAATGCAGTTAGTTTATCGCGGGTCGATGTAAAAGATAAAGCATCGCCTACCTGATTATAATTTTGTTTGTCTATGCAGCTTGGATATGCATATTTGGCGAAGGCCAGCTTATTGTCGTCGCGGATAAACAGTTCCATTAAATCAATGATTTCGGCCGTACGCAACCGCATTGTTTTCAGTTCCTCTGCTGCTACCTGCAACCGGCCTTCATCATTCTCCTTTTGGTTCAATAGGTCATTCAACTGGTTCGCGTTATTTTTCTCGATATAGCTGCCTTCGAAAGGTTCATCTGCTTCCTCCCGTTCGTCTATTTCATTATTCTCTCCTTGCTGATCGCCATACTCCTCACCCGTTTCAGATCGACTATATTGCTCTTCCCGCTGTCGTCCCTCATCGTAACGATCCCCACCTTCATACCTATAGTCTCTAGGATTGCTGTTATACCGGCCAGCCGGATTCATGGATTCCAGAACAATACCGCTATTGCCACGGCGGCTACTCACCGAAAAAACGACGTCCATATACTGTCCATCGCGGTTCACGAGCTGCACACCGCTCCCGTTCAGGGTCCTGCGCCGGCTATCTGCAAATACTATACGCAAGTCATATCTCGGATTCCTCAGGTTAGCAACACGGATATCCGTCGATGGCCGACTATTGTACAAAACATGATTGATGTAAAGAAAAAAGGGAACATCGATTGAATAGATAGACAAACTCCCACCATAAGGTCTGTAACGTTGGGCAAATACGCCGGTTGCTAAAACAAGCAACAGCATGACAGTCAAAAATCTCTTGAACATAATTTTTGTCAATTTCTAAGCTTCGACTATGAACAATGAAAAAGGATTAAGAAAGACTATGAATTTAACGTTTTTTTGGAACTACTCTTATTGCGGAACTTTTTGTAAAGTTTAACCGCCATCATCAGCGAGATAGACAATATTAAAAGCCCAAGCACACCAAATATCCAATTCAGAGCAGACTTGAGTACCACCGTAAATACAATGGCAAATAACAGCACGGTTGCAAGTTCATTCCAGAGACGCAATTTGGTCGAAGACCAGCTGCACATTTCACATTTCAGCTGAAACATAATACGCTGGCAGGCAAAATGATAAAGGATAAGTCCCAATACAAAAGTAAGTTTAACGTGCATCCAGCCCATGCCGAGCAGGCCCGGATTAATATAAAGCATAACCAACGCAGCTACGATGGTTAGATACATCGCGGGAGTCGTGATGATCCACCATAGTTTAGCTTCCATCACTGTAAATTGTTTATGTAGGATTTCATACTCTGCCACAGATTTGGACTTTGCCTCCGTGTGGTAAATAAACAGGCGGACCATATAAAACAATCCAGCCATCCAGCAAACGACAAAGATAATATGAACTGCTTTTGCATATAAATAAACCATAGCACAAAAGTACGAAAAGTTGACTGGAATTGGCTAGTTTGGGTGCCTATTGATTAAACTCTTACACTGATAATACAATGGCCTTAGACCGACCTTGCCAGCGCGGATAGCGTAAAAAAAAGGCCTGCCTAAGCAAGCCTATTCGATTCGGATGAATGAAAGAATTAATACCTAAATTCTTTTACTACTTCAATAGCGTATTTGACATGGTCAAAAGGAATATCGGGCATGATGCCATGTCCCAGATTAAAGATGAAGCCATTCTCACCCCTCATACGTTCAAATAATTCGATAATTTTCTTCTTGATCACAGGTTTGTCAGCATAAAGAACAAAAGGATCTAAATTACCCTGAACAGCGATGCCCTGAGGTAAAGACTGCTTTATATTTTTAAGGTCAGCATTCCAGTCTATCGAGACCACATCAGGCTGAGCATCCACCATCATCGGCGCAAACACCGACGATCCCTTACAGAAGGAGATCACCGGAATATCCTTTCGGTTCAATTTGGAAAGAATCTGTTTGTTATAAGCATGCGAAAAATCACGGTAGTCGTTCCAGGATAAGGCCAACGCCCAGCTATCGAATAACTGAATCGCATTTACACCTGCGGCAATCTGCATATTTAGATAGTCCACCGTCACATCCGCAATCTTTTGCAGAATCAGATGAGCGAGCTCCGGCTGGTTGTTCAGCATCAATTTTGTCAGTTTGAAATCTTTAGAAGAACCGCCCTCCACTAAATAGCTCAATATGGTAAATGGAGCACCCGCAAATCCAATCAATGGAATACGGCCATCCAAGCGCTGCTGTATCACCTTAATGGCGTCAGCGACATATTGCAATCGATCCAAGCAGTCGATAGATAACGCTTCGGCATCTTTTACAGAACGAACCGGATTAGAGAAACGTGGACCTACGCCTTGTTCAAAAGATAGATCTCCGCCCATTGCTTCGGCAGTGACCAAAATATCTGAAAACAAGATCGCGGCATCAATTCCCAGCAGATCTACCGGCAACATGGTGACATCTGCGGCAATCTCTGGAGTTTTGCACATTTCAAGGAAAGAATACTTATTTTTGATATCCCAATATTCCTTCATAAAGCGTCCCGCCTGACGCATCATCCACACAGGAGGTCTCTCCGTTTGCTGCGAGAATGCAGCTCTAATCAATAAGTCGTTTTGTAAAGTAGTACTCACTATAAATGTTTTGATATTTCGTTTTCTATTTTTTTAACAATGTTGGTTTGCCTGGCTGTAAGATGCAGCTTGCTGGCCACATCTGTATACGCCTTTGCCCGCGCATAGTCCAATTTGCGGAGAGCAATATTCGCCAAGTTGATCATGACCATCCCCTTTTCATTGTCCTTTTTCCACGGCAGGCGGGAGGCCAATTGAAAATGGTATTCTGCCTCATCAATACGGTCTTCCTTCAGGGCAATATTTCCCATCATGAATTCATAAAAGTTACGACGCCCTTTACGCAGTGTATCCGGATTTTTAATTTCGGACAGGAGGCTCTTCGTTTTTTCATAATCCTGCCGATGGAAAGCCTGAGTCGCCAGAAAAACAGACCCCTCCCTAAAATGGCTCCAGATCAGATAGCCAATGCCTCCAGCAATTAACACCGAGGTCTGATAATGACCTTGGTACAACCCGTAGCCCAAAAGTAAAGCAGCGATAAAAATAACGGCTATTCTAGCCTTAATTGTCATCATCTTTCTCGACTATACGTGATTATTGTCGGTAAACTTATAACCAACTCCGCGGATTGAATGGAAATAAATAGGATGCTTTTGATCCGGTTCGAAGTATTTCCGGAACGTCAAAATAAAATTATCTATTGTACGTGTCGAAGGATACACGTCATAGTTCCATACAGTCTCTAAAATCTGTTCGCGCGAAACAGCCTCATTACGGCGCTCGATCAACAGTTTTAACAGCATGGTTTCTTTCTTCGTCAGCGAGGTAATCGTTCCATCCGCATGGTGCAATTCATACGAATTGAAATAAATGGTCTTATCACCGATCTGGTAAGAATTCAGTTCCTTCAGGTCATCAGGCTTCATGCTACGGCGTACCAGGTTGCCCACACGGAGGATCAGCTCCTCCAGATTAAAGGGTTTAACCAGATAATCATCAGCCCCTTTCTTAAGTCCCGTAATACGGTCTTCACTGCTGTTTTTAGCAGTCAAAAACATAATCGGCACTTCGGTATTCTGTAGTCGAATGGTTTCAGCCACCTGGAATCCGTCAATCTCAGGAATCATTACATCGAGAATGACCAAATTGAAACGCTCTTCTTTAAAGACTTTCAACGCTTTCTTTCCATCAGTGGCCGTAGTCACACGGTAACCTTCCATTTCGAGATTCAACTTGATAGCTTCTAACAAGTGTTCTTCATCTTCGACAAGTAATATTCTTTGTTTACTTTGCATTTCTTTCAAATGTTACTTCAAAAATACTCCCTTTCGGAGTGTTATCTTTAACTTTAATGGTGGCGTCATGTTTCTGTAATACCGTTTTCACGATATATAACCCCAATCCAGTACCTTTGGTTTTCCGTGTTGCCTCACTGCCCACGCGATAAAACTTATTAAAGATAAGCTTTTTCTCCTCATCACTGATACCAATGCCATGGTCAGCAACCGAAAAAATAATTTTATTGTTTTCTATATACAGCTTCACATCCACCGTAGCACAAGCAGGCGAATACTTGATTGCATTTTCGATGAGGTTGGTCACCACATTACTGATCGCAAATTTGTCAGCATGAATGATAATATCTGCTTCCAGATAGGGCTTCAATACCTGAGAACTACAAGAGTTCTTTTGTAGCCGGTCCACGATCTGCTCAACCAGAGATGTAAAATTAAAATCCTCTTTCGGCATGCTATAGTTACGGCTATCCAATTTTGTCGTCATCAATACATTCTCCACCAGATCATCCAACCGCTCGATATCTTTCAACGAGTTTCTCAAAAAAGTCCGCTGCTGTTCTTTGTCCAGATCCCTTCGCAGAATGGTCTGAATATAAAGTTTGACGGAAGCCAAAGGAGACTTAAGCTCATGCGTGATCGCCAGAAGGAAATTCTGTTGCTGCTGCAGTAATTTCTGTTCCCTCTCCACCAGGCGCTTTAAATGCCATGCACCCCACAAGAAGATAATCAGAAAGAAAACACCTTCTCCAATAATCATGTTTTTCTTGCTCGGGTCAAAGCGGATAAACATCACACCCCACCAGATCAATTGCATGACCGCATAAAACAACAGAAAGTAAAAGAGTAACAGCGCTTTCTTCATGTAACAAAAATAGCTATTCAGCAATGTATTCGGAAATATACAGCACATTATGACACAAAGAAGAAAATTTAGCCGATTCACAATAAGTTGAAAAAGGCTTAAAGATGGTATATTTGCACATGTTTAATCAAAAGAAAAGGGATATTTTCTTTGACTTGGATCACACCCTATGGGATTTTGACAAAAATGCCGAAGAAACTCTCCATGAGCTTTATTTCAAATACAAATTTGACAGTCTCTTTGACAAGGAATCTTCCACCCGTTTTATTGAAACATATACCGTCAATAATCATCGCCTATGGGGCCTTTATCACCATGGGAAAATCTCTAAACCAGAATTGAGGAAGGCACGGTTTGCAGACACCTTCACCGCCCTCGGCGTATCGCCGGAGTTATTCCCCGAAGAATTCGAACTCGAGTACCTGACGATATGCCCACAAAAGACAAATTTATTTCCTGATGCACACGAAACATTGGCTTACCTGGGCGAAAAATACAACCTCCATTTGATTTCCAATGGCTTTAAAGAAGCTTGTGAAACAAAGCTGGAAAAGAGCAACCTAAAGAAATATTTCAAGCATGTCTTTATCTCCGAGGTCATAGGTGTCAATAAGCCCGACCCCAAAATCTTCCGGTTTGCTCTGGAAACTGCGGCAGCCGGGGCGGAAGCATCTTTGATGGTTGGCGATAACCTTGATGCAGATATACGCGGTGCAATGAACGCGGGGATTGACGCCATCTTTTTCAACCCCAATGGCTACGAAAAGCCTGACGACGTCCCCCATATGGTCCTGGGACTACAAGAATTACAATCCATTTTATAGCAAAAAAGCAGCTTTTAGCTGCTTTTTTGCTATTTTAACACCTTCACAGTGATGTTTCTAAACCAAACGTCATCGCCATGGTCCTGAAGACCGATCACGCCTGACTTGCTATCTCCGCCGACATGGCTAAGCAGCTCAAAAGCCAATGGCCATTTTTCTTGGCTAAATTTACTTTTCTGTAATAAATCAATCCAGGATTTATCCCACAAGGTATATTCCACGACCTTCACACCATTTTGAAAATGTTCTACTTTACCATTGTTTACACGGATTTTGACCTTGTTCCATTCGCCGTATGGTTTGCCGTTTTGTGGCTTCGCCGGGATCATATCATACAATGATGTCGATTTACGGTTGCCGTCTACCCCCATTTTGGCATCTGGGTGGTTTTCGTTGTCCAGCACCTGACATTCAGGTGAGGAAATGTAAATGGGCTGGCCCTCAACTTCTTTCGCCAAAAAGAAAATACCCGAATTTGCACCCTTTGCAACCTTCCATTCCAGCTCCAGTTCAAAATTTTTAAAATCATGCGCGAAGATCAGATCACCGCCCTGATCCTTGCCCACATTGGCATGACTATCGTACTTGATCGCTCCTTGATCAATCACCCACTTCTTTGGAATATCAGTTTTATTATATCCTCTCCAGCCTTCCATTGAGCTGCCATCAAAAATCACATAGGCACCAGCTTTATTCTTTTTGAATTTCTTGATGTCCACACGCGGTAAATCCAAAATTTTATACGCAGGGACTTCCTTCTTTGCTTGCGCCACCGCTGTATTAAGTTGAGCCGAAAAAGCCATTACCGATACTGCGAGAACTGTCTTTAATAACTTCATTTTTCTAGTTTTAGGTTTGTTTCAAAATTAAAATTAAGCATTTAGGCTTAAAAAGTGCAATATAATTTAATATTCTTCTCCGCCGCCATTTATTTCATTTGTGTTCGTTTCCCTCTTTTTGTACTTATTTAAATCCTGACTGCCAAAGCGATATGAAAGCGACAAGGTAAACATTCTCTTCATCCAACGATGCTCAAAATTAGAACTTAACTGTGGTGTCTCTGTAAAGCCCCGCATCCGTCTGGTATTGAAAACGTCCCTCACATTAAACATAATAGAAGCCTTTTTGTTGAATACATCTTTTTTCAAGGCGATATCAACACCTTTCATCGCATTCATTTTTCCCTGCGCCATCACCCGCGACGAGTTATATTCCCCCCGCAGCTGCGCCGAAAATGTTGGCGTAAAGCGGTAATTCGCTGTTAAATTGGAATTGTAGGCGAAACCATTGGAACCTTTGATGTTATAAGCTTCGTTCGCTTTGTAATTGATATTGATCAAGTTGAGGTTAAAGGTAAAATCAAAGTTCTTCGTCGCATTCACCTTAGAAATGAATTCAAAACCCGATAGATTCCGGCTCGTCAAATTTTCCCAGCGGCTATAGGTAACGCTACTAGCGGTATCCACATAATAGACGTAAGGTTGCATCACCTGACTCGTGTGGTTAAAGTAGGCCGAAGAGATCAAGTTGACCTTCCCGAAAGTTTTAGCAAAGCTCAATTCAAAACCGTGAACATCTTCGGGCTTCAGGTTGGGATTACCTTGCCTTCTGTTCATATCGTCAGAAACATTCAAAAAGGGATTGACCTGCCAGCCTCTGGCCCGTTGTACTCTCCGCGAATAACTAAATTGCAACTTATCACCATCGTCACCAACATTATAAGTCAAAAACAATGTCGGATAGAGTCTAAAAAAATCTTGTGTAGCTCTTGTTTCCTTATCCACAACAGCCGGATCTTTAGAGAAGTAGGTCGACTTCAAATTAAACTGTTCTGCACGCAAACCCAGCTGATAACCGATCTTATCAGACAACTTGCCCTGGTAATTCGCATATAACGCATGTA
Source organism: Sphingobacterium sp. InxBP1 (assembly GCF_026191775.1). NCBI lineage: Bacteria > Pseudomonadati > Bacteroidota > Sphingobacteriia > Sphingobacteriales > Sphingobacteriaceae > Sphingobacterium > Sphingobacterium sp. InxBP1. The sequence continues at coordinate 54,228 of NZ_JAINDX010000047.1, read as the reverse complement.
CAGAAGAAGTAAAATCAAAATCATTGCTGATTCCATAATCTGGCACGTAATCGTTGCCGGCCGCCAGAGTATCCGAAAACTGGGTATCAAATGACTTTCTGATCTGTGAGCGGTATCCAGCTTCAAACTTGCTGTGTTCCGAAAAGGGCAATACGTAGTCTGCCTGTATATTGATATTCTTACCGTCTTCGGAGGTCCTATTCTGTCGGCCAGTATTTGGGGCTTCGGAACTAAATATCTGATAAAAATCATTGGTTCCATCTTCCTTATCGCGGCCATAGCTGGCATTGGCCGTCAGCTCTTCTCCCTGCCGCTTAAATTGATGGCGAAAGTCCATCGTAAACTCGTATCCCAGGTCATCTTCGAGCTGCTTCGAGTTTCTTTTACTCGTTCCCGACAGTGTGGGGTGGTTAAAGTAGTTATAAGTTAAGTCCTCCACGCGATTATTATCTCGCACGCTCACGTTACCCGAAAAGCTCAATGAAGTCCGATCCGAAATATTGTAATCTACCCCTGCTTTCACCGTATGACTCGTGCCTTTCCTCGAGGATTCCGAATTGTTTGAAATCCGGCTACTGTTATTTTTGAAAATATTGTCGACAGCCCCGCTTCCCACCATATTCCGTTTGTTGAAATTATACGATCCAAAATAGTTAAACTTCTTGTCCCGATAGTTCAACGTGATTCCGGCCATATAATTATCATAAGAGCCTACCGACGTATTCACTGATCCATTGAGGCCTGTCCGGATATTTTTCTTTAAAACTATATTGATAATACCCGTCTGTCCCTCGGCATCGTATTTGGACGAGGGATTAGTAATCACCTCTACTTTCTCAATGGAATTGGCCGGAAGGCTCTGCAATAGGGAGGTCACATCATTGCCCGCCAATGCAGACTCTCTGCCATCTATTAAAATCTTGACGCTGCTCGACCCTCTGAGGCTGACGGATCCGTCCTGATCGACCTGCAACGTAGGCACATTGGCCAGAACATCTGTCGCGGTACCGCCCGCACTCACCAGGCTCTCCCCGACGTTGAAGGTCTTGCGGTCAATGCCGATCTGCATAGCCGGCACTCGCCCTTCCACCACCACTTCATCCAGTAATTCACCTGTGGAAACGAGACCCACGCGACCTAGATCTTTGGTTTTCGAAGCGACAACTTCAATCCCTTCAACCGTCTGCGTCTCATACCCTACATAGGAAATCCGGACACGATATTTACCCGGTTTGATATCTGAAAATAATAAAAACCCCTGATCTACAGACTGAGCACCTTTGATATAAGAATTGTCGCCTGCATCCAAAAGAGCTGCACTGGCAGATGAAATAGGTTTAGAAGTTTTGCTATCGATGAGAATAGCTTTGATTTGACCAGTCTGTCCAAAGACTGCCACTGGTAGAAGAAATACAAGTAATAAAAATTTAAACGATTTAGCGTTAAACAACATGAGAGCTTCAGCTTAATTTATAGTTTTGCTACAAATAAACCTAAAACTTATACACAAAGTTGACGCGTAACTATATTATTACCGTAACAAAAAGATAGCAATTATTCCACGGATACCGTCAGCCCTTCCGCTTTCAAAATCTTGCGGTATATTTCCATCTCGGTAAACGTACCTTCCAGTACCGCACATTTACCCTCGGTATGCACCTTCCAGGCGATCTTCTCCGCCTGCGGTTCGGTATACTGCAGATGGTACATCAGGCAATGGATTACATGTTCGAATGTATTCGTATCGTCATTCCATAAAATAAGGCGATTAGAGTCCTTAACAGACGCTAATATCTCTTCTAACGTAAAGGTTTCTTCAGCTGTTTGGGTACCCATGCTGCAAAAATAAAATATTTTTTTCTAAATTGACGACAATATAAAAGGGAAGAATTCAATCCATTAGACAATTTTATTATGTACCAGTCAAAAATCGCGGGAATTGGTTATTATGTCCCCAAAAACGTGTATACCAATAATGACTTAACCCGTTTTATGGATACGAGTGACGAATGGATCAAGGAACGTACCGGGATCAAGGAACGCCGCTACGCTGACCGCATCGGGGAGACCACCACCACCATGGCTGTCGAAGCCGCCAAAATAGCGATAGAACGGGCCAATATTACTACAGAAGAGGTAGACTTCGTTATATTCGCCACCTTATCACCGGACTATTATTTTCCGGGCTGCGCCGTACTGCTACAACGAGAGATGGGCATGAAAGAAATTGGAGCCCTGGATATCCGAAACCAGTGTTCGGGGTTTATATATGCCTTATCTGTCGCTGATCAATTCGTCAAAACCGGAATGTACAAAAATGTACTTGTGGTCGGATCCGAAAAGCATTCCTTTGCCTTGGACTTCTCTACCCGGGGTCGTGCCGTATCCGTGATTTTTGGTGACGGCGCCGGCGCAGTCGTACTACAGCCATCCACAGAAACAGGCAGCGGTATCTTAAGCACCCATTTGCATTCAGATGGTGCCGATGCCGAAAAATTGGCCATGTATTATCCCGGGGCATCAAGTGGTATCTGGCTGGACCAAATGCCAAACTGGCCGGAGCAGGAACTGGGAGGGCTATTGATGACAAAAGAAATGCTGGATGATGGTACCGCATTTCCATATATGGACGGACAGACGGTCTTTAAAAAAGCTGTCGTGAAATTTCCGGAAGTGATCCACGAAGCACTGGCAAAGAATGGACTGACGGCAAGTGATATCGATCTCCTCATTCCACATCAGGCCAATCTGCGTATTTCACAATTTGTGCAGAAAACCCTGGGATTAACTGATGAACAGGTATTCAATAATATTCAGAAATATGGCAATACCACCGCAGCATCCATCCCCATAGCGCTATGTGAAGCCTGGGAGGAAGGAAAGATCAAAGCAGGAGATCTCATTTGCCTGGCTGCCTTTGGCGCGGGTTTCACCTGGGGCTCCGCATTGATCAGATGGTAAGCAGCTTTTGGGAGCAATAAGAACAAATCGCTCTCCAAAAGCTGCCACAGGCTTAAGATTTATCTAGCTTGCACCTCCACCCTCCCTGGCTGAAGGCCAGGGCTTTTTGCCGTAACAACAATATTTCCGGGCTTCCCTCCCTTCACAATTGCCAGCGCCTTCCCATGAAAAGCACGGCGCGATCTGGACTGAAAACGGGAATGATCCACTGTATTCCCATTGTCCGTCGCAACAAGATTCGCTCCATCTCCTTCAACCGCAAATTCGATTTCCGGCGACGCCTCAGGAACAAGGGTACCAAACTGATCAACAATATAGGCGTGTATAAACGAAAGTTCTTTCGCATCGACGTCCAATGTTTGGCTTTCCGCAATCAATTTAATCTGATAAGGCTCGGCTGCTGTTCTTACACTGCTGCTCCGTACTTTTTGTCCGTGACGATAAGAGACGGCCTCCAGTGTCCCCGGCTCATACGCAATCCCTTTAAAAACAAGATCGTATCGATCTGCATTTTTAACCTGATCACCGATCTTTTTACCATTGAGATAGAGTTCCACCCGATCGGCTTGACTGAAGTAAACGACGACATCCACACGATCACCTTGCTGCCAGTTCCAATGAGGCAATAGATGCAAAACAGGCTCCTTGGTCCATACACTCTGATAGAGGTAATATACATCCTTCGGAAATCCGGCTAAATCGACGATGCCAAAATAGGAACTGCGCGCCGGCCAGGTATAAGGTGTAGGTTCGCCCAGATAATCAAATCCTGTCCAAACATACATGCCCGCAATATGATTATAGGTTTCCAGTAGCTTCAAGCTTGTATGGTGATCCGATCCCCAAGGCGTAAATACATGATCATAGGCCGATATGCTCTTATCGTTGTTACCGCCGTCAAATGGAATATCCCATCGCTCAGGCCACATTCTAACAGAATCATAAGGGACCAGATCATATTGCCCACGGCTTGCCAGTGCGGAGGTGCTCTCCGTTACTATAAATTTTTTTCCGGGATGATCCTGCGGAAAACTCGCCCATTTTTTGTGGTTATAGTTATAGCCTACCAAATCAACAGCTGTACTCATTAACACAGGATTGTCTTTGGACATTTCATTGTTGGCAATGGTGGTGGGTCGTGTACCGTCCAGGCTATCCACGATCGCTGCCAAGGCCATAGGGATGGTTTTTCCATCGGCTCTCTCGTGCCACTGCTCCTGTGCTTCATTGCCCAGACACCAGATAAACAGCGAAGGATGATTACGGTCACGCTTTACATGATCTGCAAAGTCGCGCCTATGCCATTGGTCCCAGTACAAATGATAATCGAAGGGATTCTTCTGGCCTTTCCACACATCAAAAGTTTCGCTCATCACGACAATCCCCAGGCTGTCACAGAGATCCAGCAGCGCGGGTGCCGCCGGATTATGCGAGGTACGGATACCGTTCGCCCCCATCTGCTTCATCAGACGGAGCTGCCGCAATGCTGCTGACCGGTTAAATGCCATACCTAAGGCCCCCAGATCACTATGTAAACATACGCCTCTGATCTTCCGCTGCTTGCCATTGAGCACAAATCCCTGCTGCTCGTCAAAGGAAAATTGGCGAAGGCCAAACTTTGTTTCCTGACGGTCCAGCACACGCCCGTTTACCAGGAGCTGTACCACAGCTTTATATTGATGAGGACTTTCGATATCCCATAACACCGGACGGTCTATGCTTATATCCTGGCTGCATGTAGTTACCCCGGCCTTCAGCTTATTCAGCCGGCTTCGCTTACTTGCGACCACTTTGCCTTGCGGGGAGATCAGCTCCGTCAGTACCGTAACATGTGCATGCCCTTTGGTATTCTCGATTTCAAGCCCCACATTGACCAGCGCACGGCTCTCATCGAGGTGCAATGTTTTAATAAATGTGCCATCTGTTGCCAAACTGACCGGATTGCGGATCACCAGTTTCACATCGCGGTAAATACCGGAGCCCGAATAAAAACGTGAGTTGGGCTGCTCCTTGTTGTTGACCTTGACGGTGAGTACATTCTCCCCGCCCGGCTTGTGGAGGAAGGAAGAAAGTTCATACTCAAATCCGATATAACCGTTGGGCCTTCTTCCCAGAAAATGCCCATTGATCCAGACTTCACTGTTTTGATAGATTCCCTCAAACGCAATGAATATACGCTGCCCCACGGCAGACGCAGGAAGGACAAAGGGCTTTTGATACCATCCGATTCCCCCGTCGAGGTATGCGGCACCGCTGCCGGCGGGGCTATGTTCCCGAAATGGCTGTTCTATGCTCCAATCGTGCGGCAGGTCCAACAAACGCCAACCATCTCCGCTTTTTTCTGTCACATATTGCCGGCTTGAATCAAGTTTAAACCACCAGCCCGTATTAAAATTAAGTTCCTGCCGCGACTGTCCGGCCACTGGTAGCACCATGGCCAGCCAAATGTACAAAGTCTTCCAGATCCGGGAATCCCGCACAATAGAAAATAGATCAAGCATACATCGAATTATTGACATAACCAAGGATCAAAGCGTTGTACGGTAATCAAACCAGTCAAAAAATGCCTGTGCGTTCGTCGGCTTGCCATTGGAACTTGTAAATAAACCGATCATCACGCCGGTAAAACCACCGGCGACCTCTGTACTGAGATAACGGGTATCCACATTTCCTACTATCGCAACTTTATCCGTAGGAGACTCTCTATACGCAAATTGATATGACGAAGCTGTACCGGAGATTTTCAGCTCTACCTTATTGCCCAATATCTTCTTTTCGGCGACGATATATTGCAGTGACCCCACATGTACCCTTAACTGTAAAAAATAATCCTTTCCTTTACGTTTGACAAAAAAATCATAATGGTGGGAATTCGTTTGGTAGAGTGTCAGTCCAGCCTCCTCATTGTCGGCGTTGGCAGCAAATTCCAACTTTGTGCTCGCCTCAAAGTCATGTTCTGTCTGTCTTCTGCCGATGAACGATGGCGAACCGATTTCGTTCAATGTGACAGGGCTGGTCGATAAGCGTAGGCTCCCCCGCCGTTCAGACAGTGAGTAATTGGCCGAATCGGGATTGCGTAGATACTGCCATGACAAGCCTAATCTGGGCTGGTCAAAATCATCCCGTACCGGTGCCGCCGCAAAGGTGACCTTAGGCAGGGTGGCAACCTTCATGTCGAGCTGTATAATCCCATTACCATTGATCTGGGGCCAGCCATCTTTGGGCCAGCTTACCGGAGCCAAAAATGTTTCTCTTCCCAGGATGTGATAATAGCTATAAGGCTGGGTCACACGAAAGCCCAGAAACACCGTCCACCATGAGCCGTCTGCAGCCTGAATGAAATCGGCATGTCCGACACCCTGGATCGGACTCCCCTGCCCTAGCCTATTGGAATGGGACAGAATCGGATTAAGGGGACAGGATTCATAAGGTCCCCATATGGAACGGCTGCGGCCTATACTGGCACTATGTGCATACTCCGTTCCGCCCTCACCCAACAACAGGTAATAATAGCCATCTTTTTTATAAATATGGGGTGCTTCAGGAAAACGCCCTCCAGTCCCCGCCCATACCAGTCGCTCGGAAGATCGCAGCTGACCGCTCTTCAGATCTATCGCCGTTACCCGGATACCTTCGTCGCCCTGGGTGACAAAATAACTCTGCCCATCGTCGTCCCAAAAGATATCAGGATCTATACTTTTTATATCCACCCAAATCGGATCGCTCCAAGGCCCAGCGGGACTTTCCGCCGTGCAGTAAAAGTTTCCTTTATCGGATACATTGGTACAGATCACATAAAACAAGCCATCGTGGTAACGGATGGACGGTGCAAATAATCCGCCTGAAGAGTGCGCATTCGCGAGCTGTAGCTGCGAGGACCGTGTCAGACAATGTCCGACCTGTTCCCAATGCACCAGATCTTTACTGTGATAAATAGGTAAGCCCGGGAAATACTCAAATGAAGAGGTTACCAGATAGAAGTCTTCTCCTACCCGGCAGATGCTCGGATCGGGATTAAATCCTCTGATAACCGGATTTTTAAATCCCGCCTGTCCAAAAGCAACAGGCAGGTAAAATAGCAGAAAAGTAACATAGATAATTGAGCTTATGTGCCTCATGTACCCCAAATTAAATATCAACATCGTTTCGCAATTCAAATCTCTATTTAGCCGAATGATCCCCATTCTGGCTTTCTTCTAAACTTTCTTTGTACTCCTTGCTGATAAAATTGAAGGTCAGCATGGCCGCGCTGTCATTGGATAATACGGGATCTCTAAGTACAGCTAACTGCATGGTATGTTCGGTTAAGGACATAATGCGGACATCACCCCAGTCGACGACGATCTTATCCTGCGGTGCGCCATGTAATGGTGCTGCTCCAGTAAGCCGTATCGTTTTCTTTTCAGTATCTATATTGAATGTACCTTTTTGTGCCTTTCCAAGCATGGCATGGTTCACATAAACATTGGCTGCACCTTTCAGGTCGAAAGTCATGCTACCATAGTCGCCCGCGGGCATGATCCAGCTGTTGCTTTTCCATTCTGCATCCCAGAGCCATGAATCACTGTTCAGGGGTTCAGCAGTCTTATTTATCGAGCCCCACCAGTCTCCGGTTCCATAAAAATACATAGGCCCCTTAAAATAGCGGGACCTGCCTGCCGCATCCAGATCCAGATACCAGGTTTTCTCGTTCCCCGCCCCACCCGATATCAAGGTCCAGGTTTCATCACTGATAAACTCGGCATACATCTCATCTATTTTAAACGTCACCGGTGCTCCATAGACAATTCCCCCACGGGTCTCAACACCAAATTTGACCGTGTACTCACCCGGAAATGGCATTTTTAAGGTTACTTTCTTCTCCTGACTATGCCCTTGGGGATGATCCCATAGCGGAGTGTACTTTGGATCCACTAAACTTGTCAGATAGACAATATTGGGATTATTGGCATCATGTTCAATTTTATATGATTTTCCCAGTTCTAACTGCGCGGAGGTCACATCAATCTGCCCAAGCGAATATTCCTCGGGCGAACAGCCTCCCAGTAGTACCACCACCGCAAAGCAGCAGATCGCATATATTATCTTTTTCATATGTTCAAAATTTAAGTTCAGCCAGCACGGAGTCTGGCGACATGATTCATTAATTCCAGCCTTCATTCTGTTTTAGTACACCATTGGACAAAGTGATCTGTTTATTTGGAATCTGCATAAACCCTCTCGTCTTCAAAAACTTGTCCTTCGTAACAGTGACTTTTTCAGAAACAGAGCCGCTCAGGACATCTTCAGACGTTTCAACGATAGCCGCAGCGTTATTTAGCCCCTGCCGCAATACATCCCAATAACGGATACCTTCAAAAGCGAACTCAAACTTTCGTTCCTTAAGAATGTTGTTTTTGGTAGCAGCAACCGCCATAAAATGCTCTTTATAGGCTCGTTTTCGCACTTCGTCGAAATATTTCTGTGCATTTGCAGAGCCTAGTTCGGCAGCCATCAGTAGCACATCTGCATAACGGATGACAAAGTAATCCTGATCCTGCGAGAGCTGCATATCCTTATCTCCCCCTGTATTGGTAGTCCCATCGGGCAGCGCCGTCGGTGCATATTTCTTCACGGCATACCCGGTATACTCACGCTGATCTTTCAGATTAAATCCGGTGATCTTTTCGCCTTCGATATCAATAATTGAGGCAGACTTTCGGGTATCGTTGTTGTCAAATTCGTTGAAAAAACTTTTGCTCACCGTACAGGCGCCCCACCCCTGACCGTAGGGAGACCAATTCTTACCGCGGAGGCCAAGAAATACCACCCAACGGTTGCCATCAACATAGCCATTGTAATTGGAAGTGTTGTTGAATTTCTGTGCAAAAACCACTTCGGAATTACCCTTTCCTGCATATTTTGAGATGTCCAGCGTATTGTCGCTGGCATTGGGAATATAACTTGCTGCCGGCCACAGATTCTTGAAATCTGCCACCAGCGCAAATTGGCCGCTGCTGACGATGTCTTCTAGCCCCGCCAGGGCTTCTGCTTTAGAAACGCCGATATCTTCACTGCCATAATATCCTGCGTAGAATAAATAGACACGGGCCAATAGTGCTTTTGCAGCAAAAGGTGTCGCCCGTCCATCATTGGTCGCGGCAGCCGACTTGGGGTAAGCGTCCGCAGGAATATTGGCAGCAGCAAACTTCAGGTCGGAAACGATCAGTTTATAGATTTCCTTTGGATCGGACTGGGGGATGTTGTCATTTGTCGGAACCGTCAGCAGAGGTACCTTTTCGAAGAGACGCACCAGATCAAAGTACATCAGTGCCCGTAAAAATTTAGTTTCGCCTTCGATCCGTGTACGCGCTGTCGTGTTCCCTGTAAAATCTGTTCCGTCCAATTTCCCCAGCAAGGTGTTACATCGGAAGATACCGGCATAGTAATCGGACCAGGTACCATCAAAAATATTGTTATCCGATTGCGACTGGGCAATATCAAAACGGTCTATCGCCTGAAATGCGCGCCCGTCTGTTGTACCCGTCCCGCCAAAGCAGTTATCGCCGGCCACTTCCGCCGTTATGTAAAAAGACTGGTTTCCATTGGAAGTGGTACGTTGGTAACCATCGTAACAGCCGACGAGGGCCATCTCAGCATCTGCCACAGTTTTATAAAAATTGTTTTCCAGGACGCTCGTCATGGGTTCGACATCCAGAAAACTGGATGAGCATGAGCCCAACAACAAGGATCCAATAAGTACTGAATGATAGATATAACTCGATTTTTTCATGATTTCTCGATTTTAGAATTTCACATTTAAGCCAAATAATACAGTTCTCGGTCTGGGATAATAACCGAGATCGATGCCCGATACCCAGCCGTCTGTCCCATAACCGATCTCCGGATCCATTCCGTCGTATTTAGTAAAGGTCAGCAGGTTCTGTCCCTGCACATAAAAACGGATCTGATTGCCATATTTCCATTTTATCAACCTGGAGAGATCATAACCCAAGGTTACGTTGCTGATCCTAAGGAAATCGCCGTCTTGAATGTACAGATCGGAAAACTGCCAGTTGACATTGGTTTCTGTAACACGAGGAATTATATTGGAAGTACCTTCTCCCGTCCAGCGATCCAGGATTCGTGTTGTATAATTCGCTTGTTTATTGGTATGGTTCCGATAAGACTGTACGATCTTATTACCTAATGAACCGTATGCATTGACCGAGAAATCAAATCCTTTATAATCCAGTCCGATGTTGAACCCATAGGTAAAATCGGGCATGCCTACCCCCAGATTGACCTTATCCGAAGCATTGATAATTCCATCATTATTCTGGTCAACATACTTGACATCGCCCGGTTTGACATCGGCTTGCAGTATCCCACGTCCAGCTGTTTTCCATGCTTCGATTTCGGCCTGATTCTGAAATAATCCATCGGTCTTATACCCCCAGAAATAACCGATGGGCAGGCCATTGGCTGCGCGGTAAAACTCTTCTGAATTATCGTACAACATGGCAGTCTGTCCATGTATTATCCCATCTTCTGTGGGAATTTGTCCGACCTTGTTCTTATTGTAGGCACCATTAACGCCAAACCGGTACTTCACTTCATTGATCTTGTCCGACCAGTTAAAGGCGAGTTCCACACCTGTATTTTTCACATCGCCACCATTGATAAAAGGAGGCAGCGTACCCGTCGTTGCCAATACAGGTGCTGTTACCAACCAATCCTTGGTTGTTTTTACATAAAAATCAGCCACGACGTCCAGTCGGTTGTGCGCAAACTTCGCATCGAATCCGATATTCGTCTGCTCCGAAGTTTCCCAGGTTAACTTAGGATTGGACAAGCGGCTGGGATAAGCCCCGGGGATATTCTTGTTGCTGGTCCCGAAAACATAATGCGCCCCAGGGTTTGACGATGTGATACCTGTTGAAGTGCTGATGGGGGCTGCATACTGGAAGTCAGCAATATCCTGATTGCCCACCTGCCCCCAGGATGCGCGAAGTTTGAAAAAGTTGATTCCGGCAAAATTCTCCCGGAAGAAGTCCTCCGAAGAGATCACCCAGCCTGCTGATACCGAAGGAAAATATCCCCAGCGGTTTGCTCTAGAAAATTTAGAAGAGGCATCAGCGCGCAGAGTAGCATTCAGCAGATACTTTTCTTTATAATTATAGCCCAACCTTCCGAAATAGGAGACTCTTCGTGTCACATTTTCCGGACGGCCCGAAACTGTACGTGTCTCAACGACGTTACCCTTCTCGTCCAGATGGGCCTGTCCTGTGGTGTTGTCCAGATAAGCATGGGCAAAATCGTTGAACTGCGACAGCAGATTCCAGTTTGATCCCGACAGATAGGTGCCCTGATAGCGCAGGGACTCCATCCCCACCATTGCCGAAAAGCGGTGGTCTGTATGAAGATCAAAATCGTAGGATGCTGTATTCGTCCAGGTCAGGGTATGCCCCTTGCTCATATTTTGTGAAGTTGTCGTATGGTCCTGATTGTAGGTGTAAATCGAGAAGCGGTACAATGGTGTAAAGCTCCTATATTCCGAGGCGTAGTAATTAAATCCCAACAAAGAGCGGACTTTCAGTCCTTTGATTGGTTCCACTTCAGCAAAGACATCGGCCAATAATTTCTGTCCGTCATTGCTATTGTTCGAATTGGTCATCATCACACCATAGGGATTGCTATCCCCATTGTACCAAGGCGAATTCGAGGTATCGTTAAAAGGGCTGCCGTAAAGACCGTTGTCCGAGTAGACGGGCGATAGCGGAGAAGTCGCAAAAGCTCCGCGCAAGGTATTGTTATATTGGTTTCCGACGCTTATCCCGCGATTTTTGATATAATTAAAGTTGAGATGCTGACCGATTTTTAGAAAATTATCGAAGAGTTTGTGCTCCGAATTGCTCCTAAAACCATAGCGTTGATAATTCGATACATCCTTACCTCCGACAATCCCCTCCTGACTGATGTAATTTAAGGATAACGCGTAGGTAGATTTTTCGGAGCCGCCTGTCAGTCCAACATTGTAATTGTCCATCTTAGCGTTGTCCTTAAACATATAATCGAGCCAATTGGTATTGGCCAGCCCCGGCATACTGTCGAAATCAATTACAGATGCACCGGAATTGAGGGACTGTTCGTTCATAATGAGTTTGTATTGCGCCGCATCCAGCAACTTGGCTTTCCGTGCCACATTCTGTATCCCCGTATACCCGTCAAAGGAAAGCATACTCTTGCCTGCAGCCCCCATCTTGGTCGTGACCAGTACCACTCCATTTGCGGCCTGCGAGCCGTAGATCGCAGCAGAGGCAGCATCTTTTAATACGTCTATCGACTGAATATCTGCCGCATTCAATACGGAGATATCTCCTCCGGGGACACCATCAATAACATACAATGGTCCAGAGTTACCGATGGTCCCCAGTCCACGGACGACAACCTTCATGTCGGCCCCGGGCTGCCCAGAGGTAGAAGCGATGGAGACCCCCGGCGCTTGTCCCTGCAGGGACTGCAAAGGATTCAGCTGATTGCGCTTCTGTAGATCCTCGCCTTCCACTTTTAAATTGGCCCCGGTATTCAGTTTCTTCTTTTGAACACCGTAGCCTATCACAACCACTTCATCAAGATCCGAAGTTGTCGGTTGAAGCCGGATAACCATGCTGGGCCCGGTGACAGTGACTTCCTCTGTTTTATACCCTACATAAGATACCGTCAAAGTAGAACCTTTTGCGGCGGTCAATGAGAACTTTCCCGATTCATCACTGCTTGTCGACACCTTCTGATTCTTTACCGTAATACTTGCTCCACCGATCGGCAGACCTGTGTCCGCAGAAACAACCGATCCTGTCAGGGACTGCGCCCAGACCAACGAGCTCATGCCAGTCATTGCCACCACGGCAATTCCCCTGCTCAACAACTGTTTGCTTATCATATGATTTGATTTAAAATTGGTTTTTACTTAGTTTAATTTGATCTGTAAAGCATCCCCCGAATAGCTGATCGTCTTCGCTTTCTTCGCCCGGGCATCGAGACCAGCAGCATGCTTGTCATGAACGAAAATCACATTGAATTTCCGCGTCTGCAACATGCCATCAAATGTCCCTGTCCGCTTCGCAAATGACAGCGTTCTGGTAGCATCCACATATTGGATATCAATACGGCTGTATTTTCCTTTTTCGTAGTTGTAATTGGTACCCTCATCTTCATAAAGTGAAAATTGACCATCGGCACCTGCATAAATGTAGAGGTCAAGAACCTCCTGCTTTTTTTCATCTGTATATTGTATCGCTGCACCGACAGGAAGTATCGTTCCAGCTTTGACAAAGACTGGTATCCGCTCATAGGGCGCCGGGACCATCAGATCCTGTCCACCCTTTGTTTTCTCTCCCCGATAGAGATCATACCAGTCCACACCTTTAGGGAAATGAACTTTTCTGCTGTTTGCTCCTTTTTCTGTTACCGGGCTGACCAACAAACTAGGCCCCCAGAGATACTGGTCATTAATATCGTAGCCACCCTTGTCTGCCGGGAAATCCATCGCCAGCGCCCGGATCATGGAATAGTCCTCGAAAAATGTCTTCGCAGCCAAACTATAATTATAGGAAAGCAATTTGTAACGTAGATTAATAGCGTAAACCATACTCTTATAAGCCGGATGTCCATCCGGTGCAATGTTAAACGGCTCGCGGAAAGGAAATTGACCGTGGGCCCTAAATAATGGCAAAAACGAGCCATATTGGTACCAGCGGCTGTTCAGCTCCCGCCATTCCTCCAGATCTGTCGCGTTCGGCTGATGGAATCTATTCTCGACAAGGAACCCCCCGGCGTCCATTGTCCAGTAGGGTGTACCGGACATCGAAAAGTTAATTCCGCCAGCGATCTGGTCCTTCATATCGTGCCATCTGGAGGCAATATCCCCGCTCCAGGCCGCCGCCGCATACCGCTGCTGTCCGGCAAAGAATGACCGGGTCAGGATAAATACCCTCTTATTGGGGTCTGTAGCGCGCTGCCCCTCATAGATGCCTTTCGCATTTTGCAGGGGAAAAGCGTTATAATAGCGTACCGAGGACCCAATGCTGGGCTGGAAGACAGACTTGCGTTCATCTAAATCGATATTCGAATGGATATCTGGTTCGCTGGCATCCATCCACCAGGCATCAATACCAATTTTGAACAAGTTGCTGTCCAGCAATCGCCAAAATGCATCCCGCGCACCTTTACTAAAGGGATCATAGAAAGTTGACGTGTATCCTTTTCCGATCCAATCTTTGCGACCGTCGTAAATATTACGGGGATAAATCCATTTGTTGTCCTTAAACTCCCGATAGACCGAGGACTCCTCGTTGATTTTTGGCCATGCCGAAATCATGATCTTAAAATGCTGGTCGTGAAGCTTACGCACCATCGCCGCTGCATCAGGGAAACGTTCCACATCGAACTTCTGGCTACCCCAGTCATTTTCGGCCCAGTATGACCAGTCCTGTACAATGTTGTCGACCGGAATCCTGCGCTTCCGGAACTCTGCCGCAACAGCTTCTACTTCAGTTTGAGTTTTATATCGCTCTCTGCTCTGCCAGAATCCAAAGCTCCAAAGCGGCATGATGGGAGCCTTACCCGACAACAACCGGTACCCCGAAATAACCTCATCCATGGATTTGCCTTGGATAAAATAATAATCTATTGCATCACCAGCTTCGGAATTAAAGGAAAACAGATTTTTACGTGTATCCGGAACCGGGCTTTGCCAATTCAGCGTAAAATAAGATTCACCGCCGTCGGGAATCCATTCCATCCGGATTTTATGCTGCTCGCCTTTGGCCATTTCCTTTTCAACTTCAAATGTACCTGCATTCCAGGACTGACGCCAGCGATCGGCCATCAGCTCACCATCAATCCAGACCTTCATATAGCCCGAGTATTTAAAATGCAGAATGTGCTTGCCAGAGTAGGGAGATGATAAGCTTCCCTCGTAGATAACTTTGCTCGCAGCCAGTTTGATGTCTTTCGGAAATTTATGCTGATCAGTCAGATAACCGTAGTCAATGATCGATTCGGGGCGGGATAAAAAGACTTTATCCGAATCATTACGGTCCACATAAGTCGCCGTCAGCCAGCCCTGCTCCCCTTCCTTTGAAAAAAGCTTAAAGGCGTTCAATGGTAATAAAGGACGTACGTCCCCAGCCTTCGTAATAGAATAGTTATGCCATAGCACACCATAATTGTTCGTCGACACAAAAAACGGGATGCCGATTTCGGTATTATACTGCAGCAAGGTAACCTGCTTACCCCGATTATAGTTCATGACTGCATTTTGATGCTGCCCAAGACCATAAATACCTTCATCCGGGTGGACGATAAAGTCCTGATTGATCCGGTAAAATGAATCTCCATTATAGCTATCTGCTGTAAAGGAGCCCGAATTTCTTTTGGCTTCCTTAAAGATTGGCCGGCCATTTAAATCCAGAAACTCGACGTTTCCGTTCAGTCGGGAGACAACAGCCTGTAAACTGGAGGTCAGCACGTTTACAGTCGAGTCCGTGGGTCTGACCGCCAATGATCGGACCTGACGGCGTAAAGAATCCACTATGGTCAGGCTCGACTGAGCTGGATAGGCGGCACCGCCGGGAACGGCAGTCACGCGAACAATCTTGTCAGTGATAACATCTACATAAACGTCCTGATCAATGGACGTGGCGGAATTTTTGAAGCTTACTTTAATACCGGTCGCCGTCTTTTCATAACTGGATCTGTTGACCTGGGCCGATCCCTGCTGTGCAATTACGAACAGCATCAGACCACTTAAAGCATACGTGAGTTTGCGCATATAATAAGATTTATTTGGTTATAATGTTCCCTTGGTTATTTCTATCCTTTGCCACCAAAGGATAATTCAAAGGTAGTGTGCAACCGGTTGTTTATAGGTTATGATTTGTTAACAATTAGGGGCTGATTTGTTAACTTCTTCATCGCTACCGGCGAAAACAATAGAATTAAATCACTGTATACAAACTATTTGCGATAATAAGACGGTAAATTACCGAAAGCAGATTTAAAGTATTTACTGAACTGTTTAGGATTGCCAAATCCCACGGCGTAAGCAATTTCGGCAATGGATAACTTCGAATTCTGAACTAGATGCATAGCGCGTTTCAAACGGATATGCCGCACATATTCGGTAGGAGAATAACCGGTAATGGCAAGCACTTTTTTGTACAGTCCGACACGGGTAATATTCATCCTCTTCGCCAGCAATTCTACGGACAGCGCAGAATCGCTCAGATCTTTTTCGATTTCCGTAATCAATGCCCGGATGAACTGTTCGTCCGCAGACTCGATCTCAGGTTGTACGAGGTCTACTTTGATCTGTTTCTGATAACGCCTGACGAGGTTTTGCTGCTGACCAAGGATCTGTGCAAGCTTTGATTGTAATAGTTCAATATGGAAGGGTTTGTGAATATAATCAGTCGCCCCAGCTCGTAGCGCCTCTACCTCAGTCCGCTGGTTGACCACGGCAGTTACGATCAAAACAGGAATATGGTCCAGTTTGCCCTGGCCTCTTACATAACGGCACAAGTCCAGCCCACTTTCTCCGGGGAGATTCAAGTCTGCGATGATTAAATCGATCGGCTGTCGACTGAGCTGCTCTTTCGCTAGGCCGACCGTTTGCGAACGAATGATGACATAGTTCGGACGCAAACATCTTTCCATATAGTGAAGGAAATCGGCATCATCTTCCACCAACAAAATACGAGGGTTCCCAGCCGGTAGATTTGGTTTCTGTTCCACCTCAGGTTCAGCTGCCTGTATGGGCAGCTCCACATAAAATCGCGTCCAGTCCGAATCACTCGAAACCTCAATTTTCCCGTTCAAAAACTCCACATATTCTTTGACGATAGACAGCCCAATGCCTGTGCCCTGATTCAATTTACCATTGGGAACTTCCAGCTGAAAATATCGTTCAAAAATACGCTGCTGAAGTCTATCGGGAATTGGTACGCCCTGATTTTTCACTTCGATATAGACGCTTTTTCCAAGATTAGTACCGCCAATGCCGGCCTGAACACATACAGTTCCCATTGTTGGGCTAAACTTGATCGCATTGGAAACTAAATTAAAAACAATACTCTCCAGCTTGTTTTTGTCAAACCAGGCCGAAAAAGAGCTTGGGACGAGATCCAGGTCCAGCCTGACCTGACTGGTTTCCGCTAATGCTGAAAAGGCCTGTACCTGTTCATGGATGAATCCCATGATATCTCCATACTCGGCGCGTAATTCCAGTTGACTGCGTTCCAGCTTTCTGAAATCCAGCAGTTGGTTAACGAGCTTGAGAAGACGATCGGCATTTTTTTTGATCAGGCTCAGATCGGCTTTTTTATGCTCATCCTCTTCTTGACTCAGCAACTGCTGCGTAGGCGTTAGGATCAAACTGATCGGCGTCCTAAATTCATGGCTGACATTCGTAAAGAAGCGTGTTTTCAATGCATCGAGCTCCTTAGCCTGCAGTGCCTGCTCCTTCGCGAGGTACAGCTGATTGCGTGTTCTGGCCCGTAATTTGGTCAGATAATAGAATATCCATAAAAGGCTGAACAATACACCGGCGTAAAGTGCAAAAGCCCAAGTGGACCGCCAGAATGGGGGCTGTATATCAATCGTCAATAATAGCACTTTTTCAGACCAATGGTGTGTGTCCAGTGCATGCCGGATATAGAAACGGTAAGCCTTTGCATCCAGATTGGTAAAGTTGGCACGTAGAGTCCCCGGCTCAAAATCAAACCACTCGTCACTCAGCCCGATAAGCTGATACTGGTAAAGGCCGCTGTTTTGCTGCAGATAGTCAAATGTTGATAGTTCCAGGGAGAGCGCGTTCAGGTTATAAGGCAGCTTAAGTTCTTTCAGGTTGTGCAATGACTGATCGTAGATCACCCGCCCAGCAAAAGCTTCGCCGACGGCCACCCGTTTATTGAATAGGTAGATGTTAGATAAAACCGGCGTAGGCATCCCCTGTTCACTGACAATGGCCTCGGGATCAATAAAGTTGAATCCTTTAGGACCACCAAAAACGAGCCGCCCATCGCGTAGCTTTAATGCAGCATTTTCATTAAAAACATTACCCTGCAATCCCAGCTCCTGCTTAAAATTCCGGACAATGAACTTGCCCGGGTCTCCTGAAGCCACAATTTCCGAAAGCCCCTTATTGCTCGATGCCCAGAGGTTGCCCTTATTGTCCACCAAAAGTGCCAATAGGGCATCATCGCTCAGTCCGTCCTTCTGTGTGAGGTAACTGATGTGCCCGTCCTCGATGACGTGTAGGCCATCCTGGGTAGCAGCCCAGATCCGCCCCCGCCGATCCTCCTTGATATCATAGATCAGGTTATTCGACAACCTTGGTGAACTATTGGTATTGAAATACTTGATTTGGCCATCAGAACCTAAACGTGCCATCCCAGTAGCTGTGCCTATCCATAGCTGTTTTTTGGAATCTTCAAACAATACGGAGATATAATTGCTCGTTAGGGTATCTCGCCGCTGGTTGATCGCCTTGGAAAATACCTCCGTCTTCCGGTCAAACAAATATAGTCCGCCGCCGAGTGTGCCAACCCAAAATCTGCCGGAGCTATCTTCATAAACTTCCCAGACGCTGTCATCATTTAATTGCCCCGCTCCCGCGCCACGGACGAACGTCCGGAAGTTTTTACCGTCAAAACTGCACAAACCACCTCTATAGGTGCCTATCCAAAGGAGACCATCGCGATCTAGGTGCAAAGAAACGATCACGTTGCTGCTCAAGCTATTGGCCTGTCCAGGGTGATGCATATATTGGGTAAACGTTTTTTTGGAAATATCATAATAAAGAAGTCCCCCACCATTTGTTCCGATCCACAGATTCCCCTTCCGGTCTTCCACAAACTTATTGACATCGTCAAAGGGCAGTGATCTCGGTAACCCCGGGTAGTTTTTAATCAACGGGAACAACAGTAGGTTGGGGTGATAATAGCTAATACCGCCTTTATATGTGCCTACCCATATAATCCCCGACTGGTCCCTGTACAATGCCGTTATGCTGTTGTAAGGTAAGCTTCTGAGATCATATCGATCATTACGAATGATTTCGATTTTTCCATTTTGCTTATTAAATGCATTGATCCCACCGTGGTCGGTGCCCAGCCAGATTAAGCCTTGGGTATCTTCCACAACATTCCCCACAAACGGATTCGACAATTCGGACTGTAGATGTCTAACCCTACCAGTCTGTGGATGCAGCCAGTAGGCCCCCACTGGTTTGTCTTTGGCATATACCCATAGATCTCCATCCCTATCTTCAAATATATTCAGATTAACCTGCTTATGTGCCAAGGCTAGCTGGGCAACTTTGTGGCTCTGAAAGGACCGCAAGTCTGTCCGACTGAGCAAACCGTCTTCATAAATAATCCAGATAGACTGCTCACGTCCGCGGATGACGTCAGAGATCTGGCTCTGCTGATACCATGGAGATATGCTACGAAAGTTTCCCTTCGCGGCATCATATACGACTAGCGAACGGTCAGCATACAATAAGGCAAATTTCCCACTACCAAGAGGACGTATAGTGTATACATCCTTGGCTGGCAATCCTCTACCGGCCAACACGGAGTCCACCCGCTGAATGATAGTCCCTGTCCGCTGGTCAAAAATATTCATTTTATTGCTGGTACGTATCCATACATCTCCTTCGGGACCTTCGAATAAACCGGATATAACGTTACTGCTGAGTCCCTGCTCCTTATTACCGGAATAGCGGAAATTGGTAAACTGCATACCATCAAATCGGCTCAGGCCCGATTCCGTGCCAAACCAGAGATAATTGTATTGATCTCTTAGCGCGCAATTGATGTGGTTGTGGATCAGCCCCTGATCGGAGGTCAAGGTCCGAAACGGATACATGTTGGTCTGGGCGAAAACAGCTGACTTCCCGAATAGAATTAAAATACAGAGAAGTATACGGTATGCTAAAGATGATTTTTTCTGCCTCATTGGTTATGCTTCTCCAATGATACAAAAATTGATTTATAAAAAAAAGGCGATATGTTTTGCATATCGCCTTTTGTATCATGTCGAATAATGGAATTATCCGTTTGACAAAGCTGCAGCGCCAGATACGATCTCGGTCAGCTCGGTTGTGATCGCTGCCTGACGCGCCTGGTTGTAAGATAATTTGAGTGATCTCAACAGGTCACCCGCATTTTCTGTTGCTTTATCCATCGCTGTCATACGTGCACCATGCTCGGAAGCATTGGAATCCAACACAGCTTTATATAATTGAATCTTGATGGCTTTGGGAATTAGTTCTTCGATGATCTTCTCTTTGGAAGGTTCGATGATATAATCCACTTCAGCTTCTATTTTTGCTTTATGCGTATGTTGCGTTTTATCTTCTGCAGGTAATAACGGTAAAATCTGCTCCGTTGTCAGCTCCTGAACAGCTGCATTTTTGAATTGGTTATACACCACTTCAACACGGTCAAAATTACCTTCCTTGAATTGTTCCATGATAAATTCTGTCACCATCGAAACAGATCCAAAATTCAAATCCGAAAACAAATCCGAGTGGTTGGCGATCATATTGAAGTTACGCTTTGCATAAAAGTCGTAACCCTTTTTTCCAATACCAATGATACTTAAATTACCTTTTGCATGTTGCTCAGCATACTTATTAAAAATCAAGTTATTGGTTGCTTTGATTACATTCGCATTGAATGCTCCAGCCAGCCCTCTGTTAGAAGAAACAACAACGATCAACACCTTATTTGGCTCACGGTCTATGGTGAACGGAGAATTGTTTCCTTCCACACTTGCAGAAACGTCTGCCAAAATATCTCTTAGTTTATTCGCATATGGTCGCAATTGTAAGATAGCGTTAGTAGCGCGCTTCAATTTAGCAGCCGAAACCATTTTCATAGCTTTCGTGATCTGCTGTGTTGATGTTACGGAGGTGATCCGGTTTCTTACTTCTTTTAAATTTGCCATATCTAAGATTGGAGATAGGAGATCTGAGATAGGAGATTTAAGAAATCTTTCAAAGACATCTCAAATCTCAAATCTATCATCTCACATCTGATTAATATTTTGATGCTAAATCTTTAGCTACTGTTTCTAATACTGCAGTCAACTCATCTGTAAATTTACCAGCTTTGAAAGCCGCCAAAACTTCTGGATGACGTTGCTCCAATTGTGTTAAGAATTCTTCTTCAAATTCTCTTACCTTGTTGACAGGAACATTACGCAACAAACCTTTTGTTCCGGCATAGATGATCGCTACTTGCTTCTCTACTGACACAGGAGAATATTGTCCTTGTTTTAGGATCTCCACGTTACGGACCCCTTTGTCCAATACAGCTTTGGTAGCCGCATCAAGGTCTGAACCGAATTTTGCAAAAGCTTCCAGTTCACGGTACTGCGCCTGATCTAGCTTCAAGGTACCCGATACTTTCTTCATCGATTTGATCTGAGCATTACCACCCACACGGGATACGGAGATACCCACGTTGATCGCAGGACGGATACCGGCATTGAATAAGTTGGACTCCAAGAAAATCTGACCATCTGTGATGGAAATTACGTTGGTTGGGATGTATGCCGAAACGTCACCTGCCTGCGTCTCAATAATCGGAAGGGCTGTCAATGAACCACCACCTTTCACCAAATGTTTGATAGACTCCGGAAGATCGTTCATGTTACGTGCGATATCGTCTGATGAGTTGATTTTCGCAGCACGTTCCAACAAACGGCTATGCAAATAAAACACGTCACCAGGATATGCCTCACGACCCGGTGGACGACGCAACAACAAAGATACCTCACGGTAAGCCACAGCTTGTTTAGACAAATCGTCATAAACGATCAATGCTGGACGGCCTGTATCGCGGAAAAACTCGCCGATAGCAGCACCCGCCATTGGCGCGTAAAACTGAAGCGGAGCAGGATCAGCAGCAGAAGCAGCAACCACAACGGTATAGGCCATAGCACCACGCTCCTCTAATGTACGCACGATATTTGCCACTGTAGAGTTCTTCTGACCAACAGCAACATAGATACAAAATACAGGCTGACCTGCATCGTAGAATTCTTTCTGGTTTAAGATCGTATCGATACAAACCGCAGTCTTACCTGTCTGACGGTCACCGATAACCAACTCACGCTGACCACGGCCTACCGGAATCATCGCATCAATCGCTTTGATACCTGTTTGCAATGGCTCTGTTACAGGCTGACGGTAGATAACACCAGGAGCTTTACGCTCGATCGGCATTTCATACAATTCACCTTGAATAGGCCCTTTGCCATCGATTGGCTGACCCAATGTATTCACCACACGTCCCAACAATCCTTCTCCAACTTTGATGGATGCAATACGGTTGGTACGTTTAATCGTATCACCTTCTTTGATTTCATCCGAAGGACCCAAAAGAACGACACCGACGTTGTCTTCTTCTAAGTTTAATACAATACCTTGTAATCCGTTATCAAATTCAACCAACTCACCGGACTGAACTTTAGTTAAGCCGTAAATACGAGCAATACCGTCACCCACAGCAAGTACGGTACCCACTTCCTCTAGTTCGGCTTCTGATTTAAAGCCCGACAATTGTTCTCTTAAAATTGCCGATACTTCATCTGGTCTTACCTCTATCATTTTAATTATTATAAGGGGTTTTTTGATTTATTTTACTTTGCAGGATCAGAGCTTATTAATTTCCCTGATTCAAATATCTTTCTAACTTATTCAATTTACCAGCAATACTTGCATCAATTTGGCGGTCGCCAATATTGACCACAAATCCGCCAATCAGGCGGCTATCAACCTTATTGGTCAAAATCACCTGTGCGTTGGTCTCTTTTGCAAGTACGTCTTTCATCGCTGTTAAATTAGCTTCCGAAAGCGGTGCCGCGGACGTTACTGTCGCTTTTACAATACCTTTTACCTCATTGTACTCACGGATAAATTCCTGAGCAGTAGCATACACGATGACACCACGACCTTTGTTGATCATGATCTTAAAAAAGGCTAAGATAGTCGGATTGATCTTATCTTTAAATAAAGCATCCAATACACTTTTCTTCTTGTCCAATGGCACAATAGGATTGGCTAAAATAGCCTGCAATTCTGAACTGGATTTCAACACAGCGATAAACGACTCCATATCCGTTTTGATAGTCTCCAGTGAGCCTTGCTCGCTAGCCAAATCAAGTAAAGATTTTGCGTATCTCGATGCAACTTTAAATACTGACATATTCTCTTTCGTAATTTAAGTGACCGGATTAGTTCAATTTAACATCATTAAGCAAATCTGCTACTAAAGCTTCCTGCTTACCTTGGTCCTCAAATTCTTTTGTTAACACTTTGCGAGCGATATCCAAAGACAAAGACGAAACTTGTGATTTCACTTCAGCCAAAGCCTTATTCTTTTGTTCATCGATTTCTGCTTTTGCCTGCGCAATCATCCTTGAACCCTCAGCTTGCGCCTGAGTTTTAGCTTCAGCAACGATTTTCTCTTTTAGCTCTTTTGCTTCTTTAAGGATAACATCACGTTCTGCACGAGCTTCTTTCAGTAATTGTTCGTTTTCATTGGTCAAACGAGCCATCTCCAATTTAGCTTTCTCCGCAGCTTCCAAAGCAGTAGCAATTCCTTGCTCACGCTCATCCAAAGCATTTACGATAGGTTTCCAGGCAAACTTGCCTAACAAAAAGATCACAACCAATAAAATGATTAGTTGCCAAAAGAACAAACCGTACGAGAACTGATTAATTAATGCTTCCATTTATATACAATTGTAAATTATAATTTTCTTTTGTCTGTATTTTTTTGTTTAAATACAGTCTGCAACCAACCGTTGCAAACTGTATC
This sequence comes from Sphingobacterium sp. InxBP1, assembly GCF_026191775.1. Lineage (NCBI taxonomy): Bacteria > Pseudomonadati > Bacteroidota > Sphingobacteriia > Sphingobacteriales > Sphingobacteriaceae > Sphingobacterium > Sphingobacterium sp. InxBP1. The sequence continues at coordinate 30,394 of NZ_JAINDX010000047.1, read as the reverse complement.
TAGTAAACTTTTAATCAGCTTGGATTATTTACCTAAGATTAAAGCACCGAATGCTAAACCTTCAACTAAGGCACCAATGATGATCATCGCAGTTTGAATTTTAGATGCTGCTTCTGGTTGGCGAGCGATAGCTTCCATAGCTGAACCACCGATTTTACCTAAACCTAAACCTGCACCGATTACGATTAAACCTGCTCCAATTAAGTTGTACATAATAATTATTTTATAAAATTTAACAAAAAAATTCAATTAGTGATGTGCGTGCTCTTCAACAGCCATACCGATAAATAGGGATGACAACATCGTGAAGATAAAGGCTTGTAAAAACGCAACCAGTAACTCCAGGAAGAACAACACCAAAGTCAACAACATAGACACACCGATACTACCGGGAACCGTCAATTGTTGTTGGAATAAATAGACGATTGCTATCAAGCCCATTACTACAGAGTGACCTGCTGTAATATTCGCAAATAAACGCAACATCAACGAGAAAGGTTTTGTAAACATCCCCAAGACCTCGATAGGTGCCAAAATAAATTTAAACGGCACAGGTACCCCCGGCATCCAAAAGATGTGCTTCCAGTAATCTTTATTTGCTTTAATATTGGTGATAACAAAAGTGAATAAAGCCAGACATAAGGTTACTGTGATATTTCCGGTAACGTTAAATCCTAGCGGCGTCAATCCCAATAGGTTTAACACAAAAATCAGGAAAAATACAGACAGTAAGTACGGCATAAACTCTTTGTAACGATGCCCGATATTTGGCACGGCCATTTCGTCACGAACATATAAAACTAAGGGTTCTAACACGCGACCTACACCTTTTGGCAAGTTGTTGACACCTTTTTTATAGGTCTTCGCCAAACTTGTAAAGCCCCAGAACAACAAGAAAGCCGCCAATAATAAACCTACTACGTTCTTTGTAATAGAGAAGTCTAAAGGTTTTGCATTTGTTGGATGATGCTGTTCATCGTAGTTAATCGTGCCAGCAGCATCTGTCTTATAGATTTTGCCATGATATAGCGCATAGTATTGACCATTTTTCTCAACAACAGACTCACCATGATGAAATTCACCCGAAGAGAAAACAACCAATCCATTATCAATAAGAATTACTGGCAATGGAAAACCATAATGTTTTCCTGCTTTTTTATCGGTGAACAAAGAAAAATAATGATCATCTTGCAAGTGATGTTGACTATACTCTTTGATCTCCTCAGCTTGGGTTTTAGGCGCATCCCCGTGCGCTTCTTCAGCTGCTTTTAAGGTAAAAGGATTGACAGCAAGAAAAATTACTGCAAATAATAAAAGTGCTCTCTTAAGATTCACCATTTCAGATTACTATTGAATAATAAAAAATTTTGCGCAAAAATACAATTTTATTTGGCATTCTCAGCATTTGTTCAAACTTTTTCCAAAAATAGTTTAGACCTTTTTATCTGCTTGATTTAAAGCATTAAAAGCGATGTATACATCGACAAACAACGAGATAAAAAATACGACCAAAAAGTTATATTCGATAAAGTCATTCTCAAAGGTATTTAGCCCATCTTTGATATAGATAAAAGCTGCAACTGCCTTTAATAATACCAGACCCAAAAAAAGAACGCCCAACTTTTCGGGCATGGACCAGCTGGCAAAAAACACCAACACTGCAACGAGCAACGAGGAGCACAAACCAAAGCCATACATTCCCAGTAGGCTGTAGGAAGTTTGTGACCAATACAGGCCCAGCTGCATACCCGACAACACTAAATAATGCGCCATGAAACTAGCCACAAAAACGATCAGCAGCAGTAGCACGCTTTTCAGATAACTATTCATTCTTATTAATTTGATTTGCTTGCTTGATGAACTGGTACAAAGATACAATCACGCCTAAAAGCGTCAGGCCCTTCATACCCCATTCACCTGCAATCGCATATTTTTCGTCCAACCAACTGCCGACCCAGTAAAATAAATAAATGGTAATCCCCATCTGTATCGGCATGGAGGTAAACACGATCCACTTGTTAATCTTCTTATTGGTTTTTTCCTCTTTCAATTAGCTTATAATAAAGGTTGACAAATATACATCATAATTCGTTATACCTTACAACCCTAAAACTTTTTGTCCAATTTTAATATCTGGATAATCTACATCTGCTCCCAGAAGCATTTTAAGTTCAGATGATGACTTGTCGGGATGAGTCCGGATAACTTCTACGATGCGGTCCAGCTTGTCCTGGCTGATCAGCTCGGTAGCTTCCACTTCCGTGCCAACAAAATTGATCAGATGCCCATAGATTGTGCCCGCAACCATACCCCGTTTGCTTGCAATTTCCGGAATACTCATACCGTCTTTAAACATTTCTAAAGAGATATCCTTTGTATCGAGCTTTTTGCTTCCTTCTTCATCTGCACCCTGCACCGCTAGCTCCTGTTTTTCTTTTGTTTTGACACGTTCGGCAACGTCAAGCATGGCCGTCTGAAAGTCTTCCCGTTTAGACAACGTTTCGGCAATGATCAGACAGTGCTGCAACTGCTCACGTTTGCGCTTATAATCCAGTAACAGCGCCTTTAGTTCGTCAATGTATTTCTTGGTTCGTTTTCTGATCTGATACTCTTCGATATGCTCGGTCAGCGCTTTGATCAGATCAGTATCCATCCGCGGCAAAAACCAGTTGACGGCGGCTGTCGACCGTTCGCAGATCAGGTCGTAATCAATCGCGTCTTTATCCCGAAGTAGATCATATAACAGCACAATAAACTTGTGTGCCACCTTTTCCTGTGTCTGCAGCTGACCCACCAGTTGCTGAAAGACCTCTACGGCTTTTTCCTTCCCATCAATATTCCGATCGTCCAGCGACTTTAGCAATTCAGAAGTTTCGGTCAACAGCCCATCCCAACGGAAACCATTCATCAAGATCTGCCCCAGATAGCTTCGCTGACATTGCTCCAGGATCTCCTGGATATTGGTTTGAGACTGTGCCCGCTGTGCAAATTCGACCACCTGATAGTCTGTCCGGATAGCATAAGGAGGAATGATGGATTTAAGCACCAGCCCCTCTAAACTCGTCAGCCGGCTTAAAGCCACATAAACCTGCCCAGCCGCAAACGATGTCCCCGCATCGATTATGGCTTTGTCAAATGTCAGTCCCTGGCTCTTATGAATAGTGATCGCCCAGGCCAGACGTAACGGAAATTGCGAGAACGTACCCAACACCTCTTCCTTGATCTGATCCTGTCCTTTGTCATAATTGTAGCGGATATTTTCCCAGGTTTCCCGTTTCACTGTTACCGGATCCGAGCCATCCGGAAAAGCCACTGTGACAGTACCATGAACGGTATCAATGTCCTTCACTGTACCTATTTTGCCATTATAATACTTTCGCTCATCACCCGAATCGTTTCGGATAAACATCACCTGTGCCCCCAATTTCAGTGAAAGGGTCTCCTCCGCCGGGTAAGCCCCCTGGGCAAAGTCGTCCTTCACCACCGCCTTCAAATTGAGCATCCTGCCCGGCAACGATGCCAGCTTCGCGCTGTTGATCTCATCGGCAATCCGGTTGTGGGAAGTTAAGGTAATATACTGTTCGTCGTCCTTCGGAACAAAATCTTGTTGATAATAGCTGTTTAAGGTCGTCAGCATATCACTTGTACATTGATTGTTACGGATAGCATTCAAAATCGAAATAAACCCCTCATCCTGTTGCCGGTAAATCTTATTAAGTTCGAGCATGACCAGCGGATTATCGCGCAGCACCTTTGCATTGAAAAAGAAAACCGAAGAATAATGATCACGCAGTACAGTCCATTCCGTGTCTTTCACTACCGGCGGCAACTGGTATAAATCACCTATAAACAACACCTGAAGACCACCAAAAGGCCGCATATCCCGCCGTACCGACTGCAATATCACATTGATGGCGTCCAATGTGTCTGCCCGCACCATGGAGACCTCATCAATTACCAGCAGTTCGAGTTCCTGCAGAATGGCACGGCGTTGCTTTGTAAGCTTAATGGTGCTGAATAAACGGGACTTATTATAAATATGACTATCCTGCTCATCCCAGCGCAGTTCATAATCTTCGACAAAAGTGCCAAAGGGAAGCCAAAACAAAGAATGTAGCGTGGTTCCCCCCGCATTCATTGCCGCTACTCCCGTGGGTGCCGTGATTGCCATTTTCTTATAGCTGTGTTCACGGATATATTTCAAGAAAGTCGTTTTTCCGGTACCTGCCTTCCCCGTGATAAATAGGTTCTGATTGGTCTGGTTGACAAATGCAACAGCCTGCATAAATGCGGTATTCTCCCGATCGACTTGAAAATTTGACATATTTTGAAATTAGATGATCACAAAACTAAGGATTTCATTTCGAAATCGCAGGCTTCCTTTTATTTGAAAAGTGGCGGCAAAACACATTAATTTTAATGATTTTCATATAGCTAAAACGGTTAACTAAAAAATATTAATGATTTTTTTCCTATATTTAGCTGCTGAATAAATGATCATAAATTTTTAGAAGTTTTATAACATGGCTATAGATAAAACCGCATTATTTGAAAAAGTGCAGGAAATGTTGACATCCAAAGGATTCAACATCGAGAAGTCGGATGCTACCCGTCCTTGGGGCGGCTTTTTTGTCATTGACGAATCACAGGCGCAGGAGTTTGCGAACGAATATTTCGGAGGACTGGATGTGCAGGAATTAAAAATCTCCGGAAAATTAAGTCCAAAAATTCTGATCGTTGCGCCAGATAAACGACTTTCCTGGCAGTATCATCACCGCCGTGCTGAAATCTGGCGCGTTATCCAGGGAAATGTGGGCGTTATGGTGTCGGATACCGATGAGGAATCGGTTGTTTCAACCTTACGTGAAGGCGAAACTATCCGTCTGCGTCAAGGACAGCGTCACCGCCTGATCGGATTGGACGGATTCGGTATTTTGGCCGAGATATGGCAGCATACCGATGCTGACAACCCTTCCGATGAAGACGATATTGTACGCGTTCAGGACGATTTTGGCCGATAAGAATTTCTATTTATCGCCGACAAAAGGGTGTCCGGAATAACCGGATACCCTCTACGCTCTTTTAATCTCAACCTGCCGCAGACTGATAAGATAGACATGGTGTCAAACCAGCATTCATGCCCTCTCTTGCTCGATAACCTGCACTCCCATTTATCAAATGACCTCATCATTTTTCTCTTTGTGATTACTCACATTACGTGTAAACGTTTTCTGGCAAATGAACAATTATTCAAATTCGACAAAAAACAGTCAATATCTAAAAAATTTAGTCTTTTCAGCTACCGATCATGGTTTATTTTTTATACTTTTGTTAGCTAAGTTCAACATAAATTTATGAGTACATACAACGAAGACAGCATTAGGTCCCTGGATTGGAAAGAGCATATCCGCCTTCGTCCGGGAATGTACATTGGAAAGTTGGGGGACGGTTCGGCCTATGATGACGGCATCTATGTTTTATTGAAAGAAGTCGTCGACAATTCGATTGACGAATTTGTGATGGGTGCCGGAAAGACGATCGACATTACTGTAAACGAAAATAAAGTTTCGGTACGGGATTATGGTCGGGGTATTCCAATTGGCTCTGTGGTCGATGTTGTTTCTAAAATCAATACCGGTGGGAAGTACGATAGCAAGGCATTCCAGAAGTCTGTTGGCTTGAATGGTGTCGGCACCAAAGCGGTAAATGCACTATCCAGCCAATTTACTGTACAGTCCTACCGCCAAAATATCACGCGCATTGCTCAGTTCTCCAAAGGTGAACTGATTAGTGACGAACAAAAAGAGACAACACAGCGTAACGGTACGGCGGTGACCTTTTATCCGGACGATACGATTTTCAGAAATTACAAATACAGACTTGAATTTGTTGAAAACATGATCTGGAATTATGTTTTTCTGAATGCAGGTCTGACCATTAATTTTAATAACAGAAAGTTCGTTTCCGAACATGGTCTCAAAGATCTATTGGAGCGCAATATCGACGCTGAGTCCATGCGGTATCCGATTATCCACCTACGTGGGGATGATATTGAAATTGCCATGACCCACGGTCAGCAGTATGGTGAAGAATATTATTCCTTCGTAAATGGGCAGCATACTACACAGGGGGGTACGCACCAGGCTGCCTTCCGTGAAGCTATCGTTAAGACAGTCCGCGAATTCTATAGAAAAGAATTTGATGCCTCTGATATACGGTCGTCTATCATTGGAGCAATTGCTATCAAAGTGCAGGAACCTGTTTTCGAATCGCAGACAAAAACGAAGTTAGGATCACAAAGTGTAGGGCCCGAAGGTCCAACTGTGCGCACATTTATCAACGACTTCGTCAAAAAAGCACTCGATGACTACCTCCATAAAAATCCGGCCACAGCTGATGCCCTTCAAAAACGCATCCTTCAGTCAGAACGGGAGCGGAAAGATATCGCCGGCATCAAAAAGCTGGCAAACGAACGTGCAAAAAAAGCATCTTTACACAACCGCAAACTGCGGGATTGCAAAGTCCACTTCAACGATAAAAACGAACGTAATCAGGAAACCACACTATTTATCACGGAGGGAGATTCAGCTTCCGGATCGATTACAAAATCGCGGGATGTACAGACCCAGGCTGTTTTCAGTTTGAAAGGAAAGCCGCTGAACTCCTACGGGATGTCCAAAAAAATCGTATACGAGAATGAGGAGTTCAACCTGCTACAACACGCACTTAATATTGAAGATGGCCTCGACGGTCTACGCTACAATAATATCGTAATCGCCACCGATGCCGATGTAGATGGCATGCATATCCGGTTGCTGCTGTTGACTTTTTTCCTACAGTTTTTCCCGGATCTCGTAAAAGCGGGACATGTGTCTATCCTACAGACCCCCTTATTTAGGGTGCGAAACAAAAAGGAGACCATCTACTGTTATTCCGACGAGGAAAGACAACGGGCCATCAGCAAACTTGGCGGCAAACCCGAAATCACGCGCTTTAAAGGGCTTGGTGAGATTTCTCCGTCCGAATTTGGCCTGTTTATCGGAAAAGACATGCGCCTAGATCCGGTTATCCTGTCAAAAGACAATAAGATTCAACAATTATTAGAATATTATATGGGCAAAAATACACCGGATCGACAAAAACACATTGTTGAAAATCTCCGCGTGGAAGTTGACCTTGAAGAAGAACTCACAAAAAAAGCGGGCTAATTTAAACCCGCTTTTTATCAACCGACAACCTATTTCATGCACAACCAAACCTTAATTCTGATCCAATGTCAAGATGCCGTTGGATTGGTTGCCAATATTTCAAATACGCTGGCCAAATATCAGCTCAACATCGTTACCATGCGCGAATATGTGGATGAGGAAGCCAACAAATTCTTTGTTCGCGTAGTATGCAATGGTTTATTCGCCGAACAGTCCCAGCTTGCACACTCTCTGGCGGAAGTACTCCCGCCCTCGGCACAGATTCAGATCAACCCCAGTAACCGCAAAAAAATTGTTGTCCTTGTCACCAAAGAACATCATTGCCTTGCGGATATCCTGGTTAGACAGCATTTCGAAACCTGGGGAGCCGAAGTACAGGCCGTCATCGGCAATTACGACAGCTTACGTTCCTTTACCGAGAAATTTGAAATTCCGTTCCACCACATCTCCCATGAGAATCTATCCAAGGACGAGTTTGAAACAAAGCTGATCGAGCAGATCAACCAATATAGTTTCGATTATATCATTTTGGCTAAATTCATGCGTATTCTTTCTCCAAACTTTGTCACGGCTTTTGAAAACAGGCTGGTCAACATCCACCATTCTTTTCTGCCGGCCTTTATCGGCGCCAATCCATACAAACAAGCGCATGCCCGCGGGGTTAAAATTATCGGCGCAACAGCCCACTTTGTAACTGACCAGCTCGATGAAGGCCCCATTATCGTCCAGGACGTCCGACATGTTAATCACACGTATACCGTAAAAGATATGGTGACTGCAGGAAAAGAAATTGAAAAAGCAGTATTGAGCAGGGCTATTCGTCTACTCAGCGAAGATCGGGTCATGCTCAACGACTATAAGACGATCGTCTTTGAATAAAGATGATCAGATAAATCTCTAAATAGACGAGCGGGACGCTTACCCAACGTCCCGCTCGTCTATTTTTCTATATGTTGGTCCAGCAAATTATTCCACCAGCTTGCGGAACTTACCGAAAACACCCAACGGTAATTTTGGTCCGGCCGTAGCCTGCAAAAATAGCTCACCAATTTCCAGATTTTCAACCGCAGGGAAAGCCGTTTTGATTAAATTTTCAACAATTACCGACGAAAAGCCCAGAGAATAGGTATTTAGAATCAGGAAATGTTCCTTTGGATCCAATAATTGAACAACTTCGGTCATCATTTCCATAATGTGATCTTCCAGCTTCCACTTCTCCCCCTTCGGTCCATGTCCGTATGCCGGTGGGTCTAGAATGATTCCATTGTACCGGTTGCCACGTTTTAGCTCACGTTTCACAAATTTCAACGCATCTTCCACTACCCAGCGGATATTATCCAGATTGGAAATCTCCATATTTTCATTGGCCCAGGTCACTACCTGTTTGATCGAATCCACATGAGTTGTATCTGCTCCCGCAGCCTTTGCAATCAGCGATGCACCCCCCGTATAAGCAAATAGATTAAGTACTTTGGGATTTTCCGTTTTAAATGAGCGTACAGACTCTGAAATATAGTCCCAGTTGACAGCCTGTTCCGGAAAAATGCCCACATGTTTAAATGAAGTAAGTCCCAGTCTAAATTTGATGGCCACATCATTATTTTTATACTGGATATGCCAGCGGTCCTGGATTTTCGGATTTTTCTTTAGCCAGTCACCCGAAGTCGCCGATCGTCCCCTGAATTTAATATGGTACCTTTTGTTCCATTCCGTATCACCCAGCGCCTTCGGCCATACCGCCTGAGGTTCTGGCCGAATCAAAATAAGGTCGCCAAAACGTTCCAATTTTTCAAAATCACCACAGTCAATAAGTTCATAGTCCTTCCAATGCTGTGGCGTCAATAGTTGTATATCTGTTGTTGCCAAAATCAAATTTTTCCGACAAAACTAAGCTAAATTTCTTTGATATTGAAATTTCACCGCAGTCCCTACTTTTAAATAGGTCTTACAGCGGCTATCGGGAACACCATCCTTCGCCTTATTCACCTAAAGAAGCTTTTGCGCTCTTCATTAAAGGACTCGCAAAAACAAAATTATTCAGCTCCTCTACATCAGACCGCATCATATCCTTATTGGATCCTTCCCAGAACTTTTGTCCTTTATATAAGAACAAAATATACTCCCCAATACCCATTACCGAATTCATGTCATGCGTCACCACGACCGTCGTACAATTAAGTTCCTGGGTAATTTTTAGTACCAGCTCGTCAATGACGATAGACGTCTCGGGGTCTAATCCTGAGTTGGGCTCATCACAAAAAAGATATTTGGGGTTCATGCTGATGGCGCGGGCAATACCGACACGCTTTTTCATTCCTCCTGAAAGCTCTGCCGGGTACAGCTTATTACGTCCTTCCAGGTTCACTTGTTCCAGACAATGATTCGCCCGGTCCAATTTTTCCGATTTGGACATATCTGTAAACATGTCCAGAGAAAACATGATATTCTGTTCGACAGTCATCGAATCAAAAAGCGCTGAATTTTGGAAAAGCATACCAATTTCCTTACGGATGGGGACACGCTCTTCAAAATTCATGCGAGTAAAATCCTGACCATCGAAAAGGACCCTGCCTTTTTCCGGATGATGTAAGCCAACGATGCACTTTAGCAAAGTACTTTTGCCGGATCCGGATCCGCCGATAATCAGGCTCACCTTTCCGGGTTCAAAATTTGCACTGATTCCCTTCAGAACGTGATTATCGCCAAATGACTTATAAATATCTTCTATTTGAATCATATACTCTTTTTAAAGCATTAATGCTGTAATCACATAATCTGCTGCCAAAATAGTAATACAGCCCACCACAACAGCCTCGGTGCTGGCCTGCCCCACCTCCAGCGCGCCCCCCTTCACTTTATATCCCTTATAAGCCGACACAGACGTAATGATAAATCCAAAAACGACAGCCTTAACCAATGCTACCGTTACTGTAAAGCCGTTAAAACTATCTTGGATACCCAAGATATAATCTGCAGGCGTTACCGCCCCCGAAAGGGACCCACCGACCAGTCCGCCGACCAGAGCACACACAATCGCTATAATAACCAGCATGGGTATCATTGTTACACCAGCCAAAATTTTGGGCAATATCAGATAGCCCGGCGCGTTGATCCCCATGATCTCCAAAGCATCTATCTGCTCGGTAACCCGCATGGAGCCGATCTGCGAGGAAATCGATGAGCCGATCTTTCCCATCAAAACCAGTCCCGAAATCGTCGGCCCCAGTTCTAAAATGTTGGAATCTCTATTGATAGACCCAATGATGGAGTTCGGAATAAGGTCCGACACCATCTGAAAAGCAATCTGCATAGTCATTACAGCTCCGATAAAGGTCGAGATGATCACGATAAGTCCTAAAGAACCAATACCGATGTCGGTCATGGCCAGTACAGTCTCTTTCCAGTAGATACGCCCTTTCTCCGGCTTTTTAAACACCGATTTTAGTAATATCAGATATGCGCCAATGTGATGAAAAATCATAGTAACCAGTTAATTCGCGTTAATACCCATAATCGTATTATCCGTATTCAATGTATTTATTAAAGGTAATTAATTCCAGCAAATATATAAACAAGCAAAAAGCCAAAAAGTCGGAGAAAAACAAATTTACTTACCGATCAATTAGCGACATTTACCGAATTTTTATGTATAATAGCCTAATCTTTGGTACAGTATCCGCATAGGCAGCGTACTTTTGGGCTATATAACAAACGGAATTAGTCATGAATACACAACGTATAACAACCGGAATCACGATTCTTTTTATAGGAGTGATCTTATTATTGTCGCAGCTCAACAGTATTTCATTCAACTGGGTGGGCATTTTTAAGTATTGGCCACTGTTTATTGTGCTTGCCGGTATCCGTATGCTCGTCCCCAAAGATCAGCAGATAGGTCAGTTTATTGCCATTGGTGCTACAGTAGTCATTCTGGGCTTCTTGACTTTCGTCGGCCTTTCTACTCCCAAGGAGCCCCTGTTGACGCACTTGTTAAAAAATAAAGGTGTCAATATCAATGTGGACGACCCCAACGACAAAACGAACTATACGACACAAAAACTCGAGGTACCACTAGACACCAAAATTCAACGTGCAAAATTGAACATTGATCTCGGAGCGACTGCCTTGAAAAACGACAGCAGCACGACAACTGCACTTTTTACGGCTTACAACACCTCCAAGGAATACCTTTTGGGTATGACAACACAAGGAGACTCTCCTGATAAAATGAATATTACTTTAAAAGGCAAATTCAGAGACAAGGATTTTAACGGCAAAAACAACAATACATACATTGCGCTCAATTCCAATATCATTTGGAACCTGAATTTTGATATTGGCGCGATCGATGCCAAACTGGATCTTTCCCCATACAAAATAGAGGCGATAGACATCGACGCCGGAGCCACTAGCCTAAAACTTAAACTGGGACAGCCCATGGCGACCACCAAAGTTTCCATGGATACCGGAGCATCATCCGTCGAAATTGCCATCCCTAAGGACGCTGCATGCCGCATCACCAGCGACAATGCGCTCTCCTCAACGGATTATGAAGGTGACTTCTTAAAAAGTGACGGCTTTGTCAAAACCACCAATTACGATACGGCCACACATAAATTTGATTTTGACATCAATGGCGGCATAACATCGATAAAAATCAGAAGATATTAATTGCCGAAGGATATTTAGTCAAGAAAGCCTAACTTTGTGTTATATATGAACACAAGTAATATGTTGACTTTACCGGGAATCTACTGCAATTCCAAGGTAGATTATTCAAGATGGAAGACCAGGGAGATCCAGATTGGTGATGTCCCTATGGGCGGAGACAACCCTATCCGTATCCAAAGTATGACTACAGTGGACACGATGGACACCCTGGGATCTGTAGAGCAGACCATCCGGATGGTTGAAGCCGGCTGTGAATATGTTCGTATCACTGCGCCAAGCATCAAAGAAGCACAAAATTTAGCCAACATCAAAAATGAGCTCCGCAAGCGGGGGTATAAGGTGCCGTTGGTTGCCGATATCCATTTTACCCCGAATGCAGCTGAGGTAGCGGCACGTATCGTCGAAAAAGTACGTGTCAACCCAGGCAACTATGCCGATAAAAAGAGGTTTGATCAACTCTCTTATACAGAAGAGGCCTATAAACTCGAACTAGAACGTATCTATACCAAATTTGCACCTTTAGTCAAGATCTGTAAAGAAAATGGTACTGCAATGCGTATCGGAACCAACCACGGTTCGTTATCAGACAGGATCATGAGTCATTATGGCGACACCCCTGAGGGGATGGTGGAATCTGCCATGGAATTCATACGGATGTGTGAAGACCTCAGTTTCTATAACCTCTGTATTTCGATGAAATCGTCCAATCCCCAGGTCATGGTTAAGGCCTACCGCCTGCTCGTTGAAAAGATGGTTTCTGAGAACATGAATTATCCATTACACCTGGGCGTGACCGAAGCGGGTGATGGTGAGGATGGTCGTATAAAATCGGCTGTCGGTATCGGAACCTTATTGGAGGATGGTCTGGGCGATACCGTGCGGGTGTCTTTGACCGAAGAACCCGAGCGCGAGGCTCCGGTAGCTATTGCATTAGTCAATAGATATAGTAAACGCAAAAAGCAACTGGCCGAGCAGCGGCAGCCGGAAATTATTCAGTTCTCACCGGATAGTTCTGCACAACCTTATCTGAGCCAGGAGGTAAATACTTTTATCGGAGGCTCGCTGGTACCACGCATCGTTATCGACATTTCCGATGAAAATCTAAAAGATGCCCAAATTCTCGCTAAGGTAGGCTATCGCTACGATATGCTCCTGGATAAATATCACATGGGCGAACAGTCGGTAGACTTCGTCTATCTGGGTGACAATTTGCCCTCATTTACTATGCCGGCAAATTTAAAGCAGGTTTATAATTTTACCACCTGGTCTACACTCAAGGATATAACAAATATACATCCCCTTTATACGCTGCATGAGTTTGTGCATGCAACACGAAAAGACCGGGTGCTCAACATGGTCAAGATCAGCAATGCGGATTTGGCAACAGCTGTATTTGAGTCTTTGCAGCTGGATAATACGGTTGTATTTATTGTCGAAACCGACCATATTCACGGAATGGCTGATCAACGGCAATTTTTCAGAAACCTACAAGATATTGGAATCGACAATCCTGTCATTATCAAAAGGACCTATCCCAAGGAAGAGTTCTCGGGACCTGTCGGTGATTTTATGAATCCTGAAGAGCCGATCTCCAAGATACAGCTCTATGCGTCTACGGATATGGGTGCACTACTGATTGACGGCCTGGGTTCAGGGATTTGGATCGATTCACCCGCTACAGCGCTGGAGAATATCGCCTCGCTATCCTTCGGAATACTGCAGGCGACCCGTTCTAGAATATCAAAAACGGAATATATATCCTGTCCCAGCTGCGGCCGTACACTGTTCGACCTCCAAGAGACCACCCAAATGATCCGAAGCAGGACCAACCATCTAAAAGGACTGAAAATAGGGATCATGGGCTGTATTGTAAATGGGCCGGGCGAAATGGCAGATGCAGATTACGGTTATGTCGGTGCGGGGCCGGACAAAGTCACATTATATCGTGGCCAGCAAGTCGTCAAAAAAAATGTCAGCTCTGCACAGGCCTTGGATGAACTGATCAAAATTATTAAAGATGACGGATTATGGGTAGATGAAGTACAGGAATAGGAATAAAAAAAACGGGAGTCCTTGGATTCCCGTTTTTTATCTAAAATTATAATAATCTACTTTCTTAACGTACTGAAAATCGTTTCACCACAGTTTCTGAACCAGCGACCACCCGAACAAAATAAAACCCAGTAGTCAGTTTTCCACCATGTTCAAAAGACAAATTCTGAATACCCCCCTCTAGATTCCCGTTCATTAGTTGTAAAATTTCGTTACCCAATGCGTCCATCACCTTAATCGATACACTGGAAGACTTCGCTAATTTAAAAGACAAACTAATCTGTTCGGCAATAGGATTATAGAATACCTTCACATTATTAATGATCTTCTCATTATCCTTGCTGTTATTGTCGCCAAATGCCTCACTTTCCCAGGTCTGCTTCGAAAACGTATGGTCATAAGGAGATTTGGCATACACATGAACCACCCCGCTGCACCATGTCAGTGCGGTCAAAAGTGTTAAATAAGCTGCTTTAAGTAGATTTCTCCCCATAGTGTTAAATTAGACTTCAAATACTGGTTACGGTTTAATCAAATATAACGCTAACTATTTGAATTATCAACAACAAAGTTAGTATTTTGTTTAAAAGTTTTTCAGCGTAACGGGCCATGTCCGGATTCTTTTAACAAATTTTAACAGCTATTGCGCATGTCAAAGGAAATGCTAAAATTTGGCGCAGAAAATGTACCACATTAAAGTACAGGCAAAAAGTTTATTTTTGCAAAATATTGTGAAACAAAATAACACATAATGACAGATAATAGTCATCACAACAGTATCAACAAACTTAGCTTTGCAGGTTTGTTGATCAGCTTAGGAATCGTCTTTGGAGATATCGGAACTTCACCCTTATATGTCTTCAAGGCAATCATGGGACAAGGTGCCATTCACAAAGATCTTGTTCTGGGCGGACTCTCCTGTGTCTTCTGGACACTAACCTTACAAACGACAGTAAAATATGTCTGGATCACCTTACGCGCTGACAACAAAGGCGAAGGTGGGATTCTTTCCCTTTACTCCTTGGTCCGCAAGAGAGCGCCTTGGTTAATATTTCCGGCCATGATCGGCGCGGCAACACTATTAGCCGATGGTATGATTACGCCGGCCATCACCATTTCGTCTGCAATAGAAGGTCTTGATATTAAGTTTCCCGGGCTGCCTACTGTTCCTATTGTAGTGACAATCATCTCCTTGCTTTTTATTATTCAACGATTCGGCACTTCGGTGGTCGGAAAAGTTTTTGGTCCCTTGATGACCATCTGGTTTACCATCATTGGCGTTCTTGGTTTATCCCATATTCATCTGGCACCGGAAGTCATGAAGGCCATCAATCCATACTATGCATTTCATATTCTGATTACTTATCCACACTCCTTACTTTTAATCGGTGCAGTGTTCCTTTGTACCACGGGGGCGGAGGCCTTGTATTCTGATATGGGACACTGTGGCAAAGCCAATATCCGCATCAGCTGGATTTATGTTAAAATTACGCTGATCTTAAATTATTTTGGTCAGGGAGCCTGGTTACTGACCCAAGAAGGCCGTGTACTGGGCGGAGCCAATCCATTTTACTCCATTATGCCCGACTGGTTTATCGGGTATGGTATCGCCATCGCTACCATAGCTGCCATCATCGCGAGCCAAGCCATGATTTCGGGATCCTATACCTTGATTTCGGAAGCCGTGCGGCTTAACATTTGGCCGAAGGTGGCTATCCGTTACCCAAGCGAACATAAAGGTCAATTATATGTACCTTCCATTAATTTGATCCTTTGGATAGGATGTATGATTGTCATCTGGGTGTTTGAGGAATCCAGCAAAATGGATGCGGCATATGGGCTGGCGATCAACCTAACAGTGCTGATGACAACCATATTAATGGGCTATTTTTTAGCAATGAAAAAGGTAAATCGCGTACTAATTGGCATATTCCTGTTCGCCTACTTTGTCATCGAACTCACCTTCCTTGTCGGTAACGGCGTCAAGATTGCGCACGGCGGCTGGCTGACTTTGCTGCTTGCTATTGCCCTTTTCGGAACCATGTATTGTTGGTATACTGCACGCAAAATTAAGAATCGATTCGTCAATTTTATCAACATCAATAAATATTATCCCATTATCTCCGAATTAAGTGAAGATAAATCGGTACCTCCATTCGCCTCCCACTTAGTATACCTGACCAGTGCAAACTTTAAGTCTGAGATCGAAGCCAAAATTATCTATTCGATCATTAACAAAAAACCTAAGCGCGCCGATGTATATTGGCTTGTGCACGTAGATGTTATGGACCATCCGCATACAAGAGAGTACTCCATTGATCAGCTGATCCCCGGAAAGCTGATACGCATCGATTTCAAATTGGGTTTTAGAGAAGAACAGCGCATCAGTCTGCTTTTTAGAAAAGTAGTGGAAGATATGGTAAAAAAAGGTGAAATTGATATTACCAGCCAGTACAATACTTTACGCAAGCACAATATTCCGGGCGACTTTAAATTTGTCGTACTGGAAAAGGTTCTATCCAAGACCAACCAGCTGACCTGGATAGAAAAAGTCATCATGGATATCTATGGCTATCTAAAAAAAATGAGTCTGTCAGAAGAAAAAGGCTTTGGCCTGGACTCGAGTTTTGTAACTGTGGAACGGGTTCCGTTAAATTTTCCACAGACTTCTGAAGTGCATCTCACACGGAAAGATTAATTTGATCAAAAGGTGATGCCGAGGCATCACCTTTTTTATTCGGTAGAATTCCGTTACTTTTGTTTCCAAATAAGATACATAATGGCAGACGCTAACCCCAAAAAGAAATTACATCCTCGAAATAGACATCTCGACAACTACAACTTTGATGAACTCAGCAAAGTCGAACCTTCCTTAAAAGATTTTGTCACATTAAATGCTTACAAAGTAAAAACAATCGACTTTAATAATCCCGAAGCGGTGAAAGCCTTAAATCAGGCACTTTTAAAAAAGTACTACAACATTCAGCACTGGGATATCCCTAAGGAAAACCTTTGTCCTCCCATTCCGGGGAGGGCCGATTACATCCACTACGCTGCGGACATTCTCGCCAGGGACAACAACGGCGAAATCCCAAAGGGCGGAAAAGTGCGCATCTTGGATATCGGTGTGGGCGCCAACTGCATCTATCCCATCATCGGCCACCAGGAGTACGGATGGAGTTTTGTAGGCTCCGAAATTATTAAAAAAGCTTACTCAAACGCAATTGAAATTACCCGGACCAATATGAGCTTGAAAAAGAGCATACAAATACGGCTGCAGAATAATCCAAAAGCCATCTTTAAGGACATTATTCTTCCCGACGAAAAATTTGATATGGTCATCTGCAACCCGCCTTTTTTCAGCTCGCAGACAGAAGCATTGCAACAGTCAATCCGCAAGACGACGGGTATTAAAGAGGCCAAGGTGGGCGAAAACCCAGTCATACAGACGTTTGCCGGACAAGGCAGCGAACTTTGGTGCGACGGAGGCGAGAAAGCATTCCTCACGCGCATGATATTTGAAAGCCAATTTCATAAAGATCAGGTGAAATGGTTTTCAACATTGGTCGCACACCGTGAAGATGTCAGATTTTTACTGCATAAACTAAAGAAAATCAATGTAAAAGAATCTGAAGTCATCCGTATGGAACAGGGCAATAAAGTAAGCCGGATCCTCTTGTGGAGATTTTAAACCATAAAACGGCTTATACATAATAAGACGGGCTGCTCAATCATTGCGCAGCCCGTTTGCTTATCAAAACAGATCCAAAAGTCCAATCGTTAGATCACAACCGATTTATTGAGTTTTGAATGTTTATAACCATACATAAAATACACCCCTAATCCGATTACCAGCCAGATCACAAAAATTATCCAGTTACTTGCTCCTAACTCAGTCATTAAATAAAGATTGATCAATATACCGATAACCGGAAGAAGTGAAAAATTCATCTTAAAGCTATATACGCTCAAGACAAGCCAAGTCAGCCAAAAAATAATAACGAGCATTTTGTGTTCCACAATCTCTACCCAGGATAGCCGCTCCCATTCGACAAGGATGTCCTTCCCGTAGAGGTAGAGGCACACAACAGCTATCAGTAGACCTGCTCCGACAAGATACTTTCCATTCACGTAGGGAACTTTAAATTTGGATTTAGCCGATAGGCCTGAGTAATCCATATATAAGACACCTGCACAAACTAAGATAAAGGCGAAAAATGTACCTACACTTGTCAGGTCCACAAAAAAATCCATTTTGAAAAACAGCGATGGAATCGCTACGACCAGCCCTGTCACGATGGTGGCAAAGGAAGGTGTCTTGTATTTAGGGTGGATGGTTGCAAATTTCTTCCAAAGAAGACCGTCCCGGCTCATGGTCATCCAAATACGGGGCTGTGCCAGCTGATAAACCAAAAGAGCACTGGTAATGGCTATGACAGAGGTCACCGATATAATGCCGGCCATGTGGTCAAAACCCACATATTTAAATACAAAGGCCAGAGGGTCTTTCACATTGAGTTCGGTATAGTTGACCATCCCCGTCAACACCAGCGTAATGGCCACATATAATACTGTACAGATTAGCAAGCAATAAATCATGGCTTTAGGTAGATCCTTCTGCGGATTTTTACATTCCTCGGCCGTCGTCGAGATCGAATCAAAACCTATAAATGCAAAAAATACAGCTGCTACACTTCCGAGTACGCCCTGTAGCCCGTTGGGCGCGAAAGGGGTCCAGTTTTCAGGCTTTACATAGAATATACCTCCGAAGATGACCGCCAGTATAATCCCAACCTTGATCATGACCATGATCATACTCGCTTTTTGTGATTCTTTAATCCCAATATATACAAGCCAAGTCACCAAAAAGGTGATCACTCCAGCCGGCAAATCAAAAATAATAGGCATCCCCGCGACCCGTGGAGCGTTATTGAAAGCATCCAGACCGTGCTGATCTATCGCTGTAAGGCTGGCCATTCCATGTTGGTTCAGTTTGTCCACAGCATCGAAAGCATAACCCGGAGCCATGGAAAGCCAAGCAGGAATATGGATACCAAATCCCTCCAGCATAGACACAAAGTACTGCGACCAAGAAATTGCAATTACGGTATTGGATACAGCATACTCCAGAACCAAGGCCCAGCCGATAATCCAGGCAAACAGTTCACCAAATGCCACATAAGCATAAGTATACGCCGAACCGGATACCGGTACCGTGCTGGCGAACTGAGCATAAGCCAAGGCCGTAAAGACGCAGGCGAAAGCTGTAAAAATAAATAGAAGAGAAACAGCGGGCCCACCTTCGTAACTCGCCAGCCCAATCGTACTAAAAATCCCTGCTCCGACAATCGCGGCTATACCTAAGGAAACCAAATCCGTTACTCCCAATACTTTTGCTAAGCCAGTCCCCCCTTCTTTCTGCGTGTCGTGTAAGATCTGGTCAACACTTTTCTTTCGAAAAAGTCTATGTGACATGTAAATTAGTTTTATCCGTAAAATTTATGCGAAAATAAATATTTTCAAGGTCTTATACTATTGGTATTTTTTCGGCGCCTATTTAAAACCTACCAGTTCATAATGAATATAGTGATAAATGTCCTGATAATCGCTCATATGCTCGCGGAGGTAGGAAATAAGCTGTTCCGTCAATCGCTGCCGATGGGATTCCTGAACTTCAAACTGCCACAAACGTTTACAGATATTAAATAGCGCCCCGGCAATTTTTTCGATGTGTGCATAATCGTAAATGTATTTCCATTCGATAAACTGCTGATAAAACCGTTGAAATTTGGGAATATCGCTCAATTGATTTATTTGCAGAAACCTGCGGACGGCATTAGCATCTACCTGAATCAATGCTGTGTAAAACTTATCAATGGACACGGCATGCTGCTGGGTCAGAATATGGTCCAACAATAGTTCCAGAGCGATGTGCGCCATAAAGGACGGACGTATTGGCAGCCCTTGCAAGCTACCTTGAATATGAAGTTTCAGCAGATGCGTATGACGAAAAAAGTAAGCCGAATTATGGAAAAGGCGATCGACCTCTATATGGCGGTTCCAACCGATATAGAGCTGCTCAAGCAACGGATGATCCATCAGTTCCACCTCGTACTGTCTGGGTTTCAAAACGAAAGATTTATCCGCATTTTTTACTAAGTCGGGCAACAGCCCCCCCACAATTCGCTCAGGGGTGGTCGCAAACCGTTCAAAATAAAAATGTGATAAAAAATTCATACTAGCTTATTAGCGTGTGCTTTTATCCGGAATTATTCGCTCAATATACGCTTAATCTCCTATCTTTGCATCTTGTAAATTAAAAAATTAAATCCATTTAACAATGAGCTTTGTAGAAGAATTACGTTGGAGAGGCATGCTACAAGATATTATGCCTGGAACTGAAGACTTACTGAATAAAGAAAAAGTCGCTGGCTATATCGGTTTTGACCCCACGGGAGACTCTCTGCACGTAGGACATCTAACTCAGATCATGACCCTGATCCATTTTCAGAATGCCGGCCACAAACCAGTCGCGTTGGTCGGTGGTGCAACAGGAATGATCGGAGACCCTTCTTTCAAATCTGCAGAGCGTAACTTATTGGACGAAGCAACCCTACAACACAATGTTGCTTGTCTAAAAAAACAGTTAGGCAAATTTCTTGAATTTGGAGAAGGTGAAAATGATGCCAAAATGGTCAATAACTACGATTGGTTCAAAGATTTTAAATTCTTGGACTTCATTCGCGACATCGGTAAAATGATCACCGTCAACTATATGATGGCCAAAGACTCCGTCAAGAAGCGTCTCGAAGGTGACAATGGTCTTTCGTTCACGGAATTTACCTATCAGCTGATTCAAGGCTATGACTTCTATTACCTTTGGAAACACCACAACTGCAAGGTGCAAATGGGCGGCTCGGACCAGTGGGGCAATATTGTAACCGGTAGTGAGATGATCCGTCGTCAGGATCAGGGTACTGCCTACGCCATTACCACACAACTGATCAAAAAAGCAGATGGTCAAAAATTCGGAAAAACTGAATCCGGTGCGGTATGGCTCGATCCAAAGAAAACATCACCATACAAATACTATCAGTTCTGGCTGAACACCTCGGATGACGATGCAAAAAACTGGATTAAGATTTTTACGCTTAAAACGCAGCAAGAGATCGAAGCCATCATTGCCGAGCATGATGCAGCACCGCACTTACGTATTGTTCAAAAAGCCTTGGCAAAAGATATCACAATCCGCACACATTCCGAAGAAGCTTATGAAACAGCCATCAAAACCTCGGAATTCCTTTTCGGTAACGGTTCTTTAGATTTCTTGAATAACCTGGATCATGAGGCTGTGCTCGAAGTTTTCGAAGGCATCCCGCAATTCAGCGTACCAAGAAATGAATTAACAACCGGTATGAACATCCTGGACCTGCTGGCTGTACATACACAGGTATTTCCATCAAAAGGGGAAGCACGTAAAATGCTTCAAGGTGGTGGCGTTTCCATTAACCGCCAAAAAGCAACGGACACCGAGCAGGTGATCAGTGAAAACCACTTGGTCAACAATAGATATATCATTGCACAACGCGGTAAGAAAAACTATTATCTGATCATTATTGATTAATTATTGGTATCCTTGATTAACGTCGCAAGATCTCATAAAAAATCCCTTTTAACAAATTAAAAGGGATTTTTTTATGAGACCTGTATTCTCATTTATTTTAGCAATTTTTCAAAAGCCCTGCGGGCAGCTCCTCTGAAATACACCTCCCCACAATATTGATAGCCCAGCTTGTCAAATACATGCAGCATTCCGGCATTGTCAAAATTCGTATCCACTTTAATACTGTAGACTTCATGGCCTACAGCAATCTCCTCCACGGCTTTCATAATTGCGGTACCCACTCCTTTTATGTGTGGATCCTGAGCCGACGCTAGCCGATGTATCCCCACATATTTTCCATCACTGAGCCATTGACCTTCGATCGCAGTATAGGCCGGTTCTATATCAAAAATAATAGCGACATAGCCTACGATCTTTGTTCCCATCTCAACCACATATCCATATCCCCTATCAATGTCCGACTGTACGACCTCTTCATTGGGGTACCCATCCTGCCATTGTCGGCTTCCTTGCTCCTTTCGGAGCGCGATCGCCTGCTGGATGATTTCCCATATTCGACCTTTATCCTGTTGCGTCGCCTTCCGTATTTCAAACTTGTTCATATCGCCTTTATTATATTTGTAAAACTACATAATTTAGTGCAGCGGGAAAAGACAGGTTTCATCGTCCTGCTGTCTTGAGCCCCTCATTGTTGTCCCCTACGCGTCCACAGGGCATAGTATTTGCTTGCTGTAATTACTACTAAATCTTAATAGTCAATACTAAAATTAATCGTTTATGCTACTGCCTGTCCGCATCGGCCAATAATAAGAAATGGTGGTATAAAAAACCACAAACTTAAAATAATGATAGCGATGATCTTCAAAATACTATCAAAATAACTAAGTTTGTAAGCAGTATAATTGTGAGCTTTTCAATGTCAAATAAAGGAAATACATTTAGGCAGACCGGAAATTCAGTTTCTGGCAAGCGTGCCCCGCAAAGAGAATCAGCGACGTCCAAAAAAGAAAAAAGTCAGAAAAATAGCATCCCTCGAGATTATTCGGATGCGCAACAAAAGACGGTTAAAATTTTAGGGATCCTATTGATTTTGCTTTCGTTGGCCTTCGCCACAGCTTTTGTTTCCTATCTGTTCACATGGCAGGACGACCAAAGTTATATCGCCAAAACGAATGGAGGCTGGGCGACTCTTTTTAGTTCGTCCGAAGAGATCCATGATGAAGCAGTAGAACTCCCTGTTGTGGACAATAAACTGGGCAAATTCGGCGCGTTGCTAGCCAATCAGTTTATGTATGAGTGGTTTGGCGTAGCCTCTTTCCTCTTTATCCCGGTTCTATTTATTTTGGGATACCGTTTATTATTTAAAAAGTCACTTCTGCCACTATACCGGACTGTAGTATACTCTTTTGTCGCCATTGTATTTATTTCTGTAACCTTGGGATTTCTTCATGGTTTTATGGCCGACACGCCACATATGTTAGAAGGTAAATTTGGTTTCTGGACAAATAAGCTGCTGGAAGCACAAGTCGGCGTTGTCGGAGTAGGCTGTATCCTGGCATTCGCCTATTTGACGACCTTGATTCTGCTGTATAATCTCGATTTCAAATTCTTATTGTTCAGCAACCGTAGATCCAGACTGTCGGATGATTCCGATGATGAAGAGGAGGACGAAGCCTATGCAGCCACCCAGCTGCGGAACAAATTGCATATCGAAGATGATTCCATTCAATCGGTCCGTGAGTCTTTTCAACGACCGGCATCTATCAATGAAAGGTTTCAGGCCAACAGGGAGAAGGAGCAGCGCGAAGATTTCGAACGGCCAGCATTTACACATCACCCTATTCCAGACGTTGAGATAGATCCTAAAGAAAAGGTGGTACTTGCGTTTGATGATAGCCCGATGGAACGCACCGAAACGACCCCTTCTATTAGTTTTACCATCGACCAGCCTGAAGAGGACAACGAAGAGCATTATGCCCTAAACGTAGCCGAGCAACCGGTCTCCAAACCTGCACATGAGCCTGTCCCAGCTGACGAACCGCCATTAGAGGTCGAAGTCCCCGGCCTGGTCGTAGAAGATATCAAAGAAGAAAAAGAAATTACAGCCAGCGACCTTGTGGCCCAATTTGGACAATATGATCCAAAATTGGATCTTTCCGGCTACCAGCATCCGACTTTAGACCTGTTGAAAGACTATGGTACCGGCAAGATTACAATCAATCAAAATGAGCTCGAGGCCAATAAAAATCGGATTGTTGATACACTGCGGAATTACAGCATAGAGATCGAAAGTATTAAAGCCACTATCGGTCCAACCGTAACCCTGTATGAGATCATACCAAAACCGGGGGTACGGATTTCAAAAATCAAAAACCTGGAAGATGATATCGCCTTGAGTCTGGCAGCACTCGGTATCCGGATTATTGCGCCAATGCCCGGAAAAGGTACCATTGGTATTGAAGTTCCAAATTCAAGTCCAGAAATGGTATCCATGCGGTCAGTTCTCGCCACGGAGAAGTTCCAAAAAACGGATATGGACCTTCCTATAGCGTTGGGAAAAACAATTTCCAACGAGGTCTATATCGCCGATCTGGCAAAAATGCCTCACTTATTGGTGGCCGGTGCCACCGGTCAGGGTAAGTCGGTCGGTATCAATGCCATTTTAACCTCATTGCTTTATAAAAAACATCCTGCAGAGTTAAAATTTGTACTTGTGGATCCTAAGAAGGTAGAGCTCTCCCTATTCAAGAAAGTTGAACGCCACTTTTTGGCCAAACTTCCCGACGAAGAGGAAGCGATCATCACCGATACAAAGAAAGTAATCAATACTTTGAATTCACTCTGTATCGAAATGGACCAACGTTATGACCTATTGAAAAATGCGCAGGTACGTAATCTAAAAGAATATAATGCAAAATTTATCAATCGCAGATTAAACCCTGAGGAGGGTCACCGATTCTTACCATATATCGTTCTTATTGTTGATGAGTTTGCCGACCTGATGATGACAGCAGGAAAAGAAGTCGAAACCCCGATTGCAAGGCTTGCCCAGCTCGCCCGTGCGGTGGGAATTCACCTGGTCATTGCGACACAACGTCCTTCTGTTAACATCATTACCGGTACAATCAAGGCCAACTTCCCAGCGCGTCTGGCTTTCCGCGTGCTATCCAAAGTGGATTCACGTACCATCCTGGATACTGGGGGCGCCGATCAGCTGATCGGCCGGGGAGACATGCTTCTTGCCACGGGAAGCGACTTGATCCGTATTCAGTGTGCGTTTGTCGATACACCGGAAGTTGAACAGATCTCCGATTATATTGGAGCGCAACGCGGTTATCCTTCGGCATTTATGCTTCCGGAATACATCGACGAAAATGGGGAGGGCTCTGGCAGCGTAGATTTTGATCCAAAAGACCGTGATCAATTATTTGAAGAAGCTGCACGCCTGATTGTCATGCATCAACAAGGTTCTACTTCGTTAATCCAACGCAAATTGAAACTGGGTTACAATAGAGCTGGACGTATCATCGATCAATTGGAAGCTGCAGGCATTGTGGGTCCATTTGAAGGAAGTAAAGCGCGCGAAGTGCTTTACCCAGATGAATATTCATTGGAACAGTATTTGGAGACATTAAGAAAGGACAATTAAAATGAAAAAACACGGATGGTTATTACTACTGAGCTTTTTGCTATTCCTATCTGGGCAGCAAGGCTACGCTCAAAACGATGGGGCAAAAGCGTTGCTCAACAAGGTAAGCCAAAAATATAACAGCTATAAAACGATCCAGGCAAGCTTCACCTTGACTGTAAAGCAAGCCAACGGAGGTTCGCATGCAGACGCCGGAACGCTATATCTCGATAAAGCAAATAATAAGTATCAGGTTAGCACAAAAAATCAGGTTTTGATTTCAGATTCCAAAACTCAATGGAATATTATGAAAGCTGAACAGGAAGTGGAGGTGTCAGAGGCCAGTAATTCGACTACTGAAATTAACCCGACTAACATCTTTACGTTCTATACTTCGGGGTTTAAATACGCGCTCGCTGGCACCGAGAAAGTGAAAGGTATGAATTTGAGTGTCATTGAGCTTAGTCCCGTTGACAGCAAACGGAACTACACAAAGATTAAGCTCCGGATCAACAAGACCAACAATCAGATTTACGATACCACTGTCTTTGACAAAAGTGGCAATCGATATACATACACGTTGACTTCACAGGAAGGAAATAAATCACTACCTTCCAGCCTTTTCACTTTTAACAAAAACAATTACAAAGGATTTGATATCGTTGATTTAAGATAATTTGTGATTGGATACATATCAAAATAAAAAAGGATTTCTACTTAGAAATCCTTTTTTATTTTAAAACATATTGGCATCACGTTCCAGCGTCTCTGTTTCTTTATCCGCGTAACGGAAATAACCATGTTTCTGCGGGTGCTCAATAATTTCCTTCATCGAGACTAGCTTATACACATACGATGCCGTTTCGTTATTCAGCTTCAATGCGAAATAATCATCCTTTTTCTGTCTTCTGATTGAAGCTCTTAGGCTGCCATCGCCAACATTATAAGCGGCGGCCACCAAAGTCCAATTGCCAAACTGCTTGTAAAGGTACTTTAAATAACGGGCTGCAGCATGCGTGGATTTTATCAAGTCCTTGCGGTCATCCACGGCACCATTGACCCGTAAGCCGTACAAGCGTGCCGTTGCAGGCATAAATTGCCAATAACCGCCTGCCCCTTTGGTCGAAACAACAGCCTTACTCAGGCCACTCTCCACCAATGGAATGTATTTAAAATCCTCTGGAATACCATGTGATCTTAGGATCTTAGCGATCGTAGGCAAATAGGTTTGTGCCTTTTTATGCATATCGTATGACCCTGTTTTTTTAAATGAAAATCTCCTGAAGAACTTGCGTAATTTGCTTTCCACCAGCGGACGATCCGTCGGTAGGGAATCTTCAGCAAATGTCAATGAACTTAGGTAAGATTCAAAAGAATTACTTTTTTCTTTTTTCTCTTCGTCATCTCCAGAATGGGCTGGAACTGCGACTAACTTCGTTGCAGCGATCCTATCGCCGTCAGAAGTACTACTGTGTGGGGTTGAGTATAATTTTGACAGCAATAATGCAAACAAAATCAGACTACTACATAAAACTTTCTTTCTTATCATTCACTCCCTTACTGCTATCCTATCCACGATTAAAATCGATCAAAAATAGCTTGGTTCAAATTCAAGGGAACAAAGATAAACAGTATTTATTTAAAAAACAAATAGTTACCTTCTGCGTCATTTAAAGCCGCATTTTTAGACCGGCAGGGATGACAAAAAGTGGAAAAGATAAAAAGATAAGGATTTTTTCACAAAACCCAAAATTATACCTAACTTTGCGGTTCACATTTTAGCAAAATACAATGCCATTCAGCAACAAAAGGAACAGTCGTGATGACAACTCCAGAAAATCACGAGGCAACTCAGACAGCTTCAAATCCAGAAGCGAGCAGAACAGTAGTTTCGGCAAAAAATCGTCATACGGCAACAAGGATCAATCAAGCAGGGATTCTTACCGAAAAGATGATGATCGTGAGAGCAAATCATTTGGCTCTAAAAAATTATCAGACAAAACATCTTTTAGAGGAGATAATAGTTCCTTCCGTTCAAAAGACAATTCGGACAGGACGTTCAACAAAGGAGGGCGTTCATTTGTTAAAAATGATGCTTCTCGGCCATATGACAAAAGAGACCATTTCAGACGTACAGACAAAAATGATTCCAGATCATTTGATAAAAAAGAGGGTGGTTTTGAAAAAAGAGATTCCTACAAACGTTATGAAAAAACTGACCGGTCGTCAAATGGCCGGGGTAAGGGCTTTGATAAGCCCTTTAAATCTTCATACCGCAAATTTGATGATGAAAGGGGTAGAAACTTTGATGACAACAAAAGTTTCAATGATAAAAAATATATAAAACGGCCTAAAAAACAGCCTGATATTCCTGCAGAAGACGATGGCCTAATCCGTTTAAATCGTTACATTGCCAATGCAGGAATTTGTTCACGACGTAAGGCAGACGAGCTAATAACTGCTGGTGTTATCTGGGTCAATGGAGTTCCGGTAACCGAACTGGGGACCAAAGTTGATCCTGCTAAGGATGAAATCCGTTATAACAATGAACGGTTAAAACGTGAAAAGATGGTTTATGTCTTGCTCAATAAACCGAAAGATTATATTACCACCACCGATGACCCGCAGGAGCGTCATACCGTCATGGAACTGGTATCCAAAGCAACAAAAGAGCGAATTTATCCGGTCGGTCGCCTCGACAGGAATACGACAGGTTTACTCTTATTGACAAATGATGGTAATCTTGCAGAGAAACTTTCTCATCCACGTAATAGCATTAGCAAGATCTATAACGTTGAGCTCAATAAAAGCCTGACGCAAGGGGACTTTAACAAAATCGCATTCGGTATAGAATTGGAGGATGGTTTCATTAAACCCGATGATTTGAGCTACGTACAAGGGGGTACTAAAAGAGAAATAGGCATTCAGATCCATTCAGGCAAAAATCGCATTGTACGTCGTATTTTTGAGTCGTTGGGCTACGAAGTTGTTAAATTAGATCGCGTAGTTTATGCAAATCTCACTAAAAAAGACTTACCACGCGGGCGTTGGAGATATTTAGAGGAACGAGAAATTATTCAACTAAAACATTTGATCTAGTCGAATCCAATAAAGGTCAAAATGGGCGGTCATTCAAATTCACCGCCCTTTTACTTTTTTTACCATATGAGGTATATAAGTAGAAGAAAACGACAATTGGGCTGCGATCACCGCGATTGCGTATACAGTATGAACAGTCGCCTGCAGTTAATATTTTCAGTTGAAACGCACATCCAGCATATAGGCTTTCACCATAATATGGCGCGACTCGAAGGCTGAAATAAACACTTGTGAAAAAAAATCAATTTATCTAAGTTTGCCCTTAGAAGAATAGCATAAAAAAACAATAAGACATGACTGATCCAAAAACCCTTTCATCCGTTGCAGAATTCCATAAGACATTCCAACATCCTATTCTGGACAAACCAATGATTCCTTCCGAACAACGATGTGCATTACGTGTATCCCTCATCGCAGAGGAGCTCAAGGAGCTGGAAGAAGCTATACAGGACAAAAATATCGTTGAGATTGCAGATGCCCTTTGTGACATTCAGTATGTATTGGCTGGAGCTGTTCTTGAATTCGGTTTAAAAGACAAATTTTCAGCACTTTTTGACGAAGTACAGCGCTCTAACATGAGCAAGGCCTGTAAAGATGAGGCCGAGGCCATCGCCACACGGGAACATTATAAATTGAAGGGGGTAGACTCCTATTATAAAGAAGTTGATGGTAAATTCTTAGTTTTTAGAACTGCGGATAACAAGACATTAAAATCAATCAACTATTCACCAGCAGACTTAAAGACAATTGTTGAAGGTTAATTAGCCGGGGCTCTACGGCAAAGTGAACTCATAAACAAGACGGGTTTCCCAAAGGAAGCCCGTCTTGTTTATGGTTATATTTTAAATGATTATGACACGCACTCAAAGCTCAGTAACCAAGCGGCGGCGTCAGTAATTCTTCACGATTGGCATAAGCTACCTTGTACCACTCCCCGTGCTTCCAGTCCCTTATCGATATAAGTTTGAATTCCGGACTTCCCCAATCCCCAATTGGGCGCTATTAATAACTCTCTGTCTGCAAGCCCGAAAACTCGTTGAATGATCAGGTCTGAGCGTAACCGTGGAATAAATTTTGCCAAGAAGGCTGTATAACCTTCCAAGGAGAAGAGCTCGAAAGGCTCTCTTTTATACTTCACTCCCATAATCGAACCCTCAACGATATGAAGATGGTGCAGTTTAACGAACTTAATCTGTGGGAATCTATTGATCTCATCGGCATATTTAAGCATCATTTCCTCCGTCTCCCAAGGAAAACCAAAGATAGTATGCACACAGAGATCCAAAGGCGTATTTTGCAGCATTTCCATAGTCTTAACAAATTCGTCGTGCGAACAGCCCCTATTGATTCGCTCCAAAGTATCGTTATACATAGACTCCATTCCCATTTCCAGATCAACGTCATAACGATCAGTATACGACTCTAACAATGCGATCTTTTCAAAGTCCAGACAATCCGGACGTGTCCCCACAGAAAGCCCGAGGGTATTCTCAGGGTCGATACTTAAGGCTTCATCGTACATCATTTTTAGAAGATGCGTAGGCGCGTAAGTATTTGTATTGGGCTGAAAGTAGATGATAAACTTTTCTGCCCCATAACTATTACGGGCACGTGCGATACCAGATTCTACCTGTTCCCGTATAGAAGGAATTTTGCGTGCAGTATCCGGGGTAAAGGAGTCCACATTGCAGTAGGTACATCCTCCATAACCTTTACTACCGTCTCGATTGGGACAGGTAAAATTACCATCCACAATTACTTTAAATACCCGTTGCCCGTTGTATTTTTGCTTTAAATAAGCTCCGTAATGATTATACGGCTTAATTCCGTTATCCAATAATGTACCCATTGCGCTGCAAAGTTACTTAATAAAAATCAGAAATGGACACTTAGCTAAGATTAATAGGTCATACTTATTCCATTTCCAGATCCGCTGTCTCACCCAATAAACATATATACTTTAGATCCATCTTATTGGTCTGCCCTTGGGTACGCTGGGGCGGTGTACCGCTGTAAACGAAAGAAGCCCTTGACTGTTTCCAGCAAGGGCTTCCGTGTAAAAAAAGGCACCGACCTACTCTCCCACCTGTTACGGCAATACCATCGGCTCTG